>PHBI01000051.1 GCA_002841945.1 Deltaproteobacteria bacterium HGW-Deltaproteobacteria-14
GTCCGCCATCGCGAAGACCGCGGCCGACGCGGGCTTCGCCCGCGCCTCGGTGGGCGGCGTCGCAGCCCGGGGCGCGCTCGCCGGCGGCGTCGCAGCGGGGATCACCCGCGGGGCTGGCGGCGGCTCGACGTCTGCCGCGAGCTCGTCCGCGATGATGACCCGGGGAGCGTCGTGGCGTCTGGTCTCCGCGGCCTTGCGCTGCGCCCGCTTACGCGCACGCAGCGTCGCCGGGTCTGGAGTCGGTGCCGGGGCGGCCGGGAGGGGAGGCGGCTCGGGGGGCGGATCCGCCGCAGACGCTGACTTCGAGCGCGTGAGACTGTGACGCGATGACGCGTCCCCCCCGGACCTGCGGTCGACCATGCCCCCCCCGGTGCTCGGTGGAGACGCTCGGCCTCCCCCGTCCTCGGAGTCGAGGGTAGCAGAACGCTCCGGGCGGTTCGAACTCCTTTCCTCGCGGTGCGTCGATGCCGCATTGCACATGAGGAGCACCATGTTCGTGCTCGTTCTAGAATACGGGCTTGGGCGACTCGGAGCGCTTCTTCGCTTCGCGTCGCGATAGACCGCTCGGCCGATCGCGCCGCGCTGCCGCCCGCGGTCCTCGCCGCGCGGCGCTCAGCCGCCGGCGGCAGCGCGGCGCGCGATGGCGGCGACGAGGCGTTCGAGGGCTGGCGGGTGTTGGAGCAGAAACAGCGAGGGCTCGATCAGTTCGAGCTCCATGACCCGCGGTTGGCCGGCGTCGTCGCGGCACAGGTCGACCCGGGCGTAGAGCAGGCGGGAGGCGACGGGGGCGAGGGCGGCGGTCGCGACGGCGCGCTCGTCGTCGGCGATCGGCAGCGGGCCGGTCACGGACTCGTCGTCGCCGAGGAAGCGCGGGGCCTTGCGGACGGCGTGGGTGAAGGCGCCGTCGATCCAGACCAGGGCTCGCTCGCCGTCTCCTTCGACGCCCGCGAGGTAGGGCTGCACGAGGGCGTCGCTCGTCGCCAGGACGGTGGCGAGGTGTCCTTGCCCGCTCGGGTCGTTGGCGGCGACGCGCAGGGTCAGGTGCGATCCGGCGGAGACCGCGGGCTTCACGACGACGTCGCGCCAGCCTCGTGCGGCCGCGAGATCAGCGAGTTCCTCCGTCCTCCCGGGGTGGACGAGCGCGGTCGGGACGGTCGGCACGCCGCGCGCCGCGAGCTCGTTCAAGTAGCCCTTGTGGGCGTTCGCTCGCACCACGTCGGGCGGGTTGAGCACGGTCGTGACGGCTGACACGGCGTCGACCCACCCGAGGAAGCGATCGACGGCGAGGTGGTAGTCCCAGGTCGCTCGCAGGACTGCGAGGTCGAAGCTCGCCCAGGCTTGGCCGGCGTCGCCGCCGTTCCACGCGATCCACCGCGCGTCGACCCCGGCCGCCGCCAGGCCGGCGGCGAGGACCTCGCGGTCGGGGTCCGGCTCCGGCATGTCGGTACAGCTGATCAGGGCGACGCGCATGGCGCGGATACTACTCGCGCGGCGGCGCCGCACAACCCGCTCGTGCGCGGTGGGGGGCGCTCGCCCGAGCGGTGTTTCACAAGGACGCGCTGCGGCTGAGGCACGTCAGCGCCGCGTCGTCGCCGTAGCTCGCCTGGTCGCAGGCGTCGACGGTCCGGCTGACGTCGATCGGCGCTCTCACTGCGGTGCCGATGCACCGCAGGGCGTTGTCGTCGCCGTACATCGCGCGGTCGCAGGCGGCGATGGCCGGGGTGGCGTCCCAGCGGGCGCGCAGCGCGAGGCGGAAGCAGGCGAGGGTGTTGGTGTCGCCGTACATCGCGGCGTCGCACGCGGCGAGGGTCCGAGAGGGGTCGGCGACCGCCGCCGCGGCGAGCGCGAGGCAGGCCAGCGCGTTGGCGTCGCCGAAGGTCTGGGCGTCGCAGGCCGCGACGATCCCGGCCGGCGGGTAGGGGAAGCGCGCCACGCGGTCGAGGCAGGCGGCCTCGTTCGACGCGCCGAAGAAGGCGTCCTCGCAGGCCGCGATGACCTCGGGGCGAGACGCCCAGCTCGTGCGCCCCGGGCCGAACGCCGTGTCGCTCACGTCGGCCTCGGCGGCGCAGCGCGCCTGGAACGCGTCCGAGCCCCGCAGGGGGACCTCGCAGATCAGGCGCTCGGCGCCGGTGACGACGTCGAAGCGCAGCGCGCGTCGACCGAAGGCGAGCCCCTCGAGGGCCTCGGCCTGACCGGCGAAGGTCAGAAACCCCGGGCCGAAGCGGAAGCCGTCGATCCGGCGTTGTTGGGTCGGGAGCCCGCTCGCGGTCGCGAGGCCCGACGCGCGGACCTGCTCGACCACCAGCGCGGGGATGCCGTCGTCGTCGATGACGGCCGCCCGCCACAGCCCGTCGGGGAGCTCCGCGGAGACCAGCGCGCGGACGTCGAGGCGCGCCACCTGAGCGGGGCCTGGGCCACCGGCGGCGACGGCGGTGGAGCCGACCAGCAGCGACCCGAGGGCGAGGGCGATAAGCGTGCGAGCGTGCGACCGAAGCATGGCGCTCTCCAGGGGCGAGGCGTGACCAACACGGTAGAGACGCAGAACCCCACTCTCGATTCACGGCACTTGGTCTGGCTCCCGCCCCGCGCATACCGACGCGTCTCAGCTCGCTCCCGGCCACTCGCCTCACACACCCCCGCCGATGCCCGACGGCGTGGAGGCGCCGCGTAGCGAGCGTGTTCGATCTGTAAAGCGTCGCTTGACACTCGGCAGCGGTATCGCCACCGTGTCGAACATGGCCAGCCCACGCTCCGCTCCCCTCCGGTCGCGCCTCGTCCGCCTCGTCACCGAACGCGTGGCCGCGGCGCGCCGCGACCTCGCCATGTTGCGCCACACCTTCGGGGGCACCGCCCCGCCCCCGCTGGTGACGCGGACGTCGCCTCGGGCCTGGCCGGCCCCGCGCCGCCCGCTCCCGGTCCGCAGCGTCGAGGTGACGGCCGTCGAGCGCCCCACGCCGGACGCCGTCGTCGCCTACCTGGCCCCGGTCGACGGCGCCCCGCTCACGCACCGGCCCGGCGAGTTCCTCACCCTGCTCGTCCCGGTCGACGGCGTCGAGCACCCTCGCGCCTACTCGATCTGGACGGCCGCCGGGGACCCGGGTGGCGCCGGCGTCGCCATCAAGCGCGTCGCCGGGGGGCTCGTCTCGAACCACCTCAACGACACCCTCGCGCCCGGCCAGCGCTTCGCCGCGCGCGGGCCGAGCGGCAGCTTCGTCGTCACCCCCGACGCCGAGCGGCGCCGCCACTACGTCCTGCTCGCGGGGGGCAGCGGGATCACGCCGCTGCTGGCGATCCTGCGGGCCGGCCTCAGCGGCGAGCCGCGCTCGCGCTTCACCCTCCTCTACGGCAACCGCGGCGTCGCTCACGTCTTGTTCCCCGACGTCCTCGACCGGCTCGCCGGCGAACACGCCGACCGGGTCGTCGTCCGCCACGTCCTCGACGAGCCGAGCGACGCCCTCCCGTGCGGGCGCGGCCCCCTCGGCGCCGAGGCGCTCGGGGCCGAGCTCGACGGCCTCGAGATCGCCGACGACGCCGACACCACCTGGCTTCTGTGTGGCCCGGCGCCCATGCTCGCGGCCGCCCACGAGGTGCTCGACGCCCGGGGTGTCGCGCCGGAGCGACGGCTCGAGGAGCGCTTTCGGAGCCCGGCCCAGCAGGTCGTCGGCCCCACCACGCTCCAGCCGCTCACGGTCCGCGACGGGGGACGCCTCTTTGAGACGGTCGTCGCCCCCGGTCAGACCCTGCTCGAGGCGGGGGTCGCCGCCGGGGCGCCGCTGCGCTTCTCGTGCGCGATGGGCGGCTGCGCGGCGTGCCGGGTGCGCCTCGTGTCGGGCCAGGTCGCCATGGACGAGCCCAACTGCCTCTCCCCGGTCGAGGCGGCCGCCGGCCTGGTGCTCGCCTGCGTCGCGCGCCCGCTCACGCCGGTCGTCGTGGAGGTCCCGTGACGGACGCCGCCCGCGGCTGGGACCGGACGACCGACCCCGGCGAGCCCGAGGCGGACCCGTCGTGGGCGCTCCGCATGAGAGACCTGTGCGACGCGACCGGCCTCCAGCGCCAGGCGATCCACTTCTACATCAAGGAGGGGCTCCTCCCCGCGGGGCGCAAGACGGGCCGCAACATGGCGTACTACGGCGCCGTACACCTCGAGCGCCTCGAGCTCATCCGACGCCTCCAGCACGAGCGCTTCCTGCCGCTCAAGGCCATCAAGGCGCTCATCGACGGCGGCGATGGCCAGTACACCGCCGAGCAGCGGCAGTGGCTCCGGGATCTCAAGCGGCGGGTGGCGACGACCCTGGCGCGCGGCGCCGATGCCCCGGAGACGGTGGTCGTGCAGCCGCTCCTCGACGCTCACCAGGTCAGCCGTGACGAGCTCGCGCAGCTCGAGGACGCGGGCGTCGTCCCGGTCGGATGCGACGCCACCGGTCGCCCCGTCATCTCCATTGACGACGCCTGGGCCATCGAGACCCTCGGCGAGCTCCGCCGCCTCGGCTTCACGCCAGAGCGCGGCTTCGGGGTCGCCGACATCGCCCTCTACGAGCGCTTCGTCAGCGCGCTCTTCGAGGCCGAGGCGGCGCTCCTGTCCGAGCGGCTCACGACCCTCGACGCCGACGTGGCCGCCGGGATGGTCGAGCGCGTGATGCCGCTGGTCCACCGCTTCATCACCCGCTTTCACGAGGCCAAGATCCGCCGCTTCTTCGCGGCGATGGAGTGACGTCATGCTGAAGTTCGCCCAGCGCCTGCTCCCGCCCCGCGTCCAGCGCGCGCTCGACCAGCTCGGCGAGACCCTGTCGGTCATCACCGAGATGCGCGACCCGCGGGTCATGGCGTCCCTCGGCCCCTCCGCCCTGCGCGGCCTCGTCTTCAAGCGGGGCAAACAGGGGGAGCCGACCCTGACGCCCGCGCGCCACAGCGCCTACTTCGACTGGAGCTACCCCGGCGACCAGGCCGAGATGGCCGAGCTGTACGCCCGTGCCAAGCGCGGCCAGTGGGACGGCGACGACCTCCCGTGGCACCTCGGTGTAGACTTCGAGAACGCCGACAAGTCCATGTTCCCAATGGATTTTCTTGATTGGGAGCTGGGTGAGGAGCTCGGCATTCGCCTCACCGAGGCCGAGCGCGTGCGGCTCATCACCGACATGGGGACGTGGTCGCTGAGCCAGTTCCTGCACGGCGAGCAGGGCGCGCTGCTCGCCGCGGCGCAGGTCACCGAGGCCGTGCAGTTCATGGACGGCAAGCTCTACGGGGCCACCCAGGTGGTCGACGAGGCGCGTCACGTCGAGGTCTTCGCGCGCTACCTCGAGACCAAGGCGCAGAAGCTCTACCAGATCAACGACAACCTCTTCACGATCATCGACGCGCTCATGGCCGACAGCCGCTGGGACATCAAGTTCCTCGGGATGCAGATCATGGTCGAGGGGCTCGCCCTCGGCGCGTTCGGGACGATGTACAACCAGACGAAGGAGCCGCTCCTCAAGGAGCTGCTCAAGAACGTCATCCAGGACGAGGCCCGGCACGTCCACTACGGCGTCGTCGCCCTGCGCGAGCACATCACCAAGCAGCTCGACGAGCGCGAGCGGCGCGAGCGCGAAGACTGGGCCTTCGAGGTGGCGATGCTGATGCGCAACCGCTTCCTCGCCTACGAGGTCTACGACGAGTGGTTCTCCCACCGCCTCAGCCGGGCCAGCTGGCGGCAGTTCATCGGCCGCTCGCCGGGGATGGAGGGCTTCCGCACGCTGATGTTCAGCCGCCTCGTCCCGAACCTGCGCGAGATCGGGCTGCTGTCCGATCGCATCCGGCCCCACTGGGAGCGCGTCGGCCTGCTGCGCTTCGCCAACGGGCGCGCCGCCGACCAGGTCACCGCTGAGGAGGTCCTCGCCGGCGAGGTCCCCGCCGCGGCCGCGTAGCCGACGACGCGGGGGCGGGCTCGCCGTCCGCGGGGGCGCCGCGAGGCCGCCCCCGCAAACGTCGCGAGCTACTCCGGCGCTGGCGTCGGCGTCGGCGTCGGCGTCGGTGCTGTGGTCGGGGCCGCGGTCGGGGCGGGCTCGACGGGAGCCGGGTCGACCGGAGCGGCGGGCGTCGCGTCGATCGGGGCCGGCTCCTTGGGCGGAGTCGTCACCGGGGGCGCGGCCGTCGGCTTGCCCTCGAGCTTCTCGAGGGCCCGCTGCGCCTTCTCGGTCTCCTTCTGGTAGGCGACGACCTCGCGCTGCCGGTCGAGCAGGATGCTCCTGCGCTCGGCCGCCTGCTCCTTGAACTGGAGGCGCTCCTCGTTGACGCTCGCGCCGGTCTTGCTCCGCGACGCCATCAGCGCGTCGAACTTCGCGAGCTCGTAGTCGGCCTTGACGGCCCACAGCGCCGCGTCCGCCTCCTCCTCGCGCGCCTCGCGCTCGTCGAGCAGGGCCTTCTGGTACGCCTCTCGGGCCTCCCCGATGCGCTCCAGCTTCTCGGCGGTCTTGAGCTCGCCCACGCCCTCCGTGCGCACCGCCCCGTACTTCTCCTTGGCCGCGCCGACGTCCTTCGCGTACTCGGCCTTGGCCGCCGCGATCGCCTTCTCGTAGGTGGCCTTCGCGACGGCGTAGGCCTTGTCGCGGCGCGCCTCGGCGGCACCGACGGTGGACTCGAGGTCGGACTCCGCCCGATCGACCTTGCTCTCGGCGCTGTCGATCGCCTTGCCGGCGTCCTCGGTCGCCTTCTCGGCCGCCGCGACGTCCTTGGTCGTCGTCGCGATGGCGAGCTTGCTGTCGTCGTAGGCCGCCTTCGCCCTGGCCACGTCTGCCTTGGCCGCGGCGACCTTCTCGGCGTCGGCGCCGGTGAGCGTCCGCACGTCCTTGTCGGGGACGGTGTAGCTCAGCCCCCCACCACAGCCGGTAGCGAGCGCCAGGGTGAGGAGCGCCGCGCCGGCGGTGAGCCCCCGCGCGAGGGGGGGAGATGCCGTGAAGACCGTCTTGAGCTGTGATCGCATGGGTTCCTCCGTCGGGGACGTTGCGCCCGGGAACCTAGCCCCTCCGACGGGTCGCGTCGAATCCCAACGCACGCTGAGGTAACCGGAGCCAGCGGCTCCCCCCTTCGTCGCTCAGCGCTCGCGATCTTCTGTCGAAGCTGAACCCCGTTCCCATCGTATCGGTCGAGGCCCTGCGTCCTCCGCTGGTGGGGGTAGGCGCGACTGCGTCGCCGCTACCCCCGGGTAGGCGCGACTGCGTCGCCGCTACCCCCACCCGCTGCGGACTCCGGTCCTCGACCTGCCGTTGCTTGGCTCAGCGCACCGTGATGCGGACGCCGTCCTCGGGCCGCCCGCGACCGACGGCGATGTCGTGCTCTCCGACCGCCAACGCCCAGCTGGTCGCGAACGGAGACCCCACGGTGGCCACCGGCGCGCCGTCGACGAAGAAGGTCAGCGGCCCGCCGCCGTCCCCGGTCGCGCGCAGGCGGACCAGCTGGACCTCCCGCGCCTGTCCGCGGTCGATGAAGAAGCGGTCCCCGGCCAGCGGGCTGATCAGCTCCGGCACGAGCGGCGGCGCCGCCGGCCCCGCGCCCGGGCAGCGCGGCGACCACGCCTCGGGGGCGATCCGGATCCGGTTGTCCAGCGCCCAGCTGCGCCACGCCGCCGGGAGCGCGGCGAATGCCCGCACGTCCACCTCGTCGTCGCCGCAGCCCGGGCCCGCCCGGAGCCCGCTCTGCCGGTCCACGCGGAGCGCGACGTAGCCGTCGTCGCCGTCGCCAGCGCGGGCGAACGCCTCGACGCCGAGCCACTCGTCGAAGGTCCGCTCGCAGCGGGCGCTCGCGAGCCGCCCGTTCACCCGGCACAGCCGCGCCGACACCACCCCCGCAGGCGGCGTGTACCAGGCGACGTCTCCCCGGCCGGCGGCCCTGGGATAGAGGAACTGGAGGATCTGGCGCACGGTCGGCGCGGCCCCGACCGAGCCGCTCACCCGGTTCATCGGCCGCCCGTCGAAGTTCCCGACCCACGCGGCGACGGTGTAGTCCGGCGTGACGCCGACCGCCCAGTTGTCGCGAAAGTCGCTCGACGTGCCGGTCTTCGCCGCGACCCGGTAGGGCAGGGCGAGCGCCCCGCCCTCGCCGAAGCCGATCCCGCGGGCGTGGTCGTCGGTCAGCATCTCGAGCAGCGTGAACGCCGTCGCCGGGGTGAGGACCTGGCGGGTTTCGCCCGCCGGGGCGTCGGCGAGCCACCGGACCGGCCGCCAGGACCCGAGCCTGCCGAGGGCCGCGTAGGCCCCCGCGAGGTCGATGAGGCGCACCTCGCCGTTGCCGAGGGCGAGCCCGAGGCCGTAGTGCTCGGCCGGCAGCGTCAGGGTGTCGAGCCCGGCGGCGTGCAGGGTCTCGAGCAGCCGGTCGACGCCGACCTGCTCCGCGACGAGGACCGCCGGGATGTTGAGCGAGCTCGCCAGCGCCTCTCGGACCGTGACCGGCCCGTGGAAACGCCGGTCATAGTTCTGCGGGCGGTACACGCCGTCGTCGGTCGGGAACTCGGTCGGCAGATCCGCCAGTAGGGTCGCCGCCGAGCCGCCATGATCGAGCCACGCCCCGTACACGAGCGGCTTCAGCGCCGATCCGGGCTGGCGCAGCGCGGTCACGCCGTCGTTGGCCCCCAGCGCGGCGGCGTCGAAGTAGTCGCGCGAGCCGACCCAGGCGAGGACCTCGCTGGTGCGGGTGTCGAGCACCACCGCGGCGGCCTGAAACGCCCCGTGGGTGATCCGGTCTGCCTGTTGCCGGGCCAGCACGGCCTCGACCCGCCGCTGCAGCGGGCTGTCGAGGGTCGTCGCCACCACCCCGGGCCGAGGCCCCTCAGCGGTCGTCAGCGCCGCCGCCACGCGGTCGGTCAGGTGCGGCGCGACGATCTTGTTGCGTCGCGGTAAAACGCGGATCTCTTCCGCCTCTGCGATGCGGAGATCGTCCTGCGAGATCACACCCCTCTCTCGCATCGCGGCCAGGATGCTGCGCTGCCGCGAGAGCGCCCGGCCGAGGTCGCGATAGGGGTTCTGTCGCGAGGGGGACTGCGGGATCCCGGCGAGCAGCGCCGACTCCGCCAGCGACAGCCGGGACGCCGGCTTGCCGAAGTACATCCAGGCCGCCGCCTCGACCCCGTAGAGCTGATTCCCGTAGGGCGCGCGGTTGAGGTACTGCTCGAGGATCTCGTCTTTGGTGTGGGCCCCCTCGAGGCGGAGCGCCCACACCGCCTCCATCAGCTTGGTGCCGAGGGTGCGCGCCTCGCCGGCGTGCAGCGTCATCTTGACGACCTGCTGGGTCAGGGTGGACGCCCCGGTGACCGTGTCGCCGGCCCTCAGGTTCGTGACCAGCGAGCGCACGATGGCGATCCCGTCGATCCCGTGGTGGTCGCGGAAGCGCTTGTCCTCGGCGTGGACCGTCGCGAGGGCGAGGTGCGGCGAGATGTCGGCGAGGGCCACCCAGCGCCCGCGGCCCTCGCGGTCGCTCAGGACCTCGCGCAGGAGCCCCCCGTCGCGGTCGACGATGGCGGTGCTGGTGACCGCCGTGGGGGCGAGGGCGTCCTCCGGGAACGGGACCGCCGCGATCCAGCTCGCGAGCCCGATGACGACGGCGGACAGGGCGACGGCGACGCGCGCCGCCACCCGGTACGCCCTCCGGAGGAGCCGTCGCACGTCACTCGACCGTCATGTCGATCGCCGCCGCCTGGCCGAAGACGTCGGGGTGGTACATCTCGTGTACCCGCGCCGCCGGTGCGAGGAACGCGCCGTGGGTCGTCGCCCGGGCCAGGTAGCTGTGCCGCCAGGTGCCGCTCGGCATGTCGTTGGCGAAGACCACCACGCGATCGTCGCGCTGCTCGGCGTGGCTGAAGACCCAGCTCGTGCCGGTGTCGCCGTCCTCGTGGTTCCCGGTCGTGTCGAAGCCGGTGTTGACCGGCTCGAGCCCCGCGGGGAAGGGGTCGTCGATGGCGACGTAGCGGCGGCGCTCCGGGGTCCTGACCTTGAGCTCCACCTTGACGAGGTCGCCGGCCTTCAGCTCGGTGACGCGCTCGCCGGCGCGCGGCCCGCCGACCAGGGTGTACTCCCGCTCGAGCTCGAAGCCGCGCTGGATCGGGATCTTCGGCACCTCGCGCGGCGCGTAGTCGAAGGTCAGGGTGAAGTAGAGCGGCGCGTCGTCGCCCTCCCGGCCGATGGTCAGGAGCTTGCCGGAGGCCTTGCGGAGCGCGGCCATCGGGATACGCACCCGCTTCGGCGCGAGGGAGGCGCTGGCGAGGCGCTCCGACAGCAGGATCTCGCCGTCGAGGCGGACCGTGGCGAGGTAGCTCTTGCCAGGCTTCTCGGTGCGGTGGAAGAACTCGGCCAGCGCCAGGATGGCCATGGCGTTGTCCTGGGTGGACATCCAGCGGCCCTGCCGCCGCTCGGCCAGGAGCCCCCGCGCGAGCTTGTCGACCATCGGGTCGTCGGGCTTGGTGCGCTGGAGCGCCATCAGCACGAGCGCCGTCGAGCGGACGTCGGAGTCCATCGTCGACCAGTAGTAGGTCTGCGCCTTGTTCTCGAGGAGCGCCCGATCACCGTCGACGCGGACCTCCGCGAGCAGCTCACCGACGAGGGTGTCGACCATCACGCGGTCACCGCCCGCCTCGGCGATGGCCATCGCGAGCAGCGCCTTGCCGAACGCGGGCAGCGTCGCGCGCTGTTCGTACAGGCGGCTGTGCGAGCCCACGTCCGGGTCCCCGGCCAGCGCCAGCACGTACGCGGCGAAGGGCTCCACCGGGTGCAGCTCGGCCGCCCACTCCGACTGCGAGGGCTTGTACTCCCCGCTCAGGAGGCTGTGGAGGAAGCTCTTCACGCCGTCGAGGGCGGCGTCCGGGACGTGGAGCGCCGCGACCTTCGAGGCGCGCACCAGCGCCAGCCCGCCGTAGGCCGAGCCCCACGGGTGCGGCTCGTCGCCGCCCGGCCAGTAGCTGAGCCCGCCGCCGTAGAGCTGCATCGTGCGCAGGCGGTCGACGCCGGCCTGGGCGCGGGCCAGGACCTGCGCGTGGTCGATCCCCGGCAGGGCGAAGTCCTCGCCCATGGTGCCGAGGGCGAGGAGCGGCAGGGTCACGCCGGTCGTCTGCTCGACGCAGCCGTAGGGGTACTTCACGAGGTAGCTGAGCCCGGGCAGCAGCTCACCGAGCTGGCTCGCCGCGATCTCGACGTCGATCCCGCCCACGTCCTCGCGGACCCACTCCGGGACCGCGATCTTGCGCGCGGCGAGCCCGGCGACCCCGTGGTCGTCGCCGACCCGGCCCGACTCGATGGCGCTGCGCACCGTCGCCGGGAACTGCACCGGGATCTCGACCTTGACGGCGTCCGCCGCCTCGCTCGCGCCGGCCGCGGTGACCTTGAACGCGAAGGTGGCGGTGCCCGGGGCGGTCGCGCGGGCCTTGAAGGTGATCGCCTCCGGCTTGTTGCGCGACAGGGTCGCGGTGACCGAGCTCGCCTCGAGGATCTCGATCGGGCCGCTCGTCGCGAGCGCCACCACCACCTCGCCGGACCCGGTGTCCTGGAGGGCCTGGACGACCGCGCGTGCCTCGAACACGTCGCCGCTCGAGACGAAGCGCGGCAGCCCGGGGCGGATCAGGATGGGCTTGTTCACCTCGACCCGCGTGTCCGCCCGCCCGAAGCGGTTCCCCTCGGCGGCCGCGACCGCCATCAGGCGGAACGCGCCGAGGTTGTCCGGCAGGGTGAAGGCGAGCTCCGCGTGTCCGTCGGCGCCGACCTCGACCGAGGGCAGAAACACCGCGGTGGTGGCGAAGGCCGAGCGGTAGTTGGTGCCCGCGTCCTCGTCGCCGCCGCCGCCCCAGTCGCTCTTCATCCCGTCGTCGGTCGGGTCGATGCGGGCCCACAGGCGGCGCCGGCTCTCCACCGTCGAGACGGCGAGCGGCTGCGTTGCGAAGAACGCGCCGAGCGCGTCGGGGGTCCGGTAGCCGGTGAGCTGCAGGACGCCCTCGTCCACCGCGAAGAACGTCACCCGTCCGGCGACCGGGCGCCCGGCCGCGTCCTCGACGGTGAGGGTGGTCTTGACGCTCTCGCCGGGGCGGTAGCTCGTCCTCTCCGGCGCCACCGTGACCTTCAGCGCCTTGTCGCCGAGGTCGACGGAGACTTGGGCGTAGCCGATCTTGGCCGCCGGCCGCCCGCCGTCGGGGTCGCCCTCCGCCGCCGCCACGCGCCCGCGGACGAGGGTGAAGGAGACGAACGCGTTTGGCTGCATGTCCTCGGTGATCGGCACCTCGATGAGCGGGGCGCCGCCCTCGATGGCGAGGCTCTTCTGCCAGATGACCCCCTGGCGCTCGACGGTCACGAGCGCGTGCGCCGACTCGAACGGGGACTGCACGAGGAAGCGCGCGGTGTCGCCGACCTGGTAGCGGTCCTTCTCGGCGACGACGGTGAGGCGCTCGTCATCGGAGCGCGCCCACCAGCCCTCGCCGCCGCCCCAGACCCAGAGCTCTTGCGAGCTGCTCACGGTGCGCCCGGCCTCGTCCGTCGCCTTCGCCTCGACCAGGTAGGTGCCCGACGACGGCGGGGTGAAGCTCGTCTCGACCGGGCCCCGCGCCACGCTGACGACGTCGACGCTCGCGACGACGCTGTCGCGGGTCTCGCTCACCCAGGTGGTGCCGCCGCCCGCCGCCGCCTTCTTCACGCTCTCCCAGGTCCGCTTCTTCAGCGTGAACGTGATGGCCTTGCCGGCGAGCTGGGTCCCCTCGGGAGACACGGCGACCGCGCTGGCGGTGAAGGGCTTGTTCGCCTCGGCGAGGGACTCGCCGCGCGCGACGCCGACGTAGAAGCTGCCGGGGTCGAGCCGCAGCCGGGTGCGTCCGGCCACCACCTGCTCGTCGACGTCGGTGACCTCGGCCTCGACGACGACCCCGAGGGGGCCGTCGGAGAAGTCGAGCTCGCCGAGCGCCGCAGACACGTCCAGGGTGCCCTCGTCGCTGAGCACGCCGTTGCCCTCGCCGAGGGTCGCCGACGAGGTCTCCTCGGGCTCCCACCACCAGGCGTCGGACGCCTCGCCGAAGGCGTAGTCGCCGAAGCCGCTCGGCGCGAAGGTGTCATCGACCCGGGTGGCCCACCAGCGGACCTTGGCTCCGCTCATCGGGGAGCCGTAGAGGTAGCGGCCGGAGACGGCCGCCCGGATGGCGTCGCCGTCGCGCCGCGCCTCGAGCACCTTCACCTCGAACCGGTTGGGGCGGTAGGCTTCGACCCGGAAGCCGCCGTGTCCACCGCCCTCGACGTCCTCGGCGCCGGTAGGGTGGACCGCGATCGACCAGCCGCCGAGCGCCGCCTCCTGGTCGAGGTCGAAGCTCACGTCGAAGCCGCCGAGCTGATCGAGGGTGACCTCTCGGGTCACCGCGGTCTCGCCCATCGGGTCGCTCACCGTGACCGTCGCGGCCGTGTTCTGCAGGAGCTCGAGCTTGCGGCCCCGGTCCAGGCGCAGATACCCCTTCACATAGACCTTCTCGCCGGAGCGGTAGACCCCGCGCTCGGTGAAGACGAAGCCGCGCACGGCGTCGGCCTGCTGCTCCCACGCGTAGGGCAGGTTGAAGCGGTAGGGGTCGATGCGGGTGGTCCAGTCGCCCAGATTGACGAACGCGAGGTCGTCGCCGGACGCCGACGCGACCGCGACCCGGGGCTTGCCGCCGAGCGCGACCTCGCCCGGCGCCTTGGCGAGACCGGACGCGTCCGTGGTCCCCTCCCAGAGCTGCTTACCGTGCTCGCCGAGGAGCCACACGCGAGCGCCCGCGAGGGGGGCGCCGGTCGCCAACGACGTCGTCCAGACCAGCGTGTCCTGGGGGCTCGTCTTGATCGTCAGGCCCGTATCGGTGACCTGCACCAGCGCCCGCCGGATCGGGGCGGCGTCGTAGCTCCCCTTGCGCTCGGCCGCGACCTCGACGAACACGACCCCACGGCGCCCCTCGCCGAGGAGATCGTCGAGGGCGATGGGCACGTCGCGGAGGCCGGCGTCCATGGCCGGCCCAGGGAGCGTCGTCGTGGTCCCGCCCGGGACCTCGCTCAGGTTGAAGTCGCCGTACTCGTCGAGGACCGTCGCCAGCAGCCCACCGAGCTGGTCCCGCCCGACCCGCAGCCGCCGGATGGTGAGCTTCCCGGTCGCCTGCGCGCCGAGGCCGATCGCGATCGGCTCACCCTCCGGGGCGGGCTCGAGGTACCCGCTCCCCTCGCTCATCCGGAGGCGCGCCGGTGGCTCCTCGATCTCGAACTCCTTGGTGTAGGGCGCGGCGAGGTGGGTGCCGAGCGTGTCGCCGCAGCTGGTCCCGACCCGGAGCGTCGTCTTGGTGCCCGCGCGCAGCCCGTTGACGTGGAAGGTGACGTAGCCGCCGTCGACCTTCACGTCGGTGACCTCGGCGGGCGGGGTCAGCGCGATGCACCCCGGCGCCGTCGCGGCGACGATGGGGTTGATGAACGCGACCGACCACTCGGCGTCCGGCGTGCATGCGTCATAGCCGCACGAGGCGTAGGTGACGCGCAGCTTCTCCGGGCCGCGGAGGACGATCTGCTGGGTCTCGGCGAGCCCGAGCGGCCCCGGCCCGTGCAGCGTGGTGGGCAGGGTGACGAGGTACCACACGCCGACCGCGAAGCCGTCCCGCGGGACGAGCTCGAAGCCCGTGCGCGCGGTCCCGTTCTCGGCCGCCGGCAGGGCGCGCGCAGTGAACGGGACGGGGACCCCCTTGCCGCGCTTCAGGGCGTCGTTCGAGGTCGCGGCGACGACCCTCACGAGCCCCTCGACGTCGCGCAGCGCGACGGCCTGGTTGAGCTCGACGGGGAGGGCGTCCTTCGGCTCCCGGGCGGCGGGATAATCCCATGAGCTGTAGGGCGCCCAGGTCACCTCGAGGCGCGTCGTCTCGAAGCTCTCCTCGTGGGCCGCCGCCAGGGTCTGCCCCGAGGCCGCCATGAGGCCGGGCTGGACGGCGACCGTCACCCGGGTCGCCACCGGGAACGGGCGCGAGGGTCGAAACGACAGCGTCGCGTCATTGATCCAGCGCAGGGTGCCGGGCACTGCGGGGGTCAAGCGCAGCGGTCCGCCTTCGGCGAGCGGCTGGTCACCGTCGACGGTCTTCATCGGCTGGTTGAAGCCGACCTCGATCGCCGTCGGCTGATCGCGCGGCCCGACGAGGGTGACGCTCAGGACCGCGAGCGAGTCGGGGAGCGTGCCCGGGATCGCCGCGGTGGAGCCGCCCGTCGGCAGCGGGATCGACTCGACCGTCTGGACCAGCCGGCCCGGGTCGGGGAACGCCGGGACGCCGGCGAGCTGCTCCTCGGCGACGGGAGGCGTCCCGGCGTCGGTGGGGCCGTGCTCGTCCGAGCCGCACGCGGCGAGGAGGGCAAGGGCGGCGAAAAGCGAGAGCGCGAGGCGGGCTCGGGACAGGATGCGCATCGGGGCCTCCGGATGGACTGCGGACGACGTAGCAAAGACCGCGCCACGTCGCCGCTCCGCGGGCAGAGCCGCTCGGCGTCTCCGTGCGGGGCGCCGAGCAGTGTCACGGCTGACACGGGGTGTGTCAGCAGCTCCACGGTCGTGCTCTGGCTCGTGAACGGGCCGAACATACCTCGCGTGCTCGCCGCTGTCGCGACCTCGCGGCGAGGCTCCGGTCTCGTCGCCCGCCCGAACACCCGCTCGGAATCCGGTTGACGGCGTGTGGGGGATGAAATAACGCAACGCGGCAGGCTGGCGTGCACCGATCGACGCGCCGCCGGGAGGCCGAGATGCTCGACTGTAAAGCGTTCTACGACGTCCTGACCGCCTCTGGCGTCGACTTCTTCGCCGGGGTGCCCGACTCGCTGCTGAAGGACTTCTGCGCCTTCGTCACCGACAACACCCCCCCCGAGCGCAACATCATCACCGCGAACGAGGGCGGCGCCGTCTCGCTGGCGGCGGGCCACTACCTGGCCACCGGTCGGCCGGGGCTCGTGTACATGCAGAACTCCGGGCTCGGGAACACGGTGAACCCGCTGACGTCCTTGGCCGACCCCGCCGTCTACGGCATCCCGGTGCTGCTCGTCGTCGGTTGGCGCGGCGAGCCCGGGGTCAAGGACGAGCCGCAGCACGTCAAGATGGGCGCGGTGACTCCCGACGTCCTCGGCGCGATCGACGTCCCCTACGTGGTGCTCCCCGACGACCTCGACGGCGCCAAGGCCGCCGTCGCGGACGCCCTCGCCGCGATGGAGCGCGATCAGCGCCCGTACGCGCTGGTGGTGAAGAAGGGGCTCTTCGCCAAGTACAAGCTCATCAACAAGACCGCCTCGCCCTACGACATGACCCGGGAGGAGGCGATCTCCGTCATCGTGGACGGTCTGCCCGCGGACGCGCTCGTGGTGTCGACCACCGGCAAGCCGTCCCGCGAGCTGTTCGAGCTCCGCGAGCAGCGTGGGCAGTCGCACCAGACCGACTTCCTGACCGTCGGATCGATGGGGCACTCCTCGCAGATCGCCCTCGGCGTCGCCCTCGACCGCCGCGATCGGACCGTGCTCTGCCTCGACGGCGACGGCGCGGTCATCATGCACATGGGCGGCCTCGCCACCATCGGCACCTCCGGCGCGCGCAACTACAAGCACGTCGTCGTCAACAACGGCGCCCACGACAGCGTGGGTGGGCAGCCGACCTGCGCCTTCGCCATCGACATCACGAAGGTCGCGACGGCCTGCGGCTACACCGGCACCTGGCTCGCCACCAACCGCGCCGAGCTCGACGCCGCCTGGCCGGAGTTCCTCGCCGCGGACGGCCCGGTGCTGCTCGAGGTGCGGGTCAAGATCGGGGCGCGCGACGACCTCGGGCGCCCGACGATGACCCCCCAGGATCTCAAGCACGCCTTCATGGGCGCCATCCGCGGCTGAAACCGACCTGAATCGGCAGGGCGGGACCCGGAGGTCGTCGCTGCTCCCGTAGGACGACGCAGTCGGCCGGATTGAGCCGCGGAGACCGCAGGGGTCCGATCGATACGACACCGTTTCGCCGCCTGGCCAAACGCGAAGCGGGCCAGGCAGCCGCGACCTGGTGCGGCGGGGTGCCCGCACCGCCGTGCTCCCAGGCGCCCGTCGAGGTACGCTGTCGTCATGCATGCGAACATGTCTCTGTTGCTCATCCTCCCGCTCGCCGCCACGCTGACCTGGGCGTGCGGTAGCGGCGGTCATGTCATCACGCCCGAGGAGGCCGCCCCGCCCCCGGTGGAGGTGATGCCCCCGGCGCCGGACGCCTTCCGGGACTTCAGCGGCGATCGCGTCGACGCCGGGACGCGCTTCGAGGTCGACGGGGTCGGCCGCGGGGTCCGCGGGGTCGAGGCGGTCGTGCGCGTCGAGCAGGTCAAGACCTCGATCTGGTACGCGCCGAGCGGCGAGGAGAAGATCGAGGGCACCGCCACGATCATCGTCGAGAAGGGCCAGGAGCGCGCCCGCCTCCGCCTCAAGGACGGCGAGGAGGACACCGCGATCGGCGTGCACGTCCTCGTCCACGAGGCCAAGGTCGCCTACGACGAGCGGCGTATGGACTACGTCCCGAAGGCCTGGGTCACCGTCACGGCGGCGCCCTGAGGAGCGTGGCGGGGCGGGTCCCGAGGTCCGCCGTCGGACCGGCCTCGGCGTCCTGCCCGGCGCGGTGATCCGGGTGCGGGGATCGCCGCCGCCCCCGTCCATCCGCCCGTCGGGGCCGCCGTCGGCGCGCCCGGGACCGCCCGCCGGGTCCGGCGGCCGCTCGCGGCTGTGGCAAACCCCCACGGAGCGCGCTATGGTGCGCGAAATCGCCGGGGCGCGGAGGGCGCTGAACCTCCGCTGAGACGTACCCGTAGAACCTGATCCGGTTCGGACCGGCGTAGGGAGCGATGGTTCACACCATGCGCTGTCTCGCCGGCCCCCCGAGGAGTACACCGCATGGCCGCCTATCCTGAGCTCGACCTGAACCTCCCCACGCACGGCGCCACGAACCCGTCGAGCCGTGGCGAAGGCACCTCCCCCGGTTCGTTCGCGGCGCGTGCGGACGTCGGTGGTCCGCGCACCTTCTCGTCCCCCGACACCCCGGGGATGCCGGCGCCGAGCGGCAAGACGGCGTGGGACTTCATGCCGGCGGACTGGACCCGGGACGACGACGGGCGCTGGCGCGCGCCGGCCGGGTTCGTCGCCGTGACCCAGCTCGAGCACGCGCGCCTCGGGGTCATCACCCCCGAGATGCGCCGCGTGGCCGAGCGCGAGCCGCACCTCAGCACCGAGCAGGTCCGCGACGAGGTCGCCGCCGGCCGCATGATCATCCCGGCCAACCGCGTCCACCTCGGCTACAAGCTCGACCCGATGGCCATCGGCCGCGCCTCGCTGACCAAGGTCAACGCGAACATGGGGGCCTCGCCGGTCAGCTCCGGGACCGCCGACGAGGTCGAGAAGCTCGAGTGGGCCGAGCGCTGGGGCGCTGACACGGTCATGGACCTGTCGACCGGCGGCGACATCGACGCCTGCCGTGACGCCATCATCAAGAACAGCACCGTGCCGATCGGGACCGTACCGATCTACTCGATGATCCTCGGGCGCAAGATCGAGGATCTCGGCTACGACCACATCCTCGAGACCCTCCTGCACCAGGCGCAGCAGGGGGTCGACTACTTCACCATCCACGCCGGTGTGCTGCGAGCGCACCTGCCGATGGTGCGCGACCGCCTCATCGGGATCGTCAGCCGCGGCGGCTCGCTGCTCGCCAAGTGGATGCTCACGCACCGGGCCGAGAACCCGATGTACGCGATCTTCGACGACATCTGCGACGTGATGCGCCGCTTCGACGTGTCGTTCTCGCTGGGCGACGGCCTGCGCCCCGGTGGCCTCGCCGACGCCTCGGACGTCGCGCAGCTGGCCGAGCTCCAGACCCTGGGCGAGCTCACCGAGCGCGCCTGGCGCAAGGGCGTGCAGGTCATGGTCGAGGGCCCGGGCCACGTGCCCTTCGATCAGATCGAGTACAACATGAAGCTCCAGCGCCGCCTCTGCCACGGCGCTCCCTTCTACGTCCTCGGGCCGCTCGTGACAGACATCTTCCCGGGCTACGACCACATCACGAGCTGTATCGGGGCCACCGCCGCGGCCTGGCACGGGGCCTCGATGCTCTGCTACGTCACCCCGAAGGAGCACCTCGGGCTGCCGAAGATGGACGACGTCAAGCAGGGCTGCGTCGCCTACAAGATCGCCGCTCACGCCGCGGACATCGCCCTCGGCATCCCGGGGACCCGCGATCGCGACGATGACCTGACGAAGGCGCGCGCGGCGCTGAACTGGGAGCGTCACTTCGAGCTCTCCTTCGACCCCGACTTCGCCCGCGCCCTCCACGACGAAGACCTCGACGTCGACACCGACTTCTGCGCGATGTGCGGGCACGACTGGTGCTCGGTCCGGATCTCGAAGGAGATCCAGGAGTTCACGAGCGGTAAGGCCGAGGGCTTCGAGCGCGACCGCGTGCTCCGCTCCCCGGGGCTCACCCCGGACGCGCGCGCCACCCTCGAGGCCCGCGGCGTGCTGTCTCCCGAGGTCATCCACCGCCTCGCCTCCCGCACCCGCGCCGCGGTCCACGCCGAGGAGGGCAAGGCCCCCTGCCACAGCGACCTCGCGGACGACGAGGCGGCCGAGCAGATCCTGGCCAAGAGCCTGACCTCGCAGCCTGCAGCATGAACCTCAGCGCGCTGTTCATCTATCCGATCAAGTCCGCCGGCGGTGTCGCCCTCGACACCGCCGAGGTGGACGACTTCGGCCTCGCCGCTGACCGCCGCTTCATGGTCGTGGACAAGGGCGGACGCATGGTGACCCAGCGCGCGGTCCCCACGATGGCGCTGGTGCGGCCCGCCTTCGACGGCGACACCCTCATCATCACCGCCCCCGGGATGCCCGAGCTGCGGGTGCCGCGCGCCGTGGACGACGGAGAGCCGCTCAAGGCCGTCGTCTGGGGGGACTGGGTCGACGCGATCCGGATCGATCGCGACGCCGACCACTGGTTCAGCCAGCTCCTCGGGCGCGAGGTGCGCCTCGCCTACATGCCCCACACGACCTTCCGCGGGGTCGACGCCAGGTACGCGCCCGCCGGGACCCGGGTCTCCTTCGCGGACGGCTTCCCGTTGCTGCTCACGAGCGAGGCGTCCCTCGAGGATCTGAACCGTCGGATGGCGGCCCCGCTGCCGATGGACCGCTTCCGGCCGAACCTCGTGATCAGCGGCGCCGAGCCCTGGGCCGAGGACAGCTGGAAGGAGATCCGCGTCGGGACGATCCGCCTCGAGCTCGTCAAGCCGTGCGCCCGGTGCGCCATCACCACCGTCGACCAGGTGACCGGCGCCATCGGCAAGGAGCCCCTCGCCACGCTGAGCACGTTCCGCAAGACCGACGACAAGGTGCTCTTCGGCCACAACCTCGTGCACCGGAACCGGGGCTACCTGCGCATCGGGGATCCGGTCGAGATCGCCTAGATGCGCGCCGCTCTCTCCCGCGCCCTCGCAGCGTGGGCGACGATCGTCACCCTCACGCCGGCGGCGGCGGCGACCCCCGACGACGCCGTCGTGCTCGCGCGCCCGGCGAGCGCCGCTGTCAGCGCCGGTGGGCTCCTCATCCTGGCGAGCCCCGACGGGCACGGCGTCTCCGCCATCGACGCGACCGGCGCCCGGCGCTGGCACGCCAAGACCGGAGCGATCGACGGGGCCCAGCCCACCCTGAGCCTCGTCAGCGCCGCAAAGGCGCGGGTCGTCGTCGTCACCCGCGAGCGCGCCCTCCTCCTCGACGCCGTCACCGGCGCCACGCTCGAGCAGCGGCAGCTCGCCCCCGTCGCGGACGAGGCCGCCCCCGGCTGCACCTTCGAGGAGCGCGGCGCCGCCTGTGCGCTCGCCTGCCCATCGCGCTTCGAGCTGGTGTCGTGCGCCTCCTTGGCACCCATCGGCCCATCGTGGACCCAGCCGGGAGGGGCGAGCCGCCCCGGTGAGCTCCTCGGGCGCAGCGGCGCCCTGATCCTGGCCTCGGTGCCCGGCGCGCGGACCCCGCGCGGGGCGTTCTTCGTCCCCTACGCGGTCGTCGCCCTCGACGCCGTGACCGGCCGCGCCGTCTGGTCGTCTGACGCGCTCGGGAAGGTCTGGCCAGCGGCGCCGTTGACCGGGGTCGCGAGCGACGGCCGAGGCGCCTGGGTGGGGACCCTCGAGGGGCAGATCCACGCCTTCGATCCGCGCACGGGCGCCGTCGCGTGGTCGGCGACCCAGCGCCCGCCGCGCGGGAGTGAGCCCCAGGCCGACCTCGTCCCCGGCGCAGGCGCGGACCCGGCTCCGGGGCTCCTCGTCCGCGACGGCGAGAACGTCCGGCGGCGGCGCCTCAGCGACGGTCACGTCACCTGGACCATCCACGCCCCGGGCGAGCGCGTCGTCTCCCGCGACCTCGTCGGCCCCATCGACGTCACCCGCAGCGGCGCCGTCCGCGTGGTCGACCCCGAGAGCGGCGCCGCGCTCGCGTCGCTCCGGCTCCCGGCGAGCGGCCTGCGACGGCTCGCACGCCACGGCGCCGGCTGGCTCGTCAGCTGGCCCAAGGGGCTCGCGCGTTTCGACGCCGGCGGGCGGCAGGTAGCCAGCGTGGACCTCGCGGGGGCAAACGACTACGTGGTCGGCGACGGCGCGATCGCGGTCCGCGGCCGCGAGCGCCTGACCCTCGTCGACCGTGACAGCCTGTTGCCGATCTACGAGCTCTCCGACGCGATCTACACCGTCGTCGCCCTCGAGGGGGCCCTCGGTCGCGGGCTCATGGCGGTGATTCGTCACGCCGATCGCCCCTTCGACAAGAGCGACCCCGACACCTTCGGCGAGCTCCGCGTCATTCGCTTCCGGAGCGTCGGAGGCCGGTGACGAGCAACGCGCCTTCGCCGCCGGGGTCGGCGGCGCTCAGCAGGTCGTCGGTGGGCCACGCCGACGTCGCGACCGCGTCCCACCACCCCTGGACCGGCGCGAGCTCGCCGTGGCGGACAGGGAAGACGCGCACGCCTTGGGGCGACCAAACGAGCGCCGCCTCGTACCAGAGGATGTCGTCGTGGGCGTCGCCGAGGCCGACGAGCCTCAGGCTGTCGCGGCCCACGGAGGCGGCGCCGAGGTCGGGGGGGCGGTCTCCGAGGTAGAGGGTGGCTGCTTGTTGCAGTGTACCATCGGTGACGCCGAGCCAGGCCACCGTCCAGCCCCCGCCGTCCTCGCCGACCACCGCGACACGGTCGCCGTCCACGCTCACCCGGATCGCGTCGAGGGCGGGCAGGGCGCTCGTCCAGCGCGCCGTCCCCTCGGCGCCCACCCGGCCGACCGAGGTCCGGCCGGGTTCACGCCAGGCGACCACGACGTCCCCGGCGGGGAGGAGCGCCAGCGCCGCAGCGGGGCCGGGCAGAGCGAGCGAGTCCGCGCCGTCGTCGCCGAACCACGTCGCCGCGCCGCCCTTGCCGCGCACCTCGGCGAGCGCGGCAAGGGCGCCGTCGCTCGCCACGGCGAGATCGGCGATCCCGGTCGCCTCCGGTCGCCCCTCCGTCCGCCAGCTCCCCAGAGACGCGCCGTCCGCGAGCGACGCTGACAGCACGAGCGACCCGACCGGCGCACCGCCAGCCGTGTCGGACTCCGTCCCGGCGAGCCAGACCCGCGCGCCCTTGATGTTGCAATGCAGCAAGGCGCCGCCACCAGCCGGCGGCCCCTCCCAGGTCCGCGCCCAGCGCAGCCCGCCGGAGGTGTCGAGCGCGACCGCGGCGGCCTGCTCTCGGGGGGCCTCGAGGTGACCGACGACCACCACGCTCTGGCCGCCGGCGCACACACCCCGGGGCGCGAACCCCGCGCCGGCCACCGAGCCGATCGCGACCTCCCAGGCCACGCGGCCGTCGGGGAGGATCCGCGCGACCGACGCGGACGAGTCGTGCGCTCCGCGCTCTTCACGTCCCGCGACGTAGGTGTTGCCGTTGGCGACCGACGCCGCGAGGAGCTCGAGGCCGGGGCGCGATCCCGCGGCGATCCGGGCGCCCGGCAGGACGGCGGCCGGGTCCCAGAGCCGCTCGGAGCCCGCTCCGAGCGCTCGCACCTCCACGGCGACGTCGGCGCCCTCGGTCCAGCGAGTCGTCAGGGCGGCGCGTCGGAGCCCGGAGGCGGCGAGCCGCACGCCGAGGTCGAAGTCGAGCTGCTCTCCGGGGCGCAGGGTCACCGGGTCGAACGCCAGCGGGACCTCGGCCGCGCGGCTCGGCGCCAGCAGCGCGAGCTCGTCGGGCCGGGTGGCGCCGAGGGGGACGAGCCAGAGCCCCTCGAGGGTGAGGGGGACGTCGCCCTCGTTTCTCACCGCCAGAGCCTCTCGCAACGGCGTGTGGAGCGGCAGGGGCCGATCCGGCCCGCCCAGCGGGACCCAGTAGGGATCGGCGGGGCCCAGGTGGCGCCCGTTCGCCCCGAGGACGACCAGGCGTGGGCCTCGCCACGGGGGCTCGGGCTGCGGCGGCGAGACGCATGATCCGAACGTCACGGCGAGGGCCAGGAGCAGGGCGAGAGCGGTCTTGGCGTGGGGTGGGCGCACAGCGGTCTCCAGGATGAGCGCCGGGAGGAGCTCCCGGGTCGAAGGTCGCTCGCCACCTGTGCAGCGCCCGTTCCACGCCGACTGTCCCGAACCGTCTCGCTCGGACGTCGCCCTCGGCGTGACGTGAACGCCATTAGTTTCAGCCCCTTGAGGGGTGCTCGTGTTCTCGGGGGGGACCCCGAGGAGCCCGCGCGCCGAGGTCCCCGGACCCCGGCCTCAGGTCCATCGACCCCTGCCCACGCGGTCAAATAGAATGTCCTGGTGACCCATCGAGAGTGTAGAGATTTTGCACACCGGCCGGCTCACGAGCCGCTGGAATCCGGCGCAACACTTCGGTAAGATTGAGGAGTGCGGGGTTCTCGGTGGCTGGCATGGTTCCTGCGGTTCACCCCTGCGCACATGCCCCGGAGCGACCATGTCCCCGAATAGAACCCTTCTCCGGCCTGGCTCGACGCTGCGCTGGCTCGTCGCCCTGGCCCTCGTGCCCCTCCTCGGCGGGGCGGACGAGTGCGGGGGCGGGGCGGTCTGCCACCTCGGCGACGTCACCCTGCTGCCCGGCGACAGCGTCCCCGCCGACGACGGCTGCAACACCTGCCAGTGCACGGCCGACGGCACCATGGCGTGTACGCTCCTCGCCTGCGATGGCTGCACCTACGACGGCCAGGCCTACGCCGCGGGGGCGAGCTTCCCGGCGAGCGATGGTTGCAACGCCTGCGCGTGTCAGCCGGATGGCGTCGTGGCGTGTACCGCCATGGCCTGCGTGCCGACCTGCGTCTACGCCGGTCACGGCTACAACCCCGGCCAGAGCTTCGCCGCGAGCGACGGCTGCAACACCTGCAGCTGCGCGGCCGACGGCGTGGTGAGCTGCACCGAGGAGGCCTGCGTCGACTGTCAGCTCGCCGACGCTCGCTACGCGGCCGGTGAGGCCGTGCCCGGTGGCGCCTGCGAGGTCTGCACCTGCGGCGCGGACGGCAGCGTGGTCTGCGAGTCGACCTGCTCGCCCTGCACCTATGACGGCGCGAACTACGCGCCCGGCGACGCCTTCTCGTCCACCGACGGGTGCAACACCTGCGGTTGTCTCGGGGACGGTCAGGTCGTCTGCACCGCCAAGGCGTGCGTCGGGACCTGCGAGTACGCCGGCGCGGTCTACCTCGAGGGGGACACCTTCGCGGCGACCGACGGCTGCAACAGCTGCTCGTGCGGGGCCGGCGGGCTGGTCGGCTGCACCAAGCTCGGCTGCGCAGGCGCCTGCGCCTACGGCGACTACAGCTGGGCGGTCGGTAGCAGCTTCCCGGCGGCCGACGGCTGCAACACCTGCACCTGCGATCCAGCCGGGTCGGGGCTCGTCGCGTGCACCCACGCGCCCTGTCAGACGACCTGTGAGGCGAACGGGGAGGGCTTCGCGTCGGGCGCGCCGACGCCGAGCGGCCCGTGCGAGGTGTGCGTGTGCGAGCCGAGCGGCGAGATCACCTGCCTGGCGACCCCGTGCGCGCCGTGCCACTACAACGGCGGCTTCTACGGACCCGGCGAGACCTTCGCCGCCGACGACGGCTGCAACAGCTGCGTCTGCGGCGGGGGCGGCGAGGTGGCGTGCACCGAGATGGCGTGCGCGTGCGACCCGACCGCCGAGTGGTGGCGCGACTACGTCGCCGAGCCCGGGACGTGCGAGGTCGTCGACTTCGCGTGCCCCGAGGCCACCGACACCTTCGAGACCGCCTGTGGCTGCGGGTGCGAGCAGAGCGCCGACTGCCCGCAGTGGTTCGACTGCATGCCGTCACCGGACGCGCCGGCGTGCGACGTCGCCGCGATCCACGCGCAGTGCCCGTACTCGCTCATCGCGTATTGAGCTGCGGGAAGAAGAGAGAGCCGGCACCCAACCCCGGGGGAACATCGTTGAGGGGTGCCGGCTCGAAACGGAGGACGAAGAGCCGCAGAGGTCGAAGCGGAGCCGGCCGCAAAACCGGGTACCACTAGATCCGCGGAGTCGCGCACTCTGGACGAACGAGTCGCAGCACGAGCCCCGCAGCAGTGCCTTGACCGCGTCGTCCCCTCGGCCCGGGCCGCCCCGGGGCGAAGCTGGTTGGACCGCGCCGAGCGTCGGTCCTGATCTCGTCGAGGCCGCTGGTCGGCGTCACCCCTGCCCTCCTCTCGGTGGGTGCCGCCAGCCGCGCGCCACGGCCGTCCCCCCTGGACGTCCGCAACCCGCGCTCGCCTTGTCCTGCGGGCTCCTCGTGGGCCCTTGGGCTTCAGCGCCTCATGCCTAAGGCCAATCGACGGGACCCGGGATCGCTTGAGAGCTTTTTCTACCGGCCCGCACCGTCCACCGCCCGCGACCCGCCTCGGGCTGAGCCTTCGGTCCGCGTTTTGGCGGCTCGCGCCCCTGCGGGTCGGATGTCACCGCGCCGCCTCGTCGGCGCGGGCCGCGGCGCCGCTCTCGATGTCCTTACCGTCGACATGGCCCGGCTTGATGGTGCCTCCGTAGACGAAGACCGCCGGTTGCTTCACTTTGGGCGAGAAACGTGGCAGAGGCAGCGCGCCATGTCCACCGACCTCCGAGTCACCGACGCCGTCGTCATCGACGGCGCCGATCTGAGCTTCGCCGCGGTCCGCTCCTCCGGGCCCGGGGGGCAGCACGTCAACACGTCATCGACGAAGGTCGAGCTGCGCTTCGATCTCGAGGCCTGCCAGGCCCTCAGCGACGCCGCGAAAGGCCGCCTGAGGAGCCTCGCCCGCGGTCGCTTCGACAGCGACGGGCGGCTGCTCATCGTCTCGCAGGCGACCCGCAGTCAGCGCCGCAACATGGAGGACGCTCGGACCCGCCTCGCGGACCTGATCCGCCAGGCCCTCGTCGCACCGCGTCAGCGTCGGCCGACTCGCCCCACCGCGGGCTCGCGCAGGCGGCGCCTCGACGCCAAGCGACAGCTCTCGGAGAAGAAGCGCGCCCGCGGCCGGGTCGACGACTGAGCGGCCGGATCAGCGAGCTTTGATGGAGGTGTCCCAGCCCCGCCCGCGCGTCCGCGGCGCCACGCCACCTCGACGCCCCGGCGCGGGTCGCTGCCAGCGTTGAATTCTCCGGCCGCCTGGCGGACACTGGCGCGGTCGGGGGGGACGATCCTGGCCACGCGGGGAGGGTGAAGGTGGACAACGGCACGTGGACGAAGAGCGCCGTGCGCTCGTTGACGGGGCGCCTCTCGGGCGCCGTGGGGCGCACCACGCTCGCGCTCGTGGTCACGCTGGCATCGGCCGGGGCCGCTTGGGCCCAGGGCGCCGAGGCGTTCGATTATTCGCGCTTCGAGCCCCAGCCGACCCAGGGCTCCGACCTCCTCAACGTGTCGAGCAGCGAGCTCCTCGGGCACCTGCGCTTCGCCGCGGGGCTCTTCTTCCTGTACGAGGACGATCCGCTGACGGTCGTCCAGGACGCCGACCACAGCGCGGTCGTCTCCCGCGCGGTCGACCAGCGTGTCGTCGGCGAGATCGCCCTCGCGTTCGGCCTGTTCGACCGCTTCAGCCTCGCCGTCGCGATGCCCTTTGTCTTGACCCAGGGGGGCGGTGACCTCGAGCTCTTCGGGCGCCCTGGCGAGTCGATCGGGGGCGCCGCCCCGGGCGAGCTGCGCGTCATCCCCAAGGTGCTCGTCCTCGCCCCCGATGACTTCGGAGGCTTCGGCCTGCACCTGCTGTGCCCGATCACCATCCCGACCGGGGACGACGACAGCTTCCTGAGCGACGGCGGGGTCGGCGCCACCCCGACCCTCGGCCTCGACTTCCGCACCGAGGGGGGCGTCGTGGTCGCGCTGAACGCCGGCTACCGGCTGCGCCCCAAGCGCGTGGCCTACAACTACGTCAGCGACGACGCCATCGAGTGGGGCCTCGGGCTGAAGGTCCCCATCGTCGAGCCCCTCGCGCTCGTGGGGACCGCCTTCGGCAGCGTCGACACCGCCAAGAGCCTGGATCCGAGCGACTTCACGAGCGAGGTGTCGGACACCGGGCTCACCGTCGAGGGCGCCCTGGCCGTTCAGCTCGAGCTGGGCGCCGGGCTCGCCATCACCGCCGGGGCCGGCGGCGCGCTGGTCCGCGGGGTCGGATCGCCCGACTTCCGCGCCTTCCTCGGGATCGACTGGTCCTCGGGGAAGGGGCCGCAGGACGGCGACGGGGACGGCATCTTCGACCCCGACGACAAGTGCCCCGACCAGCCCGAGGACGTCGACGGCTTCGAGGATCACGACGGCTGCCCCGATCTCGACGACGACCAGGACGGCGTCCCCGACGCCGGCGACGGGTGCCCGCGCGAGGCCGAAGACATGGACGGCTTCCAGGACGAGGACGGCTGCCCGGATCCCGACAACGACGGCGACGGGGTCGGCGATCTGCTCGACAAGTGCCCCACCGAGAAGGAGGACCGCGACGGCTTCGAGGACGACGACGGCTGCCCCGACTTGGACAACGACCAGGACGGCGTCCCCGACGCCGTCGACAAGTGCCCCGACGAGGCCGAGGACATGGACGGTCTCGCGGACGCCGACGGCTGCCCGGAGGCCGACGCGGACGAGGACGGGGTGCCCGACGAGAAGGACAAGTGCCCCGACCGCCCGGAGACCAAGAACGGCTTCCAGGACGACGACGGCTGCCCCGACACGAAGACCCGCGACGTCGAGCTGACGGCCCAGGCGATCCGCATCAAGAAGAGCGTCTACTTCGCCAAGGACCGCGACACGATCCTGCCGAACAGCTTCCCGATCCTCGACTCGGTGGCCGACGTCCTGCGCGACAACCCCTTCATCACCCGCGTCCGCGTCGAGGGTCACACCGACAGCGAGGGCCCCAATGACTTCAACCTCGAGCTGTCCCAGCGGCGGGCCGAGTCCGTCATCGCGTATCTGGTGGAGAAGGGCATCGCCGCCGAGCGGCTCGAGGCGAAGGGGTACGGCGAGGAGAAGCCCATTGCGCGCAACGTCACCCCCGGCGGCCGGGCCAGGAACCGGCGCGTCGAGTTCAAGATCCTCAGCGTCTACGGGACGCTCCTCCCGGATGTGGAGGGCGGCGCCAAGTCGAAGTAGCGCGCTGCTCGCGTGCTTGGCCGTCTCCGCCGCGGCGTGCGGCGGCGGGGCCGGGGTCGCCGGTGACGTCGTGGACGCGGTCGACACGGTCGACGACCACGACGTCGTGGACGTCGCCGTGCTCGTCGACGCCCGAGATGCGGTCGCCGCCGACGCCGTCGCGGACGGCGAGGCGGTGGACGCCGTCGACGCCTCCGCCCCCCTCGGCGACGGAGACGGCCTCGCGGTGTGGCTCAGCGGTCTCGCGGCGCCGGAGGGGCTCGACGGGGTGTGGCTGGAGGTCGCCTTCGCCGGGGACCGCTTCCCGGTCGGCGCGGAGTCGGCGTCACCCCCGCTGTGGCAGGTCCCACCGCCCGAGCTGGGTCCGCCCGAGCTCGCGAGGGTCGCCACCTGGTCGCTCGCGGCGGGCCAGCCCACGTCGCTCGAGGGAGACGCGTGGCTCTTGGCCCGCGCCCCGGAGGTCCGCACGCTCGACCTGACCGTCTTCGCCTGGGAGCGACACCCGGACGGCGGCGACACCCTCGTGGCAGAGGCCGCGGTCTCGGTGCGGGCCGGAGAGGGCGCCGCAGTGCGCCAGGTCATGCCGGCCGGGAGCCCGCTCGCCGTCTGGATCCGCGCCCGCGCCGGCGTGCCGCGGCTGCCGCCGAGCATGGCGGTCGGGATGGTGCTCGACGGCTCGCGCCCCGGGCTCCGCGACACGGTCGACGCCTTCGCGGCCGACCTGGGGGGCCGACGGTTCTGGTTCAAGGCCTACCAGGGCGCCCGTCGGTGGCTCCTGCGGCCGGGCTGCGCGTCGGATGTGCAGTGCGCAATCGACGGTGAAAACTATCCATGTGTATCGGAGTGTGCCTGTCATTGCGATGCACAAGATTGCGACTGTGACTTCTCCGGCTTGGAGGCCCATATGCGCGCTCAGGCCCTCGGCGCGGCGCGCCGGGTCTTCGGCGCCGACGCCTCCCCGGAGGTCCTCGCCGCGGCCCGCGTCCACTACGTCTTCAAGCGGAGCCTGGGCGGTACGACCTCCTGCGAGGTCAACGGTGAGGTCGACGTCGACCCGGCGACCTACGCCGCCTTCTTCCGCGCGGCGCTCGAGGCCGCGCACCGCGTCAACGTCGAGCTCGGCTTCCCGCTCATCGCCGCGGTGTCGCCCCAGAACGAGTCGAATCATCCGCTGCAGGACGGCCCGCACCGCAACGCGGCCGGGATGCGCGCCCTCGGCGGCGACGGCATCGGGCTGCCCTACGTCGACATCATCGCCCGGCAGTCCTGCGACGACACCGGCGCGTGCTGCGCGAAGGACCGCTACCTCGTCGAGGATCCCGACAGCGTCGCGCTCCTCGCGGCGGCGCTCGTCGCCGGGCGCGTCTGGCACGCCGCCGCCCTCGTCGGGCCGGACGCCGCGCTGGCGCCCGAGGTCGCCGTGAGCGTGTACCTCGACAGCGATCAGGTCGACCCGCTCGCCGTCGACGACGCGGGCGAGCACCCGGCGGTCGTCACCCCAGCGCCCCGCTTCTTCGAGCAGCTCGCCGCCGCGCTCGACGCCACCCCCGGAGGCTCCTCGGCGCCCGCGGACTGGGCCTCCGACCTGGTCTTCGTCGACACCTACCCCGGCAGCTGGGGCGAGCCGTGGTTCGTGACCGACGACGAGGTCGTCCATCACTACGATCCCGTGAGCCGCGTCGCGATGCGCTACGAGGCCGTGGCGGCGGCGGATCGGGTCACCGAGCGCGCGCGCGCCGCGATCGACGCCTTCGAGGCGCGCTTCGCGACCCGGCCGCGCTACATCCTGGGGGAGACGGGCTGGGCCACCATCGACCGCGACGACGCCGCCCAGGCGCGCTTCGTGCGCCGCGTGTTCGCGCGGGCCGGCGAGCTCGCGGAGGCCGACCCGGCGTTCGGCGGCTTCATCTGGTTCAAGGACACCGATCGCCTCCCGCCGTCCTACCCGCGCTGGGTCGACGGCGCCGATCCGATCACCGGCGACGTGCTGCCCTGTGACACGTGGTTTCTCAGCCGCGTCGCGTGCGCCGCCGACGTGCTGGTGCAGATGGAGGGGCAGTGGGGCCTGTTCTGGCTCGACGGCGACGCGGCGCGCCCCAAGCCCGCCTGGGAGGCGTGGCGCGCGGCGTTCCTCGCGTGGGTGCCCGCGCCGTAGCGCCCTCCGGCTCGGGTCACTCTCCGGGGCCGGCGAGGCCGCCGATGTAGCTGAAGCTCACGGCGTTGCTGTAGCCGTAGACGGTGAGCCCGAACTTCTCGTCCCCGCTGATGACGTGGACCCCCTCGGTGGTCTGGACGTAGGCGTAGCCGTAGCCGGTCGCGCCCAGCGGCGTGAAGGGCTGGGTCACCGGGACGCCGTCGACGGTCACGCTGGCCGCGTTCGGCTTGACGACGGCGAGGTAGCGGCGGTTGTAGTTCGCCGGCATCGAGATGATGTAGTCCTTGCGGAAGCGGTCCGTTGGCACCATCAGGACCAGCGACGCGTCCCCGGTGACGGCCTCGGTCGCGTCGCGGCTCACGAGGTACTGCCCGACCTGGATCTTGCCGGTCGCGGTGACCTCGAAGGACTGGTTGGTCCGCACCTCCACCCACGAGCCGATCTGCGGCAGCGTGACGTTGTTCGCGCCGGCCTGGGGCGGGCTCGTCGTAATGACGACGCCCGGCTCCGCGGCCTGGATGCGCCAGTAGTCGGGCTCGATGACGGTCGTCCCGCGCGGCGGCGAGTGCACCGCGAGGTAGCGGGTCGAGAGGATCCCGAGCGGGAGCATCTGGTCCTCGAGGTGGTCGGCGCAGCAGGGGCTCTCGACGTGGCCCTCGCTGTCGGGCTGGCCCTCGCCGATGACGGCCTCCTCGTGGCCCCCGAAGACGGCGACGGGCTTGGTCGCCGTCACGCGGCTCCCGGTGAGGTCGGCGGCCTGTCCGAGGGTCTCGGGGTCCGACTGGATGCTCAGCACGTCGCCGCGGTTGAGGCGCAGCGTGTGGATGTCCCCCGCGGCCAGCTGCGGGATCGACCCGCTGGGCCGGACGGGCCCGGTCACCTGGAAGGTCACGTCGGTGTTGTCGAAGGCGGCGATGACCGTGAAGTAGCCGTTCTGATTCGGGAAGCTGAACCCGGGGATGACCTCGATCTCGGTGGCGCCGGACTGCAGCGACATGATGACGTAGTCGGTCCCGAGGAGCGGGTCGGGCAGGAGCAGCGAGGCGTCGTTCGAGAAGGTGTTGTCCCAGGGGTTGAACTGGTGGACCAGGATCGGCCCGGTCGCGGTGACGTGGACCCCCTTCGGGCGCAGCGACGTCCCCTGGACGTTGATGTTGGGGAGCAGGAAGACGCGGGACTCTCCTGTCGGGACGGTGTCGTCGGGCGGCTGGTAGGTGAACAGCGGCGGCATCTCGAAGGCGACGCGCACGCTGAAGGCGCCGGGGTTCGAGACCACGATCGCCCAGGGTAGGTTCTCCGGGGTCGGGTTCAGCGTGGGGTCCGGGTAGTTCGGCAGATCGGTCGACCAGAACTCGCAGCCCACGTAGGAGCCGAACTTGGGGTCGTTCGGGCAGCGCACCTTGCACTCCCCGGCGCGGCACTCCTCGTCGCTCTCGCAGTCGCCCGGCGGGCCATAGTCGGAGCCGTCGGCGAGGCAGGTGCGGTACGCGGCCGGCGAGTCGCAGACGCGCTCGCCCGGGGTGCAGCCGCCCTGCTGCGTGTCGCTGGGGACGACGGTGTCGCTGGGGAGGGTGGTGTCCGCGGGGACGCCGGTGTCGCCCGTCACGACGGTGTCGGTCGGGAGGGCCCCGGTGTCGGCCGGGGTCGCGCTGTCACCCGCGAGGCTGTCGCTCACGGCGCTGTCCTGCGCGAGCACGTCACCGGTGCCGGCGTCGCCGGCGCCCCCCGGAGTGGTGTCGGAGCAGCCGCTCACGAGGGCGGCGGCCCCGAGGAGGAGCGAGGACGCGACGATGCACAGCGCGTGACGGGGCATGGTGGACTCCAGGAGGCTGCGGGCGGGGACGGAGCTGCCGCGGCGGGAGGATAGCGGGTCGTCGCCGTCGAGGCAGCGGAAAAATCGCGATCTCTGGGTGCGAAGCACCCGCCGCGCGGGGGCAGGGCGCTCACATCACCGGTGGCGAGCGCTCGTTCTTGGACGGCTCCCCGCGGAGCTCGCCGTGGTGCGCGCGGGCGCGCCCGAGGACCCCGCCGCGGCCGAGGACGAGGTAGTAGCCGTCCCCTTCGCTGGGGAGCGCAGCGAGGGCCCCGGCGGTGAAGTAGGCGTAGATGGCGTCGTCGTCCTCGAGGCGGACCGTGTGCCGGGAGGCGCCGCCGAAGTAGCGGCGCGCGAAGGCGTTCGAGACCTGGGTGTCGGGCTTGTCGCCGCGGCGCACCCGGAGACCGAGGGTCTCGGGGGGCGGCGTCGCCGGGATCGCGGCGGCGGCGCTCACCGCCCACAGCGAGTCGCTGTCGACCCGGCGCCAGAAGGCGAGCGCAGCGAAGGTCTCCGGCAGGACGCCGTAGTACGCCTCCCACAGGGCGAGGAGCGCCGCCGGATCGATGGGCTCCCAGCCGGCCGGCGCGGGCTCAGCCAAGGCGCCGCAGCCGGGCCACGAAGAAGCCGCCGGTGTCATTGAGGTGGGGCCAGAGGCGCGCCGCGTTCACGACGTCCGGACGGAACTGGCGCCCGCCCCAGGCGGGCACGCCGGGCGCGAGGCGCACCCCGTCCGGCGGGCTCAGGGGCTCGATGACCGCCTCGTCCGGGCGGATGGCGTCGAGCACGCGCTCGTTCTCCTCGGGATCGTAGGTGCACGTCGCGTAGACCACGGTGCCGCCGGGGCGGACGCAGCGTATGGCGCGTCGCAACAGGCCGATCTGGGTCGATTGCAACCCGCGTCGAAAGCCATCCGAGGCCTCTCGGTGGCCGCGCTTCCGGGTCGTCCCTTCGCAAGTGCACGGGGCGTCCACGAGGGCGTGGTCGAAGGGCGTCGCCGGGATCGGGAAGCGGTTGCCGTCACCGCGGGTGACCACGACCGACGAGAGCCCGAGGCGCTCGAGGTTGTAGCGCAGCTGGGAGAGGCGGCCGCGGACCTTCTCGTTGGCGACCACGAGCCCGCGGTCGCCCATGCGGGTGGCGATCTGGGCGGTCTTGTTGCCCGGGGCCGCGCACAGGTCGAGCACCCGGTCCCCGGGGGCGAGGTCGAGGAGCGCTGCGGGCCACAGGGTGGCCTCCTCCTGTACGTGGATGAGGCCGAGGCGGTGCTCGATCCACGCCCCCGGCGTCGTGTCGGCGGGCAGGCGGAACGCGTGGGGCCACCACGGGACGGGGCGCGCCTCGGGGCAGCGTCGGAGGATGCTCGCGACCACCGCCGGCGGGTCGTCGGCGCGCACCGGGTTCACCCACACCGCCCGCGGGAGCGGGCGCTGGCAGGCCGCGAGGAAGGCGTCGGTCGTCCCGTCGGGCAGGAGCGGGGTGTAGCGCAGCAGCGGGTCGGTCGCGTTCACGGGCGGGCCTCGTCGCGGGCGGTCCGGGCGACGCCGCGGACGACGCCGAACTGCTCGTGGACGCCGACCTGTTTGACGACGTCGCGCGGCGTGGCGTCGCCGTTCAGCAGCGCACGGTAGGCGCTCAGGACGGTGGTCGTCTCGGCGGCCGATTCGCGCACGAGCTCCACCCGGAAGCGTCGGACGCCGGCGGCGACGAGCTGCGGGGCGAGGGTCGCCGCGGACTGGGCGCGGGCCTCGAACACGGTGTTGCGGCAGAAGACGTCGACGATGACCGGGTGCGCGAGGCCCTTCGGGTCCCGCAGGCTGACCGTGTGCTGCTCGCAGGGGCGGCCGCACGTGAGGTGGTCCGCGCCGTCGGAGAGCGTGTGGGCGTAGACGCAGTGCTCGGTGTGGAACGTCGGGACGTGGTGGTGCAGGACCACGGCCAGGCGGGCGGGGTCGACGGCCGCGATGAGGTTCATGAGCTGCTGCTCGTCGAGGTCGTGGGAGGCGGTGACGGTGTCGAGCCCGAGCCCGACGAGGCGCCAGAACGTCAGGGAGTTGGTGACGTTGAGGCTGAAGTCGCCGTGGACCTCGGGGGTGCGCGCCAGGGCGCGGCCGAGGCCGTCGGCGAAGTACATCAGCCCGCCCCAGTGGCGCACCAGCACGCCGTCCGGGGTGAGCCGCGCGATGCGCTGGTCGAGCTGCTCTTCGCCGGGCTTCTGGACCCGGGTCGTCGCCAGGGTCACCTTGACGCCAGCGGCGCGGGCGCGCTCGACCGCGCGTCCGAGGCCGACCATCTCCATCCAGTCGAGCTCCACCTCGGGCAGGCCCAGGGCGATGGCGGCGTCGAGCTGCGCGTCGAGGCGGCACAAAGGGACGAGCTCCGGGGGACCTACGCGGCTCGCCCGGTGCGCCGCAGCGGCGCGCAGGGCGTCGCGGACCGGGGCCTCGGCGGGCGCGGGATCGACCGTTCGCGGGCGCCCCCGCTCGAGCGCCGCCTCGAGCTCGGTGACGAGGGCGCGCCGTAGCGTCTTGAGCGCCCCGGGCGGGACGAACAGGCCGCTCGGGAGCCCGCTCGCGTCCAGGTCCTCGAGGTGAAAGGCGGTGCCGCCGAGCCCGCCCAGCTTGTCCGCGAGCAGCGCTGGGGTGAGGCCCGCACCCGAGGCGGCGAGCAGCGTGGCGTCGGTTGCGCCACGGGCCGCGTGCCCGCGGGCGCTCAGCGTGGCGCGCAGCGGGGCTCCGAGCGCGCCCGACACGATGAGCCGCGCGGCGACCCGGCCGGTCGGCTCCGGGGCCTTGATGGCGCGCTGGGCGTGGGCCTCGGCGACGGGATCGGAGTTGACCCAGATCCGGTGCCCGGGCCGCACCCGCGTGAGATCCGGCGCCAGCGCCGGGTCGCGCGCGAAGCCGAGGACCCAGGTCTCGCCTGGCCCGTCGCCGGGTCGGACGGCGAAGATGGCGCCCCCCGGCTCGTTCGGGTCCTGGGGATCGCCGAGGTCGAAGACCACGCCCATGCCGCGGACCGGCTCGAGGGGCGCCTCGGCGGGGACGCCCGCGCGGCCGAGGATCGGGAAGTCGGCGGTGGCTCGGACGCTCACCTCCGGGCCCTCCGGGGTGCTCCGGACGTCCACGATGCGGCCGAGGAAGCTCCCGCGGTGCTTCGGGTGGCGACCGTCCACCAGCCGCTGATGGTCGATCCCGGTGAGGAAGCCCGCGGTGAAGCCGCGCGAGTAGACGCGGTGCATCACGGCGAGGTCGGCCGCCAGGGCGGCGCGGGCTTCCGGGGTGTCGGCGGTCCCGGCGGCGACGGCGTCGAGGTGGTGTCGCAGCGACGTCACCGCGGTCTCGACGTAGGCCGGCCCCTTCATGCGCCCTTCGATCTTCAGCGTGTGGACGCCGGCGGCGACCAGCTCCGGCAGCACCTCGTGGGCGGCGAGGTCGCTCGGCGACAGCAGGTAGCGGACCTCGCCGAGCTCGCGCGGCGCGTCGTCGACGAGCAGGCCGTAGGGTAGGCGGCACGACTGGGCGCACTGGCCGCGGTTGGCGCTGCGCCCACCCCAGGCCTCCGAGGTCAGGCATTGGCCGGACCACGACATGCACAGGGCCCCGTGGACGAAGACCTCGAGCTCGAGGTCGCACCCGTCGTGGAAGGCCCGGATCTGGTCGACCGACAGCTCGCGCGGGAGCACCACCCGCGAGACGCCGAGACCGGCCGCGAAGCGGGCGGCCTCCGGGCTCGAGATGGTCATCTGGGTCGAGGCGTGGAGCTCGAGCTCGGGGCAGACGCGGGCCGCGAGGAGCGCGACGGCGGGGTCCTGCACGATGAGCGCATCGACGCCGCTCGCGCCGACCCGGCGCAGGATCTCCTCGACGAGCGGGAGCTCCGCCTCGAACACCAACGTGTTCAGCGTCAGGTAGGCGCGTGCGCCGGCCCGATGGCAAGCGCGCACAATGCCATCGAGGTCGTCGACCGCGAAGTTCTTCGCCCGGGCGCGAGCGTTGAAGCCGTCGTCGAGGCCGAAGTAGACAGCGTCGGCGCCCGCGGCGAGCGCCGCGCGCAGCGCGTCGGCGTCCCCGGCGGGGGCGAGCACTTCGGGGCGGTAGGGGGCGCGCATCGACGGACCGCTTGCCACGCCACGCCCGCCAGGGCAAGCGCGGGGTGCCATGGGTCGCGTCGGCGACCGTGACGTGTGAGTGCGAGCGGGGTCCGGGCTACCGAGCCGCCCGGACCTGGCTCGCCCCCGTCATGCGTGGCTGATCGACCCAGAGTCGCCGTTGTCGGGCGTCGGGTCGTCACCGTAGATCGCGGTGCCGAGCCAGCGCTCCGCCCACGCGATGGCCGTCTTCGTGTCGGCACGGCGCGCCAGCACCACGCGCAGGAACTCCTGGAGCGGGAACCGCGAGCGGCCCGTCGTCCAGCGGTAGGCCGCCGCGTAGCTCGCGCCGGTCAGCTCGACGATCTCCCGCACGCTGGGCGGTCGGTCGGCGAGCGCCTTGAAGTGCGCGACGGAGTCCCCGACGCCGAGGCGCCGGAGCGCGTCCTCCGGGCGTCGGACGCCGAGCCGGCGGAGCTCCTCGACCGCAACTCTTCGCGAAACCTCGCGTTTCTTGATGGTGTCCAAAAATCGCATGCGATGCTCCCTCTCCTTACCGACTACCGAACTCCAACCAGATCGCCCGCGCCACACCCATATTGCGGGATTTGACAATCCCGGTGCTGGGTCGCGCCATTCGCTCGGGAACGGTTCGAGCGTGGTGCCGTCTTCGTTCCCGACTCGTCATAATAGTGACATCAGCATAGCCCGTGGCTTCAACGTTGACAGGATCAAGATCGATTCGAGATCGTTCCTGGTGGTGGGATGTTGGTCGGGGGAAACGATGGCGTCGAACGGGCCGGTGGAGCCCCTGGCATTTGTCTTCAAGAACGGTGAGCCCTGCGGCGTGCGCGTCGGAGGGTTCTTCTGGGCAATCGGGCACAACCGGCGCGACCAGCTCCCCGAGCGCCTGCCGTGGCCCGGGTTCGCGGACGGCCTGCCGAAGAAGCTGAGCCTGCGCCTGTTCGACCTCTGGTTTCTCGCGTCGCGCCCACGGGCCGCAGGGGCCGCGCCCGGGGTGCTGGTCGACGAGCTGGCGATGCTCCCCTCCTGGAACACCCACGACGCGACCGGCGACCCGGTCGCGAACGCCCTCGCGTGGGTGAGAAATCGCGGTTCTGACTCGGTTTCGCTCTCGGAATGCGCGGCGGGCACCGTGGTGACCGCGAACTTCGAGGAGGCGCTCGTCGAATACGAGCCGCCAGCCGCCGACCTGGAATACGCTCGCGCGCTCGATATCGCGATCGGTCGCGCCACCGCCGAGCCGCACCAGCCGACGCTCGCCGAGAGCGACGGCTGGCCGCGCCTGCTCGGTATAGACGAGCTGCGCGCCATGACCGACTTCATCGGGCGCGGTCGCGAGCTGGCGGTATTGCGCGACTTTCTGTTGGCGTCGCGGACGGCGAGCCCGGCGCCGGTGCTCGTGACCGGGACGAGCGGGATCGGCAAGACCCAGCTCGTCGCCGCGTTCATCCGGGAAAACGCGGCCCGCTTCGAGCACATCCTGTTCGTCCACGGCAGCGGCGGCGACCTCACGGCGGCGCTGGGCCGCTGGGCGCCGGAGCTCGACGGCGGCTTCCCCCAGCGCGGGACGCCGATCCAGCGCGCCGAGCGTGTCCGAGACGTCCTCGAGCGGGGCGGGCCATCGCTGCTCGTGCTCGACGACGTCACCGACGCCCGCGCGGCCATGGCGTGGCTCCCCCGCCGCGGGCCGTGCCGCGTGGTGATCACCAGCCAGCTCCCGCTGATCGACGGCGCGCGCACCATCGCGCTGCAGCCGCTGGCACCCGACGACGCGGCCGCGCTCATCACCTGGCACCTCTCGCGGGGCGAGCCGCTCACCGAGCACGAGCGGCGGTCGCTCGCGACGATCTGTGAATACCTCGGGTTCTCGCCTTTCGCGCTCCATGTCGCGGGCGTCCATATGGTCGCGTCTCGGATCAATCCCTCTGAATTGTTGAGTAAAATCGTCGCTGGTGGGGCGGGCGTCATATCCGTCTCAGGCACGGATATGGCGGGATATCCGCGCAGCGTCGAGCAGGTCTTCGGGCTCGCCTACGACCGCGTGGCGGCCGCCATGCCCGCGCCGACGCTCCAGGGGCACGCCCTGCCGTCGGTGGTGGCCTGGTTCTGCGGGCTCCTCGCGGCCGCTCCGGCGCCTCGCGCGCTGCTGATGGCGTCCGTCGTCGCGCTCGGCTTGTCAGACGTGAGGGAGCGCGACGTCGACGCGGCCATCGGCGCCTTGGCCGCGCGCTCTCTTGTGCGATGCAGTAAATCCGAGCTCGATGTGCACGCATTGCCAGGCAGTTTCTTTGTGTCACGGATTCCGCGCGAGCTGCGGCCCAGGATCCTCGAGGCCTACGTGACCTCTCTCGAGCGGGCGAGCGCCGCCCGCCCCGCGGACGCGGCGCTGCTCCCCCACGTCGCGAAGGCCCGCGAGCAGCTCGCGACCTTCGAAGGCGCGCCGTCGCTCCTCCCCCTCGAGGTCTCGCTCCTGACCTGGGAGGCCGCGACGCTGATGCAGATGCACGGCTACGTCGCACCCGCGCTCGATCCGGTGTTCGAGCGGTCGGCCCAGCTCTCGCGCCAGATGGGCCCAAACCCCGGTCTGTTCGCCCTCGACTTCATGCGCTGGGTCCGCGCGCTCATCGAGGCCCGCCTCGATGAGGCCCAGGAGCTCGCGCGGCGCCTCGAGGAGCTCGCGGCGGCCCTCGGCATCCCGGCGATGCAGGCCGCCGCCCTCCAGGCCCGAGGCGCTGTGCTGTCCTTCAAGGGTGAGCACCCCGAGGCCATCGACGCCCTCGAGCGCGCCATCGTCGCGGCGGACGGCGTACCGACCTCCCGTCAGGAGACGCGCCAAGCGCAAGACCCCCGCGTCACGTGCCGCAGTGACCTCGCGCGCTCCTACCTCATGTCCGGCCGCCCGGACAGCGCCCTGCGGCTCGTCCACGAGGCGCGCGCGCTGGGCCGAACCCACCCCTTCAGCCACGCCTTCGCGCTCTTCAGTCTCACGATGACCCATCAATACCGCCGCGAGCCGGCGGAGGCACACGAGGCGGCCCAGGAGCTGCTCGCGGTGTGCGGTCGCTTCGGGTTCCGGCAGTTCGAGTGGATGGGCCGGATATTCCTCGGGTGGTCGATCGCGAGCCTCGGGCACTACGCGGCCGGGGTCGAGGTCTCCGAGATGGCGATGGTCCGGGTGATCGAGCTGAACGCCATGATCTCGCGCGTTGCCGACGCGACGCTGTTCGCGGAGCTGCACCTCGACGCCGGCGACGACGACGCGGCCCAGCTCGCGCTCGAGCGGGCGAGAGAGGCGTTCGAGGGCTCGGGCGAGGGCTACTTCCTGCCCGAACGCCACCGACTCGAGGCTCGCCTGGCGCTGCGGCGCGATCCCGGGGCGTGGGCGGAGGCCGAGCGCCTCCTCCTCCTCGGGCGGTCGGTCGCGGCGCGTCAGCGGGCGCTGTGGCACGACCTGCGCCTGCTCACCGACCTCGGGCGGCTGCGGCGGGAGCGGGGCGATCTCTCGACCGCGGGGGACCTCGCCGCCGGCCTCGCGGCGGTGGACGAGGGCCACGACCTCGCGACCTACGGTGAGGCCGCCGCCGAGCTCGCCGCCCACGCGGAGGCCGCCAGCGTTGCGACGCCGCGCTCGTGATCTCGCAGGTGCGAGAAGGGGCGCTCGGGTCAACGCTCCGCACCGCCGTCGCCCCGGTCAGGGCGCTTCCAGCTCTGGCGTGTACCAGCTGACGCGGTTCCGACCTGAGTGCTTGCAGGCGTACAGCGCCAGATCGCTCCGCTTGAGCGTCTCCTCCAGGGTGAGCGCCTGCCCCGGGGCCACCGAGGTGCCGCCGATCGAGGTGGTGACCTTCACCAGGTCGCCGCTCGGGAGCCTGAACGGTCGGAGCCCGAGCATGATGCGGAGGCGCTCGGCGACGTACGGGCCGTGCTCCGGGAGGCACCCGACGAGGACGACCGCGAACTCCTCGCCGCCGAGGCGCCCGAGGACGTCGCCGCCGCGCAGCGCGCCGCTGAGGCGAGTGGCGGTCTCCTTGAGCACCGCGTCGCCGGCGTCGTGGCCGTGGGTGTCGTTGACGAGCTTGAAGCGGTCGAGGTCGATCATCAACAGCGTGACCGGCTCGCCGTGGTCGCGGGCGCGCTGCAGGGCGACGTCGAGGTGGTCGCAGAGCGCGCGGCGGTTGGCGACGCCGGTCAGCGGATCGGTGGTCGCGAGGCGCGCGAGCTGCTCGTTCTTCGACTCGAGATCGCGCCGCAGCGCCACCTGCTGCGCCAGCATGGCTTCGAGCCGCCGCGTCTCGTCCTCGTAGCGCGCGCTGACCTTGGCGACCACGCGGTGCGCTACCCGGATGAGCTCCTCGTAGCTGGGCTGCGGCCGGACCCGGATCTCGAGCGCCGAGGACATCTCGCTCATCGCGCGCACGGTCTCGTCAATGACCGTCTCGAGCGAGATCCGCTTGCCGCCCCGCAGGTTGTCGAGGCAGCCGCGGGCGCGGGTCAGCGCGTCCGGGGTAGGGGAGACCTGGGTGAGATCCGCGACGGCGTCGGACAGCCGCAGGATCTCGGCGAGCACCTGTCCGCGCCGGTTCGGGAGCTTGATCACCTCGGCGTGGTGCTCGGCGATGGCCCGGGTGATCTCCTGCGGAACGCCCCAGCTGTCGGCGATCAGCGCGAAGATGGCGTCGTGCGTGGTGCCGGTCAGGGCGACCTCGCGCGCGCGCCGCTCGTCGATGGGCAGCGCCATCGCGGCCTCGATCTCCGGCGCGAGATCCGGCCACTGGACCGCCATCACGAGCAGGCCGAGGTCCTGGATGAGGCCTGCGGTGAACGCCTCGCCGGGGTCGTCGAAGGCGAGCCGGGTGGCGAGCACGTGGGCGGCGCCGGCGCGACGCAGGGAGTGCTCCCAGAACAGCGTGGTGTCGAAGGTGCCCACATCCACGCTGAGGCTCACGGTGCGGACGATGTGGCTCAGCGTCATGTTGCGGATGGTGCGGGCGCCCAGGTACACCGTCGCCTGGCTGACCGAGCTGACCTGGCGGCCGACGCTGTAGGCGGCGCTGTTGGACAGCTTCAGCACGTGCGTCGTGAGGCTCGGTTCACGGTTGATGAGCCAGCCCAGGCGCTGCAGCGAGGTGTCCTCGTTCTCGGCGGCCTCGAGGACCAGGGCCAGCCCGAGCGGCGGTGACGGCAGCGTCAGCTCGCTCGGACCGAACCGGGGTCGGGTCGCTGGTGGCGTGGCGGTCGATGCGACGAGCTCGGACAACGCGGCCCCTCCTGTGAGAGGGAGATCGGCCGTCCTGGTCGGTTGCTTTATGCGCAATGGTGCGACCACCGAGGGCGTTTGTAATCCGGCTCGGCGACCTCTCCACGCCCCCTGTAGGCGCACGCATCGGTTTGCATGTAGAGTCGCGGCATGTGCCCCACCCGTCGCGTCAGCCTCCTCGTCGCGTCCGCCCTCCTGGCTTCCTGCGCGCTCGACCCGCCCCCCGATGACGCCCGGGGGACGAGCCCGGCTGGCTCGTACCTCGAGTCGGTCTCCCTCGCGCTCTCGAGCATCAGCTGCACCGAGACCACCGCCACTGGCTACACCAGCGGCAACGCGTTCGCGATCAAGGTCGTGACCGTCGACGGCAAGAAGGTCGAGAAGGCCACCGCCAACGCCTACTACGTGATGGCACAGGCGGCGGCGGCCCAGGGGGTCACCCTCAAGGTCGTCAGCGGCTTCCGCACGATGGCCGAGCAGCAGTACCTCTACAACTGCTACGTGAACTGCAACTGCAACAACTGCAACCTCGCCGCGTACCCCGGCTACTCGAACCACCAGAGCGGCCACGCCCTCGACCTCAACACCAGCAGCGCCGGCGTCCTCAGCTGGCTCAACGCCCACGGCGCCAGCTACGGGTTCTCGCGCACCGTCCCGAGCGAGTCCTGGCACTGGGAGTGGTGGGGCGGCGGCCCGGGTGGTGGCCCCTGCGGCGGCGCGCAGTACCCCAAGATATCGATCCAGGTGAAGACCTACCCGCCGACCGGGCAGGCGGAGAACTTCGCCACCGAGGGGAGCTCGAGCGCGACCATGGATCTCTGGGCGGGCCAGGAGTTCGTGACGGAGGTCATCATCAAGAACGACCCCAGCGGCGCCGCGACCAGCACCACCGACAGCGCCATCGCCTGGGTCTGGTTCGAGTCCCCCTACCTCGAGCCGGTCAGCTATCACATCTACACGGACTACCCGAAGTTCGACCTCGCGACGTGGCAGCTGTCGATCGCGGACGGCTATGCCCAGAACCCGTCGAAGACGAGCCCACCCGCGAACGGCAAGTACTACATCGAGCAGTTCGCGCCGGGCGAGGGCAAGAAGATCCGCTTCGTGACCCGCGCCACGGGCTACTCCATCGGCAAGGTCGACCACCCCGACGTGCGCGCCTGGATCCAGCACGTCGCCGGCTACTACGGCGAGCAGACGAGCTGGGGCGACGCCGTCGAGACCAACCACGCCGGGACGACGCTGCGCGCCTTCAAAGAGCACGACGTCTTCGCGCGCGACCGCTGGGACTTCGACGGGCCGGACGCCGCCGACACCGAGGGCTGGGGCGCCGCCCACGCCGTGTCCCAGCTGGCCGTCGTGCCGGCGGACGACCAGCTGAAGATCCAGCTCGACGGCGCCGACCCGCACATCGCGAACACCCGCGCGCGGGTCGACGCCAGCGCGAAGAAGGCCCTCGAGATCACGCTGAAGTCCGACGGAGCGCCGCGCCTGTCGCAGGTCTTCTTCATCACGAGCGCCGACGGCGCCTGGAGCGAGGCCAAGTCCGCGCAGCTCATCGCCCCCGGCGGCGGCGCGATGCAGGTGCTTCACGTCGACTTCGCGGACAACCCCGCGTGGGCCGGCACCGTCACCGGGCTCCGCTTCGACCCGGCCACCTCCGGCACCGACGCGATCCGGGTCGATCGCATCCGCGCCGTGGCGAGCGGCGCCACCAGCGGCGACGGCGACGGCGACGGCTACCTCGCGGCGCCTGGCCCCGACTGCGACGACGCCGACGGCGCCGTCCACCCCGGGGCGGCCGAGGTGTGCAACGCAACGGACGATGACTGTGACGGGTCCACTGACGAAGGAGTCGCGAACGCCTGTGGCGGGTGCGGGGCTGTGGCAGAAGAAGTGTGCAATGCGGTAGACGACGACTGCGACGGCGCCACCGACGAGGGCGTCAGCAACGCCTGCGGCGGCTGCGGCCCGCTCCCAAAGGAGCTGTGCAACGGGCTCGACGACGACTGTGACGGCGAGACCGACGAGGGCTGCGCCGCCTGCGTCCCCGAGGACGAGGTGTGCAACGGGGTCGACGACGACTGCGACGGCGCGACCGACGAGGGCTGCCCGACCTGCGACCCGGTCAGCGATCCGACGTGCGTGCCGTGTATCGTGGCGCCCGAGCGCTGCAACGGGGTCGATGACGACTGCGACGGCGAGACCGACGAGGACGAGGACGCGCCCCTCGGCGCGGACTGCGTGGCGTCGAGCGGCGCCTGCGCGGCGCCCGGGCGCTGGGCCTGCGGCCCCGCAGGGGCGTTCGTGTGCGCGGCGGACGACCCGGCGGAGGTCAACGGCGAGGTCTGCAACGGCCTTGACGACGACTGCGACGGCAAGACCGACGAGCTGTTCGCGTGCGCCACCTGCCTGCCCGGGGCGAGGGGCAGCTGCGCCCTCGACTGGGTGCCGGTCGGGTGCACCGTCGGCTCGCACAGCTGCGGCGGCGACGGGACGTGGGGGGCGTGTCAGCCGCGCCCCGAGTGCGTCGCCGGGCCCGGACCCGGGGTGGCCGATGGCGACCCCGACGCCGACGTGGGCGGGGCCGACGCCGCCAACAGCGACGCGTTCGCCGGCGACGCGGACACCGTGACCGGCGTGGCCGGGCGCTCGGAGGGCTGCGCCGGAGGCGGTCCGGGGGGGCTCGAAGCCGCGGCGCTGCTCCTCGGGCTGTCGCTGGTGTGGCGTCGCCGGCGACGCGCGGGCCGCCGCGGGCTCCGCCCCGCCTGACGGTCCCGCTCCGGCGTCGCCGCCCCGCGGCGCTCGGACGGGGGCCTTGATCGATGTCCAGGTGTTGCGCGAGATCAATGGCCTCCGGCATAGTTGCGG
>PHBI01000052.1 GCA_002841945.1 Deltaproteobacteria bacterium HGW-Deltaproteobacteria-14
CCGCCGGCCTCGATCTGGACGTGGTAGGCGTAGAGCCCGGGGACGCGGTCCTCGTAGGGATAGACGAGGGCGACGTGGACTTTGGCCTCGCCGCGCTCGACCCGGACCGGACCGAGCTCGTAGACGAGGGTCTCGGTGGGGGTCACGACGAACAGCTTCGCCTGCCCGCGCGTCCCATCAGCGGCGCCGGGCAGGGTGGCCGTGACCACGACCGGGCAGTCGGGGAAGCCTTCGCGGAGCGAGAAGCGCGCGGACGCGCCGCGCGTCGCCCCGACGACGAGCCCCGCGAAGCCAGCGCCGGCGACGGCCGCCGCGCCGACACCGAGGAAGGACCGACGTCCGAGCTGGGTGTTGTTGCTCATGACCGGGGAGTTTAGGGGGCGCATCCACGCCTGACAAGGCGAGCCGCGCCGTCCCGGTCCGAGAGCTCACTGGCAGCCGGTCTCGAGGGTGATCGAGTCGACGTAGGTACCCTCGTAAGACCCGGGCGGCACCCCGACGGAGTCGAACACGAAGCGCAGCTGGACCTGCTGACCGGCGTAGGCGGTGAGCGGCACGGCGACGTGCCGCCAGGCGCCGCCGGTGGTCCCGTCCGGGAGGAGCTTCGAGCTCCACGCCGCCTGCAGCGCGCCGTCGCGCAGCACGAACACCTGGAAGACGTCGTAGTTGATGGCGGTGCGCGTCGCCTTGAAGAGGTCGAACTCGATCCGGGTGGTGCCGCCCGCAGGGATCTCGAGGGGCCGGGTGGTCGCCGAGGACTTCACGCGCCGATCGTAGGTGTAGGTCTGAGTCACCGGGTCGCCGCAGTAGAGGGCGAACTTGCCGGAGGTCGAGCGGGTGAGGTCCGGGGTCCAGAAGATGCCGGTCTCGAAGTTGTCGGTGACGTAGATGCCCTGCAGCGTCTCGTTGTCGAAGTCCGCGATCCGCTGGGTCCCGGGGGTGCAGCAGCCCGCGCCGATGGTCCCCTCGAACTCGCACACGCCGCCGGCGCCGCACGTCTCGGTGGTGCAGGCGTCACCGTCGTCGCAGTCCGTGGCGGTCAAGCACTGGTCGGGGTTGAGCGTCACGGCGCAGGTGGCGCCGTCGCAGACGTTGACGGTGGCCGGGTTGCCGTCCTCGCAGTCGGCGTCGCTGATGCAGCAGTCGGCCGGCGCGCCGGGCTCGGCGCACGGGTTCACATCGACGTCGGTGATCGGGTTGTCGATGGGGTCGCAGATGTTGGTCGACACGCAGCCGACGTCGCTGCAGGCCTCGGCGGTGCAGGCGTCGCCGTCGTCGCAGTCGACGTCCGTCTCGCAGGCCGTCGGCAGCGGGCAGCTCGCGAGGAGCTGGAGGTCGTCCACCCAGACGCCCTCGTAGCCGTTGTTGAGGTCGTCGACGGAGTCGAAGCTGATGCGGACGACGACCGTGGCCCCGGCGAGCTCCTTGAGGGACGCCGAGACGAGGGCGAAGCCCTGGTAGGAGTCCACCGGGATGTCGCGCTTGCGCAGCAGCGTCGTCGTGGCGGCGACCTCGCCGCCGTCCATGATGTCGGCGTCGACCTGGAAGATGTCGTACTGGGGGTTGGTCTCGATGAGGGCGTAGAGGCGCATCGTCAGCACCGTCTCGCGGTCGCGCGGCAGCTCGACCGCGGGCAGGCGCACCTCGCCGGCGACGTGCACGCCGACGTTGTAGGTCATGCGCTCGGGGTCGCCGAAGTAGAGGGCCTCGGGCGGGCTCGCGTTGCGCCCGTCGAGGATGTGCCAGCCCGCCGCGCCGTTGAGCTGCGTGAAGCTGACGCCGTCGCTCACGTTCTCGTCGAAGGTCTCGGAGAACAGGACCGCGGTCTCGCAGCACTCCTCGGTCGGGACGGTGATCGACACGCAGACGCTGTCGACGCACCGGTTCTCGGTGCACAGGTCGCCGTCCTCGCACGCCGCCGAGGTGACGCACTCGCGCCCGTCGGTGCCGGGCTCGAAGAGGTGGGTGCCGTCGTGCTCGTCTCCGACCTGGATGAGCTTCGAGGAGGTGTCGCTGCCGCACGCCTGGGTGGCGAAGGGCAGCGATGATGCGAGCAGCAGGGGGAGCAGGGTCAATCGCATGGCATACCTCGGGCGGGCCTCGACAGGGGTCTCCGACGAGACCCTGTTTACGGGTATTCACAAAAAGATTACGCGGGCTTGGATCGCGCTCACCGGGCGCTTACGGATCGCGTGATCACCGCGCCGGGCGCGGCCGGGAACGGGATCCGTCCTTGTCGGCGATCCGCCGCTGCGGTATCAGCCCTGCCCATGGATCTGGTGACGGCAGCGCTCGAGCGTCACTTCGGCTTCACCGGCTTCCGCCCCGGTCAGCGCGAGGTGGTGGACGCCATCCTGGGCGGCCGCCCGGTCGTGGGCGTGATGCCGACGGGCGCCGGCAAGTCGCTGTGCTACCAGCTCCCGGCGCTGCTCCTCGACGGCGTCACGGTCGTCGTCTCGCCCCTCATCGCGCTGATGAAGGACCAGGTCGACGCGCTGCGCGAGCGCGGGGTCGCCGCGGCCTTCGTCAACAGCTCCCTCGACATGGCCGAGCAGCGCCGCGTCCTCGACGACGCGGCGAGCGGGCAGCTCAAGCTCCTCTACGTCTCCCCGGAGCGCTTCCGCTTCCAGGGCGCCTGGGCCGCCATGCAGCGCCTGCCCATCTCGCTCTTCGCCATCGACGAGGCCCACTGCATCTCCCAGTGGGGGCACGACTTCCGCCCCGACTACCAAAACCTCGGGCGGGTCGCCCGCGAGCTCCGCGTCCCCCGGGTCGCCGCCTTCACCGCCACCGCCACCCAGCAGGTCCGGCTCGACATCGTCCGGAGCCTCGAGCTCACCGACCCCATGGTCACCGTCGCCGGCTTCTTGCGCGACAACCTCCACCTCGCGGTGCTGCCCATCAAGCGGATGAAGGAGAAGCCCCGCTACGCCCGCCAGATCATCGAGCGCGCCGGCGGCGCCGCCATCGTCTACTGCGCCACCCGCAAGAACTGCGAGGAGGCCGCGCTCCAGCTCGGCCGCGCCGGCATCGACTCGGTCGTCTACCACGGCGGCCTCGACGACGAGGCGCGGATCAAGGCGCAGGAGGCCTTCGCGGCCCGCGACGACCTCGTCATGGTCGCCACCAACGCCTTCGGCATGGGGGTCGACAAGTCCAACGTGCGCGCGGTCGTGCACTGGGACGTCCCGGGCAGCATCGACGCCTACTACCAGGAGGCGGGGCGCGCGGGCCGCGACGGCGCGCCGGCCTGGTGCACGCTGCTGTTCACCTACGCCGACACGCGGGTGCAGGAGTTCTTCATCGACAACGGGGGCGAGAACCTCCCCGCCGACGCCCGCGCCGCGCGCGCCGAGGGCGAGCGCCAGAAGCTCCGGGCGATGGTGCGCTACGCCTACGAGGAGCAGTGCCGCCACGCCGCGATCCTGCGCTACTTCGGCGACCGGGTGCTGAGCTGCGAGGACCACGACGGCGCGAGCTGCGACAACTGCCGCCCCGACGCCGGGCTCGCCGGGGTCTCGGTCGCGTCGCCGGCCTCCGAGCGCGCCGAGCAGGTATCCACGGAGCCGCGCTGCGAGCCCCGGCGCCTGACCGAGGACGAGGAGATCATCGTCCAGAAGGCGCTGAGCGCCGTCGCGCGAGCGCAGGGGAGGCTCTCCGGCCGCACCCTCGCCCGGGTGCTCAAGGGCAGCAAGAGCCGCGAGGTGCTCAAGGACCCGCTCGCCGCCTCGAAGAGCCACGGCATCCTGTCGTCGCTGTCCGAGGGGGTGCTGGTCGGCCTCCTGAACGCCCTCGGCCGCGCCGGCTGCACCACCGGGCGCTACCCGACCCTGACCCCGCGCGGGGTCGAGGCGATGTGGCGCCGCCTCCAGCTCGAGCTCGACGTCGCGCCCTTCGCCGAGAAGCGGACCCCGAAGCGCACCGCGAGCGCCCCCGAGGTCCCGCTGAGCGAAGAGGCCGAGGACGTCTTCCGGCGGCTCAAGCAGGCGCGCTTCAACGCCGCCAAGGAGCGCGGCGTGGCGCCCTTCGTCATCGCGTCGAACCGCGTGCTCGAGCAGCTCGCGATGCTCGACCCCGACGCCCCGCGGGACGCCTGGCTGCGCGTCAAGGGGGTCGGCGAGGTGAACGTCGACCCGATGCGCGAGGTGTTCCTGCCGGTGATGCAGCAGGGGTGATCCGGGCCGGCCGACCGGGCCGGATCCACCCCAGGGTCCCGGACGGGGCCGCCGCCGCGCTCATGCCGCAACGCAGCATGAAACCGCGTTCTACCCTCGGAACCAGGCCTTCTGCTCGTTGACGCGGCGCTTCATACCGCGGAGCACACCGACGGTCCGGGTGAGCTTCGCGGCGCCCTTGGCGGTGAGCCAGTCGAGGGTGTCGCGCGCGAGGGTGAGGGCGTCGTCCGAGAGCGGGAACCACCAGGCCTCGGGGGCCTTGTTCTGGTCGACGAGCACGAACTTGGGCTGCACGAGCTCGAGGATGGCGAGGTGGCTGTTGGTCACCCCGTGGCCGCTCTCGCCGCGGCCGGACCACGGCGCGAACGGCATCGCGGCGGTGAACGAGGCGTTGTTGAGGGTCACGACCCCGCTCTCGGCGCGGGCCGCGAGGGCCTCGCCGGCGGCGATGTCGGTGGTCCAGATGCTGGTCGTGAGCCCGAAGCGGGTGCCGTTGGCGCGGGCGAGGGCCTCCTCGGCGTCGGCGACCGGGACGACCGGGATGAGCGGGCCGAAGGTCTCCTCGGTCATCACCTCGGCGTCGTCGGGGACGTCGGTGAGGATGACCGCACCGGGGTAGGTCCCGTGGACCTTGGCGCCCCGGGCGACGGCGTCCTCGAGGTGGCGTCGGACGGTGCCGTCCTGGGCCGCGGTGGCCACCGGGGCGACCTCGGCGCGGGCCGCGAGCCCGGCGAGGGCGGTGACCAGGCGATCGTAGACGGGGCGCTCGGCGTAGACCCGCTCGACGGCCGCGCAGTTCTGGCCGCTGTTCGAGCAGCCGGCCCAGAAGATCCCCTGCGCCGTCCGGTCGAGGTCGCAGTCGGCGAGCACGATCGCGGCGTCCTTGCCGCCGAGCTCGAGGCTGACCGTCTTGAGCTGCGCGGCGCAGCGCAGCGCGACCTTGCGGCCGGTGGCGACGCTGCCGGTGAAGACGACGTGATCGGCGGCGTCGATGACCGCCTCGCCGGCGTCCGCCGCGCCCTCGATGAGCGCCAGGAGGCCGGCGGGCAGGACGCTGTTGAAGATCTCGACCAGCAGCGCGCCGGTCCGCGGGGTGACCTCGCTCGGCTTGAACAGCACGGCGTTGCCGGCCATGAGCGCCGGGACCAGGGTGCGCAGCGGCAGCGCCGCCGGGTAGTTCCAGGGGGAGATCAGCCCGACCACCCCGCGCGGCTCGTAGCTGAGCGTGGCGCGCTTGCCGGGGAACTTCAGTTTGGAGATCGGGGCCTTCCGGGGCTTGATCGGGTCGAGCCCCGCGCCGGTCCACCAGTCGAAGAGATCGAGGTTCGGCACCACGTCGGCGAACCAGGCGTCTCCTTCGGACTTCTTCGTCTCTTCGCAGACGACGCGGACGACCTCTTCAGCGCGGGCGGCGAAGCGCCGGCCGATCTCCGCGAGGTGCTCGCCGCGGCGCTCGAGGGAGAGGCGCGCCCATCCGACCTGTGCGGCGCGCGCGGCGCCAGCGATCGCGCTGATGTCCATGTCACTTCCGTTTGATGAGGCCCTCGAGCAAGAGCCGCGCGATCTGGCGCGTGATCTCCTCGTCGCTCAGGCCGAGGCTCTCGGCCATCGACATCCCGAGCATCGCCTCCTCGAGGCGGGTCTGGATGAAGACGTCGAGCAGGACACGGATGACCAGCGCCGGATGGAGATCGGCGAGCTCGTCCTTCTTGTGGGCCAGCAGCAGATCCCCGAGGTCCCGGAAGCCGTCCCGAAAGCGCTGGATGAGCGGCTTGACGTTGCGCCCCTCGAACTCCAGCACGTCGATGTAGAACAGCTTGAAGGTCTCGCGGTGCTTGCGGATGGTGTCGGCGATCGCGTCGCCCACCTCGGCGAGGTTGTCGGGGAACTCGGGGTTTCGGAGCAGCCGCAGCACGTTGAGCATGTCGCCCGCGACGTCGCTGCCGGGGCTGCCCGCGCTGCCCGAGAGCAGCGACTGGTAGATCTCTTCCTTCGACGCGAAGTGGTGATAGATCCCTCCCATGGAGACCTTCGCCGCTTTCGCGATGTCGCGGAGATTCGACCCGTTGTACCCCTTGGTGAGGAACAGGCGCTTCGCCGCGTCGAGGATTCGCTGCTGATTCGAGTTCGCTTCGTCGGCCATCGGAGGCGATGATAGGCCGCGCGGTCCCAACGTCAACCGGCGACGCCGTGACGAGCGTGGTCCCATCCTTGAAGTCGGCGGCGGCGAGTCTGTATCGTGGCGCGTCGCCAGCGCCCAGGAGAGGCATGCCAGCAGCCCGAGACCGCGCCCTACGTCTACTGTTCGCCGCGGTCCTCGCCGCGAGCGGGGCGCTCGCGGGCTGCCCCACGCTGCCGTCCTCGAGCCAGTGGACGGACTCGGACGCCGGCGAGGGGGACGCCGCGGACGCCTTCGTCCCGCTGTCGCTCGACCGCGTCGTCGCGAGCGTCGGCGAGCCCGACGGGGGCGAGCGGGTGGCGATCTTCGGCGCGGGGATCACCCCGGGAGCGACCGTCGTGTTCGGCAGCCTGACCGCCGGCAACGCGCTCGTCCTCGACGACGGGCAGATCAACGTCGACGTGCCGCCGGCCGCCCCGGGCCTCGTCAACGTCACGGTGATCCTGCTCGACGGGCAGCAGGCGACCCTGGTCGACGGCTACCTCTACCGAGGCGCCCTCGAGGCGACGGCCATCGCGCCCGCCGAGGGCCCGGTCGCCGGCGGCGTGGCGATCACCGTGCGCGGCGAGGGCTTCACCGAGGCGACCCGGGTGATCATCGGCGACCGCGCGCTCGAGGACGCCGATCGCGTCGACTCCACCACCATCATCGGCACCCTGCCCGCCCGCCTCGCCGCCGACGCCGGGATCGTCGACGTCGTCGCGACCGACGGCTTCGAGCAGCGCGTGCTGCCCGGCGCCTTCCGCTACCTCGCGCCCCCGCACCTCGACTGGCTCTCCCCCGCGAGCGGCACGACCCGCGGCGGCACCGAGGTCACCCTCTACGGGCGCGGCCTCGACGCCGACACCGTCGTCTCCTTCGGGGGCGCGGTGGCCGAGACCCTCGTCGCGGGCCACGGCGCGGCGATCACCGTGCGCACGCCCCCCGGGGCGGCCGGACCCGCCGCGCTCGTGGTCAGCAACCCCCTCGCGACCCTGACCCTGCCCGCGGCCTGGACCTACGTCGACCGCGACGCCGGCCCCGCCGCGCCGACCCTCGTCAACGCCTGGCCGGCGGTGGGCACGGCCCAGGGAGGCACCCAGGTGGCGCTGACGGTCACCGGCCTGACCGGCAACGGCGACGTCTCCGTCACCTTCGGCGAGGCCGCCGCGACCGTGATCCAGACCCGCGCCGCCGAGGACCTGGTGGTCGTCGGGACCCCTGAGAACGCGCCCGGTCCCGCGCTCATCACCGTCACGGCGCCGGGCGGGGTCACGACCCGGGGCGACCTGTTCAGCTACGAGCGCGCCCTCACCGCGAGCGGCGTCGACCCGGCGTTCGGCCCGACCGACGGCGGCACCAGAGTCCGCGTGACCGGGCTCGGCTTCGGCGACGCCACCAGCGTCGTCTTCGGGGGGCAGGCGGCGGCGATCAACAAGGTCGGCGCCGGGTCGATCGAGGTCACGGCCCCGCCCTCGACCGCGGGGCGGGTCGACGTCACCGTCACCGACGGGACGCGCAGCGTCACCCTGGCCGGAGCCTACGAGTACCGCGCCGACGGCCGCGGCCAGCTGCTCGCCGTCACCCCGGGCGCGGGCGCGCGCAGCGGCGGGCGCGTCGTGCGGGTCCACGGCCAGGGGTTTCGGGGCGAGAGCCCGGCGCTGCGCTTCGGGGGCGCGCCGGCCGAGGACGCGCGCATCATCGACGACGCGCTCATGATCGTGCGCGCCCCCCGCGGCGACGTCGGCAACGTCAACGTGAGCGACTTCGTGCTCGGGCGCCTCGCCATGGCCTACCGCTACTACAACCCGGCCCAGCGCTTCGGGGGCACCGTCGGCGGGCCCATCCCCGAGGCGCTCAACGTCACGGTCCTCGACCTCGTGACCGGCAGGGGCGTCGACGAGGCCTTTGTGATCCTGTGGGACGATCTCGGGACCCCGTACCAGGGGGTCACCGACGACCGCGGGCAGCTCACCTTCAGCGACGTCGGCTTCGGCCCGCTGCAGATGGTCACCGCCGGCAAGGACAACTACACCACCGCGAGCGTCGTGGAGTTCGACGCCCGCGACGTGACGCTGCAGCTCATCCCGCTGGTCTCGAGCCCCTCGGGCGGCGGCGGCGGCGGCGGGCCGACGCAGCTCGAAGACAGCACGCTGACCGGCAAGGTGAGCGGCCTCGACAAGTACGTCCTGCCGCCCCCGGGGAGCTGCGACAACCGCCTCATCGTCGACGGCGCCACCGGCAAGCTGTGCCAGCCGTGCCTGGTCGCGGCGGACTGCGGCGGCGACGGGGCGCTGTGCACCGACCTTGGCGACCAGGGGCGCCGCTGCACGACCGCCTGCCAGACCGACGACGACTGCCTCGCCGGCTACTCGTGCAAGGGGGTCGAGGGGGGCGTGCAGTGCCTGCCGAGCCCGGGCGAGCGCGCCGCGCGCTGCAGCGTGACCCAGGCCGACGTCTTCACCGACCCGTCCGGCCCGTCCTTCCTCGCGGGCACCAACGCCCAGGGTCTCTACTCGCTCGTGTCCCGCCCGGGCGAGTACGCCGTGGTCTGCCTCGGGGGCTACGAGGACGAGCTCGGCGTGTTCATCCCGACCATGATGGGGATCCGGCGCCACGTGTTCGCGCTGCCGGGGGACGTCGTCGGCCAGCAGGACGTGCACCTCGACATCCCGCTGAACCGGACGCTGCGGATCCGCCTCGACGACGCCCCCGTGGGCCGCGAGGAGACCGCGCTACACACCGTCGACGTCTTCGTCGACCTCGGCGCCGACGGCGTCTACCACATGCCCTCGTCCGGGCGCGGCGTGGACCAGAACCTCTTCACGCTCGAGCGCTTCCCGGCGCGCTTCGCCGAGAGCCTCTACGACGCGAGCTACACGATCTACGCGACCGCCGTGCCCGACGTGCCGGCGGCGCTCCAGACCGGCGTCGGGAGCTTCGTGCTCTACGACGGCATCGTCGAGGTCGACGACGACACCGTGTTCGAGCTCGACGCGAGCGGCGCGACCAGCGCGCAGACCGGCATCGCCATCGACGTCCACGCCCTCCACGGGCCCGGGGACGGGCGCCTGTGGGCCGTCGCCGACGACGGCGAGGTGCTGGTCCGCGCCGGCGCGCTGTGGGGGCTGACCCAGGCCCCGACCGACGCGTCCCTGCGCGGGGTCTGGGCGTGGGGCGGCGACGACGTCTGGGCGGTCGGAGACGCCGGCGCGGTGGTCCGCTTCGACGGCCTGAAGTGGCGGACGGTCGCGATGCCGCCCGGCTTCGAGCGGGTCGCGTGGCGCGGCGTACACGGGGTCGGCGACGCCGTCTGGATGTGGGGCGACGCCGGGATCTGGGCCCACGACGGGATCTCCGCGGCGCAGGTCGCGGTGGATCTGCCGGCGGCGGCGGTCCGCGACGTCTGGACGGACGGCGCGGGCGCGGTCTGGATCGTCGGTGAGGGCGGCATCATCCGCCGCTGGCGAGACGGCGCGCTCGAGGACTTCGATCTGGCCGGGGCGGATCTGAACGCCATCTGGGGCGCCGCGGACGACGACGTCTGGGCGGTCGGCGCCGCGGGGCGCGTGGCGCACTGGGACGGCGCCGTGTGGTTCGACTTCCTGCCGCTGACGACCCGGACGCTGACGGCGGTCCACGCGACCGCGGCGGACTCGGCGTGGGCGGTCGGGGACGCCGGGGTGGTGCTGCGCTGGGACGGGATCGCCTGGAAGGTCAGCGCCGAGGTGGAGCACGCGGACCTGCGCGGGGTCTGGACGACCGTCGGCGGCGAGTCCCTCGCGGTCGGGCTGCACACCCTCGTGGTCGGCCCGTTCATGCGCGTGGCGCGGCCGCGAAACCCGGACGCCGACGGGCTCCTGCGCGGGCTCAAGCTGCGCTGGGACCTCGACCCCGGGCCGGACGCGTCGCTCAACTGGGTCCAGCTCCAGCACAGCTCGGGGTTCCCGTTCTGGACCATCGTCGCCGACGGGCCGCGGGAGGATGTGCCGCTGCCGGACCTCGCCGCCGCCTGGGGCCTGCGCGCGCTGTGGCCCGGGGAGGACTTCATGCAGGTCGTGCGGGCCTACGTCCCCGACTTCTCGATCAACGCCTACGACAACACGATCCTGACGCCCTACGCCTGGCGCTCGTGGTCGGTGACCGGGTGGCCGCTGACCATCGAGGAGTGAGCGGCCGGGGCTGCCCCATCCGCGCGCGGGTCGGGACTACTGGCCGAGGCGGCGACGTTCGCCCTACCATGCCGCTCATGCACACGCTCGCCACGACCCTCGCCGTCTCGCTCCTGCTCGCCCTCGTCCCCCCGCGGGTCGCGCACGCCGCGGCGCCCGCCCCCGGCGACGGCGCGCCCAGCGTGACCGACGCCCTCCCCTACGCCCGGCAGCTGTTCGCGTCTGGGCTCGAGGGTGAGAAGACCGAGGCCCTCGCGCAGAACATCGACCAGCTCCTGACCCGGCTGCTGCTCGACGATCAGCACGCCGCCATCGACCGGCCGACCGATCTCCACGCGCTGATGCTGCTCGCGGCCGAGGTGCAGGTGCTCGACGCGCGGGGCGAGGACGGGCCGGCGCTGCGCCGGGCGGCGCTGTCGACCGCGTACATGCTCCACATGATGGGGCACGCGTACGAGACCCGGCAGAGCGTGCGCACCGCCCTCGACGCCCTCCCCGACCAGGTGCCCCCCGAGCGCAAGGCCGTCTTCGAGGCGCTGGTCGAGTCGGTCCGCCGCATGCGCCGGCTCGGCGACCGCTGGTTCGCCCATGCCCTGCCGAGGGCGCTGAAGGACGACCCGCAGAACCCGGCGGTCCAGGACCAGCGCGGGCTGTGGCTCCTGCGCGAGGGCCACGCCAAGGACGCCGCCGCGGCCTTCGCGCTCGCCTTTCGCAAGAGCGAGCTGCCGCGCCACGCGCTCAACCTGTACGACGCGCTCCTCGTGGCCGAGGAGGACGGCGAGGCGGCCCAGCTCGCCGCGCGGCTGGTGAAGGCCGCCCCGGCGCTGGCCGGGCGGGTCGAGGCGATCCGCGTCAGGCGCCAGGACGAGCGCGCCACCAAGCGCTGGGAGGCGGCGCCCGAGACGCGCTACGCCGACGCCGCCGGGTGCGTCGCGCAGCTCCGCCGCTACTGGCGGCTCGACCGCGAGGGAGCGACGATCCTGCTCGGCAAGCGCCTCGAGGCGGACTTCCCCAATGATGCTGCGGTGCAACACGCGGTCGCCGAGACGTGGCTCGCGACGAGGCAGATGGACGCGCTCGGAGAGCTGCTCGCCCGTGCTGCGGCGCGAGGCCCGCTCGACCGGAGGCTGACCGAGGCGCGCATCTCCTGGGCGGTGCAGATGGCGCTGCCGACGGCGCTGTCGAGCGGCTCCGGGGCGCCGCCGGCGGCCACCCTCGACGCCGACCTCGACGCGCTCGCGGCCGAGGCGGGGGAGCGGGGGCAGCTCGTGCGGCGCGCGGCGCACCTGTTGATCCCGATCGGGATCCGGCAGGCGGCGCTGGCCGCCGGCAAGGGCGACCCCGACCCGGCCCTGGCCAAGCGCTTCGAGGCCGCGATCGACGCCGGGCTGAAGGAGCTGCCCCGGTCGCTCGAGATGCGGCTGTTGACGCTGGCGGGCTACGTCGCGTTCGACCGGCCGCTCGACGGGGTGAAGCGGGCGTCGCAGCAGCTCGAGGCGCTGAGCGTCGACGATCGGCGGACGTTGACGCTGCTGCTGGCGCGGGTGAGCGCGGGCTACGCGGTGCGGACCCACGACGCCGCCGCGCTCTCCGACGTCATCAAGACCCTCGGGGCCATCGCCAAGGACCTACCGGCGAAGCGACCGGCGGGCTGGGACGAGCCGGCGTGGGCGTATACGCGGGCGGTGCTGGACGTCGCGCGGGTGACCCTCGACGGCGAGACGCTGCCGACCGAGGTGGCGCAGCGCGCGCTGGCGGCGCTGCCGCGACCGCTGGTCGACTTCGACACCGAGGACGGCGGGGAGCGCCTGTACGCGGTCGCGCTGGCGGCGACGCGCGGGACGCTGCTGCTGGCGCTCGACCAGAAGCCGGAGGCGATCGCGGCGTTCGGCCGGCTGCGCTACCTAGCGCAGGACGAGCCGGTGTCGAGGATCGTCGCCGCCCAGGTCCAGCTGATGCTGAGCGACGCCAACGGGGCGTGGGAGCTCCTCAGCGACGGGATGAGCGGGGATCTGCGCCCGTCGGAGGCCTTCGCCGCGCGCAAGTGGCGGGCCATCACGGCGCGCCTCGCCGGGGAGGCGGAGGCGGTGCGACGCGAGGCCCAGGCGCAGCTCGAGCTGTGGGACGTCGCGAAGGCGCCGGAGGTGGTCGCGTCGCGATCGCCGCGGCCGCTGTTCATCGGTGACTTCAACGTCGGGCTGATGCTGTTGCCGGACGAGCCGCTCCGGGTCGAGGTCCGCGCCACACCGATCGTGCTGCTCATCCCCGACGCCCCCCAGACGCGCGACGAGGTGCGGGCGTTGGCGGCGTCGAAGGACACGCCGTAGGCGAAAAGTGTGATACGGGATGGGCGCTCGTGGTCGGAGGTGGTGAGCATGCTCGAGCGGTGGACGGCGACGATCGTGATGATGGCGGGGCTCGCGTGGCCTCTGGGCGCGTCGGCGGCCGGGCCGGCCCCAGCGACGCCAGCGCCGGCGGCGGAGCCGGCCGAGGCGCCCGCGGCGCCCCCTGCGCCGGCGCCGACGCGGGTCCCCGACGGCGTGTTCGTCGGGGCGCTCGAGGCGGCCGGGGGCCCGGTGGTGGTCCGGCTGGTCGTCGCGGGCGGGGCGCTGGTCGACGGGGCGGCGCGGACGGCCGGCGGGGCGACGCTGCCGCTCGAGGCGGCCGGGACCTTCGACTCGCCCACGCTGCTCGCGGGCGGCAAGCTCGGGCTCGACTACGTGCGGGTGTCGCTGACGTTCTTCGACGTCGACCGCGGGGCGGGGACCTACGAGGGCGTGCTCGGGCGCCAGCGGGTGAGCGGCGCGTGGACCGTCGAGCGGCGCTGAACCGGCGATGACCAGGGCGCGCGCATCACTCGGCCCGGTGGCCTGGGTCCGATCGGCGCAGGCGGAGGACGTGGGCGCGCTCGGGCGGGTCATGCTGCGCGGGTTCACCGACGCGCCGTCGGCGCCCTACGATCACGACGAGCTCGACGAGGACGCCGAGCGGCTCGGGCGCGATCTGCTGCGCGGGGCGCGCATCGACGGGCACCTGCTGCTGTTGACCGAGGTCGGGGCGACCGCGGTGGCGCTGGCGCGCGTGTCGCCGCGGGATCTGGTGTGTTCGCGCCACGTCGCGCAGGTGGCGCTGTGCGTCGCGCCGGAGTGGCGAGGGCGAGGCATCGGCGGGGCGACCCTGCGGGAGGCCCAGCGGCGGGGGTTCGGCGAGCTCCGGATCGAGCGGCTCGAGATGCGGGTCGCGTCCGACGACGCAGCGTCGGCGCGGCTGGCGGAGGGGCACGGCTACCGGCGCGAGCGGGTGGAGCGCGGGGCGCTGATGACGGGCGGGACCGTGAAAGATATTTGGTTCTACGTCCGCGATCGGTGAGGATGCGCGCTCGCGAAAAAGTGCCCGCGTCCCCTGCGGGGGGCGGATCCGAGCGAGCGCGTCTGCTATGCTCACGGCGCGCGCACCCCCGGAGGAGTCGATGCGGCTGAGAGCCTGGTGGATGATTATCGCGGTCGCGAGCGTGGCGGCCGGCTGTGGCAGTGATGGCGTGTCGGGGACACCGGACGCGGCCGAGCAGGACACGCTCGTCCTCGAGACCGACACCGAGATCATCATCACCTACGACACCTTCGTGGCGCCGGACGCCGCTGACGTGGTGCCGGTCGACACCTACGAGCCGCCCAAGCCCGGCGAGTTCGGCTACACCTGCGCCGGCAACGCCGACTGCAACAGCGGCTGGTGCATCCAGACGGCGAGCGGCCGCAAGTGCACGCGCACCTGCGTCGAGGAGTGCCCGGAGCTCTACGACTGCCGCGAGGCGCCGGGGACGGACGCGACCTACATCTGCGTGCCGAAGTTCACCCACCTCTGCGACCCGTGCGACGAGACGGCGGACTGCAACGAGCCCGGCCAGACCGGGAACTACTGCCTGAGCTACGGGCCGAACGGGAAGTTCTGCGGCGGCGAGTGCAACAACGACGCGAACTGCCCGGGCGGCTACGTGTGTCGCCTGGTGCCGGTGGGCGGCGGCGGGCAGGCGCGCCAGTGCGTGCCGCCGGACGGGGGGCAGTGCCGCTGCTCGGATCTGGCGAAGTCGCTGCAGCTGTCGACCACCTGCTACGTGGAGAACGACCACGGCAAGTGCAACGGCCAGCGCTTCTGCACCCAGGGCGGGCTGAACAGCTGCGACGCGGCCGAGCCCTACCCGGAGTCGTGCAACGGCGCCGACGACAACTGCAACGGCATCCCCGACGACTTCCCGCCGGACTACCAGTGCTTCATCGAGAACGAGTTCGGCACGTGCAAGGGCAAGGGGACCTGCAGCGAGGGCGCGGAGACCTGCGTAGGCGAGGCGCCGAAGCCCGAGCAGTGCAACGGCATCGACGACGACTGCGACGGCGAGACCGACGAGGGCCTCTGCAACGACCAGAACCCGTGCACCCACGACTTCTGCGACTCCGACGGCAACTGCGCGCACACCCCCGACAACACGCTCCTGTGCGACGACGGCAACGTCTGCACCCAGGTCGACAAGTGCGAGGACAATATCTGCAAGGGCTTCAACCCGCTCCCGTGCGGCGACGGCAACCCCTGCTTCGAGTACAAGTGCGACGCGGTCGCCGGCTGCCTCACCAACTACGCCAACGGCGCCGCCTGCGAGGACGGCCAGCCCTGCACCATCAACGACAAGTGCAACCTCGGCGTCTGCGTGGGGGGCAGCTGGGACAGCTGCGACGACGGCAACCCGTGCACGAACAACAGCTGCGTCGCCGGGCAGGGATGCACGAAAACCAACGTGACCAACGGCGTGACCTGCGGCGGCGGACTGGACGACCAGTGCGTCGTTGGCCAATGCGTCAATGGTGCGTGCAGCGGCATCGCCGCCAATGAGGGGGGCGGCTGCACCCCACCCAGCCCCGTGAACTCATGCCAGCGTGGCGTCTGCCACAACAAGATCTGTGCGATCGAGAGCCAGCCGAACGGGACGGGCTGCACAGTGGGCAGCCATCCGCAATGCAGCCAAGGGACCTGCGCGGGTTCGACGTGCGTGCCCTTGTCCGGGATGACCTGCAACGACAACGACAAGTGCACAAACAACGATCGCTGTTCTGGCGGTCAGTGTGCGGGCGAAGAGAGGGACTGCAACGCGGAGCTCACGGGCCAGGGCTATTTCTGCCTCGGGATCGCGCCCTGCGTGGAGATTTTCGGGACCGCGACATGCCTACCGATCGGGGTCTGCTTCTGAGCGGTCGGTCTGAACCCACAATATCCATATCTACCGCGGTGGTCAGGGGGCGGCACAGCTGAGCCCGGCGGCTGAGTTGAGCAGCGCAGCGAACGCGTTGCGATCCGAGTTTCCGGACCACACGAGGTCAGGGGAAAGCGCACTCCAGTCCAAGCTCGCGCCGGCGAACGAGCCACCGGCGGCAACCGCCAGGGTGTCCGAGTTCCCTTGCAGTCCGAGAGTAGAGAAGAAGCCCGCTCCCGCTCCGGGAAGGTGCTGAGCCCAGTCGACGGCGCCGCTGCTGTGGAGGACCAGGATCCACCGGGTTGCTCCGATGAGATCCCCCAACGGTGTCCCGCCGGGCGCTGCGACGGTCGCGTTCGTCGGGTCAAGCGAGGTGTTGACGTTGAGCGCGAGGCGGAACGCACGCTGTGCAGCACCAACAACGAACCCGCCTAACACGTTCGTGGCCCACAGCGGCTGACCGTCCCAATCGAACCGCACAACTCCGGTTCCGGAGGTCCCGCCAACGAGGGCACCACTCGCGGAGATCGATTCAACGACCCGGGTGGTCGAGTCGAGAACGAGCGTGAAGCCGCTGGGATCACAGAACATGGTGGGCGCTGAAACGAGCTGCGAGCCCGGTTGGATCTCGTCGGAGAACGTTAGGGGGGTCAGGACCGTGGCGGCTGTCTCGCCGTCGAAGCGCGCGACGACAAACGTGGTCTTGGTGCTTGTGACAGGAACGACTGCTGGTCCCAGCTCTACAGACGCAGAGCCCCTGAACGCCGCGGCGATCGCGACGTCGCCCCCTTCGACCCGGCACATGGTCGGGTACCCGGAAGCGAAGCCAGGGGTGCGGACGACGCCGCCCCAGGTCGGCGTTCCATCGAACGCATACCGCACGACGGCGGTGTTCGAGACGTCGCCCGGGGCGATCTCGGTCGCCTGCCCATCCGCGTCGAGATAGGTCCCAGAGGTCACGTAGCCCTGAACGACGCTATCACCGCCAGCCAGAGCCAGGCTCCGGGGCGTCCCCACGGCCTCGACCAGGAAGCGAAGGTCCCCGAATGAGTCGCTAACGGCGACGTAGCTCACCGGCGGGGTCGTGGCCTTCGTGATCAGCTTGGGATCGAACCTGGCCTCCCCCGTTCCGGTCAGCTCGACGCTCCAAGCAAGCGCACCGTTGGACGACGTCGATGCTGTAAGGGCCGCGCTGCCCGTTCCCGTGAATGAGGCATCGACCCAAGTCGACGCCGGTGCTCGGCGCACCAAGGCCACCGTGTGGTTCGGGAAGTCAATGTTGCCGTTGCTAGTCGGGACCCTTCCTCCACCATCGAGAGAGGCGAACAGTGCCCAGTCCGCGATCCCAACCGGATGGATCGCAGCGATTGCACTACGCTGCGGAGCAGTCGAAAGAACGACGTTCGTGGCCCAATCCCCGGCGCTGTCATCCGGCGGTGGGCCGCCGACGCACTGGGTGCCGTCGCAGGTGTCGCCGAGGGTGCAGACGTCGTCGCCGTCGCTGCAGGTGGCGCCGTCGTTGGGCGACCAGCTCTCGCCGCCGGCGCAGACGCGGCAGGGGTCGCCGGGCTTGGTCTCGCCGATCGCGTAGCAGGCGCCGCCGATCCAGCACCCACCGGCCTTCACGGGGTAGTCGCAGCCGCCCTGACCGTCGCAGACGTCGTCGGTACACACCTCGCCGTCGTCGCAGGCGTAGGCCGTCCCGCTGCAGCTGAAACCGCTGCAAACGTCGTCCTTGGTGCAGGCGTTGCCGTCATCGCAGCCCCCGCCGTCGTCGGGCTGGGCCGCGCAGGTCCCGCCCAGGCACACCACCTTCGTACACGTCCCGGCGAGGTGACCGCAGTCCTCGGGACCGTCGCACTCAGGCGCCACCGTGTCCGTCACTGTTGTGTCCGGGGCCAGCGTGTCCGGCGCCAGCGTGTCCGGCGTCGCCGTGTCGGCCGTTGATGTGTCGAGTTGGGGCTCGGAGTCCCCGCCTGCTGAGGTGTCCGGACCCGAGGTGTCGAGGTCAACCTCGGACACGTCGCCCTTGTCCACCGCCGGGAAGCACCCCGCGAACGCCAGTGTGATCGCCGCCAACCCGAACCAACACGATATCTTACGCATCTTCGCCCCCTCCCAACCCTCACGATCACCCGTGTGGGGCGGAGGTGCAAAGCAAGAAGCGTGCCCCGGGAGCGGCCGGGAGGCGGCGCCGCGGGACGAAACAGCGCCGAAACACGCTCTGGGTAACTTGGCGCGAGACGCTCACCGACGAAGGAGAGAGCTCGCCGTATGAACAACCTCGACACCGTCTGGGTGCTGCTCTCAGCATTCCTCGTGTTCTTCATGCACGCCGGCTTCGCCCTGCTCGAGTCGGGCTTCGGCAGAAAGAAGAACACGGTCAACATCCTCGCAAAGAACGTGCTCAACGTCGCCCTGGCCTCGCTCGCCTTCTACTTCATCGGCTTCGGCCTGATGTTCGGCGAGGGTGGGCTCTTCGGGACCAGCGGCTTCTTCCCGTCCTTCGACGGGACGGACCTGGTCCGCACCCCGGACAACCTCCCGGTCACCGCCTTCTTCTTCTTTCAGATGGTGTTCGCCGCGACCGCCGCGACCATCGTCAGCGGGGCCGTCGCAGAGCGGATCAAGCTCAGCGCCTTCATGATCTTCGCCTTCATCCTGGTGCTGACGGTCTACCCGATCGTCGGCCACTGGGTCTGGGGCGGCGGCTTCCTCGCCACCGAGGGCTTCCACGACTTCGCCGGCTCCACCGTCGTCCACTCCGTCGGCGGCTGGGCAGCGCTGACCGGCGTCATCATCCTCGGGCCCCGCATCGGGAAGTACACGAAGGAAGGCAAAGCCCGCGCCATCCCCGGCCACTCCATGCCGCTCGCGACCCTCGGGATGTTCATCCTCTGGCTCGGCTGGTTCGGCTTCAACCCCGGCTCGCAGCTCAACGCCGACGGCGGCGAGATCGCCCGCATCGCGCTGTCCACCAACATGGCCGCGGCCGCTGGCGGCGTCACCGCCTGCATCGTCGCCTGGAGGGTGCTCAAGGCCCCCGACCTCTCGATGATCATCAACGGCATCCTCGCTGGCCTCGTCGCCGTCACCGCCGGCTGCTCGGTCGTCGACCCCCTCGGCGCCATCATCATCGGCGGTGTGGCCGGCGTCCTCGTCGTCGGCGCCGTCATCAACCTCGACCGCCTCCGCCTCGACGACCCGGTCGGCGCCGTCTCGGTCCACCTCGTCGGCGGCGTCTTCGGCACCCTGATGGTCGGCTTCTTCTCGACCAACGCCGACGTCGGCCTCGGCCTCTTCTACGGCGGCGACCTCAGCCTCCTCGGGACCCAGCTCCTCGGCGTCGGCGCCGTCGGCGGCTTCACCGTGGTGACCACCGGGATCCTCTGGTTCGCCCTCAAGAAGACCATCGGGATCCGCGTCGACGCCGAAGACGAGTACCTCGGCCTCGACATCGCGGAGCACAAGATGGAGGCCTACCCGAGCGACGCCATCCCGGGCCGGGGCCCGAGCGCCAGCCACAACGCCGACGCCCTCTCCGCCGCGATGGCCGCCGTCACCACCTCGGAGGCCTGAGCCCGCCACCCGCGCGACGGGCGCTCCCCCCCACCCCTCCCGACGCCGACATGCGGCGGCTACGGAGGCCCAGACGTTCCTCCCTCAGGGGAACTGCTCGAGCGCCAGGCGGCTGGGGGATGACGAACCCCATGACCGCCCTGGCGCTCTCCTTATTGGGGGAGTTGGCTTGAGCGGTGGCCTCGCTTGGGGCATGACAAGGCGATGATCCTCCTGCCCCTCCTCCTGTCGCTGCTCGCCGCGAGCCCCACCGCACCGCGCGCGACCCCGCAGACGCTGGTCGTCACCGCCCCCGGGTGGGACGCCGACCGCGGACAGGCCACCCTGATCGCCGGGGACCGCGTCCTGTTCGGCCCCGCCCCGGTCCACCTCGGCGCCCGCGGGCTCGCCTGGGGACTCGGCCTACGACGTCGCCCCGGCCGCACCGACGGCCCGGACAAGCGCGAGGGCGATCGCCGCTCGCCGGCCGGGATCTTCGCCATCGGCACACGCTACCACCGCGACGGCGCCGCGCACACCTTCTGCGTCGACGACGCTGCATCGCAGCAATACAACACCATCGTGCGGCTCGAGACCGGCTCCAAACCAACATGGAATAGCGCTGAGCATATGCGGGAGTACCGCGTCGCCGTGGTCGTCGAGCACAACGCGGCTCGGATCCCCGGGCGCGGCAGCTGCATCTTCCTGCACGAGAGCGACCGCGCCACCGCCGGCTGCACCGCGCTGGCCCCGCGCGACCTCGACCAGCTGCTCGCGCGCCTCGCCCCCGGCGCCCGCCTGGTGCAGCTCCCCGAGGCCGCCTACCGCGAGCTCGCCGCCCCCTGGAACCTCCCGAGCCCGGCGCTGGTCGGCCTCGCCCCCCACGACGACGAGGAGTGAGCCCCATGGCCGACGACCCGCGCATCGCCCGCTTCACCGCCCTCAAGGCGCAGTTCCCCCAGAGCGAGATGCCCCGCTGGAGCCTCGCCACCGCCTACGAGGACGCCAAGCGCTACGCCGACGCGATCGGCGAGCTCAAGGAGCTCGTCGCGCTCAAGCCCGACTACTGCGTCGCCTTCATCCACCTCGGGAGCTGCCTCATCGCGGAGGAGCGCTACGAGGACGCCATCGAGGCCCTCGAGGAGGGGCGCCGCCTCGCCATCGAGCAGGGGCACATGGCCCCCAAGAACGAGGCGGAGCTGCTCATCGAGCAGGCCCGCGACGAGCTGGCCTGACGGGCGCGTCGGGCGCGGCCGGCAGCTCGGCCGCCCAGCGGTCCGCGAGGGTGCGCGTGGCGGTGGTGGGGTCGGACTGGTCCGTGCCCGCCTTGACGCGCCCGTAGTACCAACGCGCCAGCTCCGGGAGCCCGTAGCTCTGCGCCACGCGCCCGAGCACCAGGTCGTCGTAGTCCGCCATGCCGTCGGCGCGCGCCTCGACCGCGGCCTTGAGCGCCTTCATCGCGTCCGCCGAGCGCCCGAGCGCAGCCAGCAGCGTCGCCCGCGTGTGCTCGGTCGGAGACCGCCGCTCGGGGACCTCGTCGACCAGGGCGAGCGCCGCCTCGAGGTCGCCGCCGTCGTAGAGCGAGAGCCACGCGAGCCCGTTGCGCGCCGACTGCCCGAGGAACGTGTCGGCCGCGCTCGCCGCCACCGCCGCCGTGTGGAGCCGACGCTGGGCGGCCAGGTCGCCGCGGGTCAGGTCGATCCGGGTGAACCTGCCGAGCACCTCGAGGTCCTCACCGCCCAGCGCGACGACCCGCGCGATCAGCGGCTCGGCGTTCGCCGGTTTGGCCCGCGAGATCGCGATGAGCGCGGCGCCGCAGTAGTCCTTCACCGCCACCCCGCGGGCCGCCATGGCGTCGAGCCGGGCCACCGCTGGCTCGAACGCCCCGGTCGCGAGCAGCGTGCGCACGTACGCGCCCTCGACGGCCGCCGCCACCTCAGCGCTCGCCTTCGGCCCGGTGATCACCGCCTCGATCCGCGCCCGCGCGGACTTGGCCTCGGGGCCCACCGGCGCCAGCGCCGCCGCGATCAGCCCGAGGCGCTTCACGTCTAGCTTACCGACGGTGCTGCCGTCCCAGGGCTCGTCGAGGGCGATCATGATCGGGGTGAGCGCGCTCGTCGGCCCGACCTCGAAGGCCCACGCGATCAGCGCCCGCGCCTCATCGACGCGCTCGCCGTCGAGGGCCCGCAGCGCCTCGCTCCCGAGAAAGAGCGGGGTCGCTGGCACCACCTCGGCCGGCGCGCCGCGCTTGGCCCCGGCGATCACCACCGCGAAGGTCCGCACCTTGGGCCACGGGTCGCCGAGCGCGACGCCGATCTGAACCGGCGTCACCCGCCCCACCGTGGGCCGCGCCTCACACGCCAGCGCCCCCACCATCATCCGGTCCAGCACGTCTCCGTCGTGCACCAGCACCTTGCGCACCGCGCCAAACGACCACCCGATCGCCGCCTCGTCCGGCCCCAGGCGGCGCCGGTATCGCTCGGGCAGCCCCTCCGCCAATCGCTCGGCCGCGCCCGTCTCGTAGCGCGCGATCCACGGCGTCGCGAGCGTGCACGGCCCCGCCGCGGGAGCCGGCGCGTCGCGCAGGCGCTCGTAGACGGTGCGCGCCGCGCTCACCTGCTGCGCCGATCCCGACGCCCCCTCGAGCAGCTCCGCCGCGGCCGCGAACGCCCCCATCGTCGCCAGATCCCCGGCCGCCCACAGCCGCCGGCCGTTCATCTCCTGCGGGCTCCCGCCGAGCGCCGCGTGCTTGACGAGCGCCGCCGGCACCCCCTCCGACAGCGCCAGCGCCGAGAGCCACACGCGGTCGCGCAGCGGGGACGCGGGCGCCGCGGCGAGCACCGGGATCGCCTCCTTGGCGCGCCCGCTCCGCATCAGGACCGTCGCGTAGAACCCCGCCATGTCGTGGTTGTCGTGCGCCGCGAGCCAGGCCAGCTCGGCGATGAGCGCCTCGGTCACGCGCGCGTCGGGCGCCGCGCCGTCGGGGGCCCCCGGGTCGTGCGCCAGCGCCTGCGCCAGCCACCGGTGCCCGGGGAGGTTGTCGGGATCCGCCGCCAGGCCAGCGCGCAGCTCTCGCTGCGCCCCGACGCAGTCCCAGCCCGGGGCGAACGGGCGGCCCAGCCCATCGTAGAGCAGGACGTAGCCGAGCAGCGCGTGGGGGAAGCTCTCCGCGGGCCAGCGCTCGCTCATGGCGTGCGCCTCGCGCTTGGCCGCGTCCACCAGGCCGGCGTCGATGAGCGCGCTGACGAACCAGCGCCGCGTGACCTGCTCGTCGGGCGCCTCGGCGACCAGCGCTCGGGCCCGCCGCAGCGCGCCGCCGATGTCGCCGGCGTCGAGCAGCGCGGTGACCTCGGGCTTCACCGTGAGCACCGGGACGCTGCTCTCGCCGAGGCCCACGAGCGCCTTGTGCAGTGCAGCAACATCCTTGGCATCAATCTGATTAGAGCGGATCTCGAGGCCATATTGCACCAGCACAGCGTCGCCGTCGCGCGAGGTCGTCGCGGAGAACCGGACCGGCCCCACCTCGAAGCCCGACGGGAGCTTCGGCTCCTCGGCCACCACGACGCCGTGCGGCAGGACGACGCGCCAGGTCACGCTGGTGCGCTCGACCCGCCCCAGGTCGAGCGGCACCTCGCGCTCGAGCCAGCGCGCGCGCCACCGCCGGTCGTCGGCCGTCGCCTCCTTGAACGGGGCCCGGAGCGCCTCCGCGAGCCCGTCGAGGAGGCCCCCCACCGACACCCGCACCTCGCCCTCGCCCACCTCGAGCGCGACCCGCTCGAGGCCGTCGATGGCCAGGCTGATCGAGAACGGATCCACCACCGGCGCGTAGCCCCCGAGGTCCGCGCGGCGCGCGGCGGCGACCTCGCCGTAGACGCTCTCGGCGTACGTCATCCAGTAGCCCGGCCGCTCGTCCGCGCGCGTCCCCTCGTACCACCAGCGCAGGTTCCCGGCGGAGGTGCCCATCGCCAGGGTGGACTCGACGAGGTCCGCGGGGCCGTCGCGGTGGAGCCGGACCTCGCGCACCTCGGCCCAGCCGTCGCTGGCCGCGGCCGGGGGCAACGGCGACAGCCCGCGCTCGCCGGTCCGCGCCACCAGCGCCGAGCGCCCGGCGATGGACGACGACAGCGTCCCGGGGGCGAGGTGCGACGCCGTCGGGTCGATCCAGCGCGGGGTCGGCCCCGGCAAGAAGACGATGGCGTGGTCGAACCACGACAGCGCCGGGACCTCCGGCTGGGGGTCGAGGTGGCGTGCGGTGCGGACCAGGGCCACCTCGGCGGGGACGCCGCGCGCCCGCAGCAGGGCCACGAACAGGGTCGCGAGATCCTTGCAGTCGCCAAAGGCGCGGCGCACGACCTCGGGCGGCGCCGTCGGCGTCCACGCGCCGTCGCCGAGGGAGATGCCGGTGTAGTGGAGGTGCGCGCCCATCCAGGCGTGGACGCGGCCCACCAGCGCGTTCGGGTCGGTGGCGTCGCCGGCGATCTCGGCGGCCAGCGCGGCGACGGCGTCGCTGACCCCGGGGCCGGCGAGGACCTTGGCGACGATATCGGCGTACTCGCCGGCGACCGCCTCCCAGCTCGGCGCGGTGCCGACGACGATCCAGCTCCACGAGGGGCGCTCGGGGGTGTCGGCCACCGGCCACGGGCGACGCTCGGGAGCGCCGTCGATGCGCAGGGTCGAGCGCCCGTCGGCGCGGGACTCCTTCGGAGCGAGCCCCTTCGCCGCCGTCCGCCCGACGTGGCGCCAGCGCAGCGGGACCTCGCTCGGGACGCTCAGCTCGAAGACCACGCGGCGCGTCGGGTGCGGCGCGTCCTGGGAGTAGACGAAGAGCCGGCCCGAGCGATAGGCGGGCTTGCGCTCGACCCGGGTCGTGACCGTCTCGACCACCACCCCGGGGGCGACGCCGGGGAGGTGCGCCGTGAGCTTGCGGTAGTCGGTGTAGACGTCGTCGGAGGCGGCCACCGGCTGCTCGCTGAGCACCTTCGGGTCGAGCAGCAGCTCGCGCCCGTCGGCGGTGACGACCCGGGCGCGGAGCTCGGGGCGCTCGCCATAGTCCGGCTTCCAGCGGGCGCTCAGCGTGTCCGTCCAGTCGACGCCGCGGACCGTCAGGGGACGAAAGACCGTGCGCTCGACCCGGGTGCAGAGGCCGGCGCCGTCGCACGTATCCTGCGTCGCATCAAGAATGTACTCGACATCCTCGTCAGACGGGGCGGTGACGGCGTTTGCGATCGCGAGAAGCTCGCTCACTGGGAGGGTCAGCGGGGGCGTGGCGAGCAGATCCGGGGTGCTCGGTCCCTTGGCCGCGGCGACCGCCGGCGGCAGGCCAGAGGTCCCGAGCAGCGCCATCACGAGGGTCGCGGTGAGCCCGTGGCGGTTCATGTCTCTCCTTTCGGCCGACGCGGTCCCGAGACACGCCACGCCACCTTTGGCGATTACACCTCGGGCGGCGCGCGGTCAATCCGCGCGGCCCCGCGCGCCCTAGCGTGCCGGACCTGGACCCGCCGAGGGCGTGTCAGCGCGGGAGGTTGCCGGTGAAGTCGCGGACGTTGCGGATGGCGGTCTGGAGGTCGAGCAGCGCCCGCTTGAGGTTCGGGTCGCCAGGCTCGCGGCCGTCCATGAAGTCGCCGAGGCGCTTCGAGATGCGGGCGATGTCGTCGAGGATGTGGGTGAAGTCGGTCGGGGGGACGCCGTCTACGAGCGTCCCGGCGACCGGCTCGCCGCCGCCGCCCGGGGTGACGGCCATGACCATCTCGCCGAGCAGGCCGCTGCGGGTGACCTGGTAGACCGACGCGGTGGTGAGCATCGGGCCGTAGCGCTCGCCGTCGAAGATGTCGACGTCGACCAGCACGCGGTAGCCCTGGCCGCCGAGCTCGCGGATGGCGACGTCGGTGACCTCGCCGGCCTCGATGCCGCTGATCAGCACCGGGCTGCCGACGTGCAGCCCGTGGGCCTCGTCGAGGACGACCCCGAAGGCGAGGGAGTCGCGGCCGAGGCTCAGCCCCTTGCGCGGCACATAGTAGACACTGAAGAGCACCGCGGCGGCGAGGACGGCGCCGACCACGAGGCCGATCCAGAAGTTGGCGCGGGCGTTGGGCTTCACGGGGCGTCCTGGGACGGTGGGGACGGTGGAGGCGGGGGCGAGGTGGGCGGGGACGCGCTCGGGACCTCGCCGAGGAAGAAGCGGGCGAGGCGCTCGGCCATCGCGTCGCGGGTCCCCTCGGCGGCGACGCGGCCGCGGTCCATGAAGACGACGTGGTCGGCCAGGCGCTCCACGTCCTCGCGCTGGTGGGTGACGATGACGGTGGTGCGCGCGGGGTCGGCGGTCAGCTCGGCGAGCAGCTCGAGGAGGCCGCCGAGGGCCTCGGGGTCGAGGCCGGTCAGGGGCTCATCGAGCAGCAGCACGCCCGGGTCGAAGGCGAGGGCGCGGGCGAGGCCGAGGCGCTTGCGCTCGCCGCCGGACAGGGTCGCCACGACGCGGGACTCGGGCAGGCCCACGCGGCCGAGCATGGCGCGGGCGCGGTCGGTCGCCTCGGCGCGCTTGATCCCCGAGGCGGTCAGCGGCCAGACGATGTTGTCGACCGGCGAGAGCCCCGGAAAGAGCCCCTCGCGCTGAAACACGAAGCCGAGGCGCGGGCCACGCAGGCGGCGGCGCAGAAGGTCGCGCTCGCTGAGCGCCAGGAGCTCGACGCGCTCGGCGTCGCCGAGGTCGAGCCAGACCTCGCCGGAGAGATCGGGGGCGCGCTCGAAGTAGCTCCCCTCGACGCGCCCGAGCAGCGACAGCAGGGTCGATTTACCGCTGGCCGAGCGCCCGAGCAGCGCGGTCGTGCGCCCGGCGGGCAGATCGAGGGACGGGACGTCGAGGGTGAAGTCCGGGCCGAGGCGCCAGGTGAGCCCCCGGACCGCGTAGGTGGGGTGCGCGCCGTTGGTCGGGGCCGCGGCGCTCATCCGAGGGTCGCCACGATGAGGGTGGTGAAGACGTGGTCGCTGACGAGGACGAGGAAGCTGGCGACGACGACGGCGCTCATCGTGTGGCGGCCGAGGACCCCGGCGTCCGCCTTGTCCTTGAGGCCGAAGGAGACCCCGAGAGACGCGATGATGACGCCGAAACCGGCGGCCTTGAGGAGCCCGCAGGCGAAGTCCACCGGGGCGAGGGCGTCGACGGCGCGGTTGAGGTAGTGGACCGGGGAGATGCCGAGCTTGGCGGCGCCGAGGATCATGCCGCCGATGAGCCCGAGCAGGATGGCCGCGATAGTCAGCAGCACGGTCCCGGTGATGCACGCCCAGACCCGCGGGGCGACCAGCTCGCGGTCGATGTCGAGCGACATCGCGCGCATCGCCTGGGCCTGGCCCGACAGCGTCACCATGCCGAGCTCGCTGGCGAGCCCGGCGCCCGCCTTGCCGGCCATCAGGAGCGCCGTGAAGATGGGCGCGAGCTCGCGCACGAGCGAGACGCTGACGATGTCGGCGACCATGTGCTCCATGCCGAGGCGCGCGAGCTGCAGCGAGGTCTGGAGCGCGATGACCATGCCGGCGAAGAGCGCGGCGATGCCCACGAGCGGCAGGGCGCTGAGGGCGACCCGGCCGAGCTGCTCGACGTAGTCCGACGGGCGCATCCGCGGCAGCGCGCGGGTGGCGCGGCCGAGCACCGCGCCGAGCAACCGCGCCTCGCGCCCGAACGCCGCGACCCCGGCGCCGGGGTTCATGGTCGCGCGATCCCGGTCAGCGTGATCTTGACGGTGCCGCCTTCGCCGTTGCGAAAGGACAGCTCGAGGAGGCGCGTCTCGCCCACGTGGAGCGGGTCGAGTGTGCGCGAGACGATGCCGAGCTTGTCGTCCGAGGCCAGGGCGTCCTCGTCCATCAGGGACGCCGTCAGGATCCCGCCGGGGCGGGCGTCGAAGACGAAGCTGTCCCCCCAGACCGGCTCCTGCGAGCCCTCGACGACCCCGGTCTCGAAGCGCTGCCCGTCGTACTCGACCACGACGTACGGATCGGTGACCCCAGGGCCGCTGTCGGTGTCGGGGAGGCCGCTGCCGGACTCGACGGTCAGCGAGATGCGCTCGGCGATGGGCGCGGCGACCGGGCCCGCGGGGTCGGCAGCGTCCCCGACCGGCGCGCCGCCGCGCCGGGCGAGGTAGTCGTCCACGGCGCGGGCGCTGAGCCCCTCGCCCGCCGGGCAGGCCGCCGAGAGCAGCGCCAGAGCGGCGAGGGCGTGCAGGGGGGACGGGGGTCGCATCGGCTCCGTTATGCCACAGGGGGGCCCGGTGCGACACCTGGCCGCGCGGGGGCCGTGCGTGATTGATGGTTCCCCGAGGCAGGCGCATGTGCGAGATTCCGGCCATGGACGCCGTCTGGAGCGAAGCGAACGGGCACGCGCTGCCCACCCTCATCACCGCGATCCCTGGCCCCCGGAGCCAGGCGGCGGTCGACGTGCTCGCGCGCCACGAGTCCCCCGGCATCACGGCGCGGCGGGCGCGCCAGGGCGAGGCCCGCGGGGTCGGCAAGGACCCGATCGTCTGGGACCGCGCCGCGGGGGCGAACGTCTGGGACCTCGACGGCAACCGCTTCGTCGACCTGACCGCCGCCTTCGGGGTGGCGCTCATCGGCCACGCCCACCCGGCGGTGGTCGCGGCGGTGCAGGAGCAGGCGCCGCGCCTGTTGCACGGGATGGGCGACGTGTTCCCGAACGGGCCGCGCATCGCCTTGATGGAGCGGCTCGCGGCCGTCGCGCCCGGGGATCTGTCGCAGTGCATCCTGACCGGCGGCGGCGCCGAGGCGGTGGAGGCGGCGCTCAAGACCGCGGCCCTGGCCAGCGGGCGCCCGGGGGTGCTGGCCTTCTGGGGCAGCTACCACGGGCTCAGCTACGGGGCCCTCCCCGCGACCGCCTACAAGGACGACTTCCGGCGGCCCTTCCACGGGCAGCTCGGCCAGCACGTGACGCACCTCCCCTACGGCTGTGATCTGGCGCTGATCGACGCGCTGCTGGCCGGCCCGGCGACCGGCGGCGAGCTGATCGGGGCCATCCTGGTCGAGCCGATGCTCGGCCGCGGCGGCAACGTCGTCCCGCCCGCCGGGTGGCTCGCGGGGCTGCGCCGGATCGCCGACGAGCGTGGCGTCATCTTGATCTTCGACGAGGTCTACACCGGCCTCGGGCGCACCGGGGCGTGGTGGGCGGGCGACCACGACGGCGTCGTCCCCGACGTGCTGTGCGCCGGCAAGGCGCTCGCGGGCGGGATGCCGATCGGCGTCGCCATCGCGACCCCGGAGGTCATGGGCGCGTGGGGCCGCAGCGTCGGCGAGGCCATCCACACCGCGACCTTCATCGGCCACCCGGTCGTCGCCGCGGCCGCGCTGGCGACCCTCGACGTGATGGCGGCGATGGACGTGCCGGCCCTCGCCCGCGCCTTCGAGGCCGCCGCCCGGGCGCGCTTCGGCGAGCGCGTGCGCGGCCGCGGCGCCATGCTCGGCCTCGCCCTGCCCTCGCCCGGCGCCGCCGCCCGCGTCATGGGCCGGGCGCTCAAGCGCGGCGTCATCACCCTGCCCGGGGGCGTCCACGGGGACATCCTCGGCCTCACCCCGCCGCTCGCGCTGTCGGACGCCCAGCGCGACCACGCGTTCGACGTCCTCGCGGCGGCCATCGCCGAGGAAGAGGCCGCCCATGGCTGACGTCACCGACACCCGCGAGGCGCTCCTGGCCGAGCTGATGGCGTTCGTCGCGGCGCCGGATCCAGCGGCCTTCGACGCCCTCGCCGACCGGGTCGTCGCCTATCAGATCGGCGCCCTGCCCGCCTACGGGCGGCTCGTCGCGGCGCGCGGCGGCCCCCCGCCCAGCTGGCGCTCCGCGCCGCTCGTCCCGACCGACCTCTTCAAAGACGTCGACCTCTGCTCCCACCCTGGCGAGGCCGCGGTCTTCCGCACCTCGGGGACGACGGTGGGCGCGCGCGGGGCGCGGCGGGTCCCCGACCTCGGCCTCTACGACGCCGCCATGGCCGGCCCCTTCGTGGCCCACGTGCTGGCCGGCGACGACGCGCGGCGGCCGTGGCTCAGCCTGGTCCCGCCGGTCGAGGAGGCCCCCGACAGCTCGCTGTCGCACATGGTCTCCGCGCTCGCCGCGCGCTACGCGAGCGACGTCCTGTGGGCGCTGCACCCCGAGCGCGGCGTCGACGTGCGCGCCTGCGAGACCTTCGCCCGCAAGGCGAAGCCGAAGCGGCCGGTCGTCGTGCTCACGACCGCATTCGCGCTCGCCCACCTGCTCGAGGCGATCGCGGCGCCGGTGCCGCTGCCGCCGCGATCGCGGCTGATGGTGACCGGCGGGTTCAAGGGCAAGGCGCGCGAGGTCAGCGAGGAGGCGCAGCTGGCCGAGATCGAGTGGCTCCTCGGGCTGACCCCCGACGAGGTCGTCCCCGAGTACGGGATGACCGAGCTCACGAGCCAGGCCTACGGGCGGCCGCTGGTCGCCAACCCCGGGCTGCGGCTGCGCGTCGTCGACCCGCGGACCCAAGCGGACCTGCCGCCGGGCGAGGTGGGGCTCGTCGCCTGCTTCGATCTCCTCAACCTCGACAACGTCTCGGCGCTCCTCACCGGCGACCTCGGGCAGCTCGACCAGGCCGGGCGCCTGACCCTCCTCGGGCGCGCCCCCGACGCCGTCGTCCGCGGGTGCTCGCTGACCGCCGAGGAGCTCCACGCGCGGACGGCGCGGTGAGGCTGCTCGGGCTGGCCGACCTCCGGCGCGGGCCGGGGGCGGCGCTGCTCGAGGCGACCGTCGCGCTGGGCTTCTCCGAGGGCGTGGCCCGGGCCGGGCTCGAGGCCGAGCTCGCGGCGTGGACCGCGCCCGGGGCGCTCGACGGGCTCCGCGCCGAGCTCCCGCCGGGGCTGCCGGCGACGCGCCTGCCCCGGACGATGCTGGTCGTCGCCGCGCGCACGCTGCCGGCGAGCGCGATGCGCGCGGCGCTGATGGGGCGCGCGCTCGGGGCGCGGGTCTTCGTCAAGACCGCCAGCGGCCAGGAGGCCGTCGCCGAGGCGCTGGCGGCCGCCGACCCCGAGGTCGTGCCGCGACCCTTCGCGTCCCTGGATCTCGCATCGCGAGATGCGGCGATCTCGGAATCTGACTCGATCGTTGTCCTCGGATCCGACGGCGCGATTGCTGCAATGCAGCACGCGACCCCCGCGGGCACCGCGTTCACGGGCTACGGGCACCGCTTGTCGGCGGCGTGGCTCGCGCGCGTGGACGACGCGGCCCTGACGGGGCTGGCGGCGGACCTGTGCGCCTGGGACCAGGGGGGCTGCCTGAGCCCACAGGTGGTGTGGGCCCCCGACCCCGAGCGAACCGCCGCGGCCCTGGCGGAGCGCGTCGCAGAGCTCGAGCGCGCCCTGCCGATGGAGGTCCCGGACACGGCGTGGCCCGCGCGGCATGCGGCGCGGGTGAAGGCCGAGATGCTCGGGCGCGCGTTCGCCACCGAGACGGCCGTGGTCGCGGCGCTCGAGCGCCCGGACTTCATCTCGAGCCCCGGCTACCGCTTCCTCTGGGTGCTACCGGCGGATCCCTCGGCGCTCACGCCGGTCGCGCCGCTGCTCTCGACCCTGGCGCTGTCCGGACCGGTGCCCCCGGCGCTCCCCCTCGGGCTCCGCCTGTGCCCGCCCGGGCAGATGCAGCGCCCCCCCCTGACCTGGCCCCATGACGGCCGCCCGAACCTCCCCCCGCTGCTGCGCCCGTGACCCTTGCGCCGAGCGGGCCTGCGGGTGACGCTGGGTTCAACCCGAGCCGCCGCTGACGTCCCTCCCGAAGCGATCGGAGCCGGCGCATGTTCGTCTTTCTGCCCTACGCGACCCACGAGCTGACCTACCGGCGGCCGTGGGCGAACTACGCGCTGCTGTTCGTCACGTGCGCCGCCTTCTTCGCCTTCGGCGGGATGGACCGCTTCGCCCTTGCCCGCAGTGTCCATGGCTACGCCCTCGGCGGCGAGTCGCCGCTCGGGCCGATCACCTACCTCTTCATACACGTCGACCTCGGCCACCTCATCGGCAACATGCTAGCGCTGTGGCTCTTCGGCAACGCCATCTGCGCGCGGGTCGGCAACGCCGCCTACCCACCGCTCTACCTCGCGCTCGGCGCCCTCGCCGGGCTGGCCCAGATGGTCTCGCACGACGGCTACACCGTCGGCGCGAGCGCGGCGATCAACGGGCTCGTCGGGATGTTCCTCGTGATCAACCCGCGGGCGCGCATGTCGATCCTGGTCGGCTGGCTGCTGCCGCCGGTCTTCCGCACCTGGAACTTGCGGAGCTATTGGTTCATCGCGGTGTGGATGATCTGGGACATCATCGGCGCCGCGACGGGCTCGGACGAGATCGCCTACGGCGCGCACCTGGCCGGCTACCTCCTCGGGGTCGGGGTCGCGCTGGCGGCGCTGCGGCTGCGGCTCGTCCCCCTCGACGACGCCGAGCGCACGCTGCCCGACCTGCTCGGCTGGGGCTGGCGCGGCCTCGCGCCCCCGCGCCGCCAGAGCACGCGAGCGGCGGTGGAGGCGTCCGACGCGGTCGTCCGCCGGGCCACGCGCACGGCGCCGCCGCAGGCCCCCGATCGGAGGTCGACCGTGCCGCCGCGCCCGGTCGTCCATCGCCCGATCGCGCCGCCGGACGGGCTGCGACGTGATCCGCAGTTCACCACGTTGATCTGCGCATGCGGCGAGCGCGTCGAGGCGTCGCGGCTGTTCGGGCTCGACGGGCTCCGGTGTCCGCGGTGCCAGGCCCCCCTCGCGCCCGCGCCGAACGAGGTCGAGCCGCATCGTTCTTGACAAGCGCGCCCCCGCGGAGGCGCATGCGGCCATGAACAGCCCCGCCGCGACCGTCATCGATCTCGACCCATACACCTTCGGGCCCACCCAGACGTGCTTTGGGTGTGGGCCGCACAACGAGCGTGGGCTGCGGCTGCGCTTTCAGCGCGAGGGCGACGCGGTCACGACGCGCTTCGTGCTCGGCGAGGGCCACGACGGCCCGCCGGATCTGCTGCACGGCGGCCTGCAGGCGCTGATCTGCGACGAGCTCGCGGGCTGGGTCCTGGTCGGCCTGCGCGACCGCATCGGCGTCACGAGCTCGATGAACGTGCGCTACATCCGCGGGATCCGCCTCGGCGAGGAGTGCGTCGGCGTCGGCGAGCTCGCGGCCGAGGTCGAGGGGATGATGACCGTCCGCGTGAAGCTCGTGCAGGCCGGGCAGCTCTGCTGCACCGCCAAGATCTCGTTCATGATGGCCGACAGCGCGCGCATGGACGAGCTACTCCCCAAGGGCGTGCCCGATGGCTGGCACCGCTTCTTCGACGGCCCGGACGCTCCGGAGCCCGCGACCGAGCCGTGACCACCTGTCGCGCTCGCACATGGGTCTGACTGCCCGAAAGGGCAAGTGAAGGCAGCTCACCATGATGCATCGCACCATCATCGCACTGGCGATCCTCTTGGCGCTCTCCCCGGTCGCGTGCGGCGACGACGGAGGTGGCGCGACGGACACCGCCGACGGCGTCCTCGTCCCGGGCGACGTGAGCTTTCAGGACATGGCTGCGACGGACTCGGTCGCGCCGGTGGACACCGTGGCGCCGACCGACACGGTGGTCGTGGACACGTTGGCGCCGACCGACACGTTGGCGCCGACCGACACCGTCATCGCGGACACGGCGCAGCCGACCGACACCGTGATGATGGACTCGGCGACGCCGACGGACACGGTCGGCACGGACGCCGTGACCGACACGGTGATCGCGGACACGGTCGTCGCGGACACGGTCGTCGCGGACACGGTCGTCGCGGACACAGCGACGCCAGCGGACACGGTGGTCGCGGACACGGTGGTCGCGGACACGGTCGTCGCGGACACGGTCGTCGCGGACACGCTCGTCGCGGACACGGCGACGCCAGCGGACACGGTGGACGCGAGCGGCGGCTGCCCGACGGCGAACACCTCGGTGGGGGCGACGGTGCTGCTGAACGGCGCCAACGACCTGGAGAACTACCCGAGCGCGCAGATCGTCGCGCCGGCGGCGTGGCTCGGGGCGGACGACGCCTTCGGGATCAGCTGGGATCACGACTACCTCTACGTGACGCTGCGCTCGCCGGCCTTCACCGACGGCTACAAGCCGCTCCACGTCTACCTCGAGGCGGTGGACGCGCTCGGCGCGGCGACCCCCGGCGTGGGCAAGGAGTACGGGGGGCTGACGCCGTTGCTGCCGTTCACGGCGACCCACGTCGTCGCCGCTCGGCGGATCAGCGACGCCGGCGACGGGCTGCTCTACGACGGCGTGTACGGGCCGGGGCTCGACTGGACCGAGAAGCTCGCGCCGCTGGTCCACGACGCCGACGTGTGGGTGGCCGCGGACCAAGGCGCCATCAGCGTGCGGGTGCCTTGGGAGGCGCTCGGCTGCCCGCGCGCGCTGCGCCTGACGGCCCACGTCGTCAACAGCGGCGCCGGCAACGAGTGGAAGGACTTCTTGCCGACGACGGCGACCCCGTGGGCCGACGGCGGGGGCGGATACTACGCGATCGACCTCACGGGCGGCGCGGCCGTCGCCGGGTGGACGCTGCCCTAGCCACCGTGCTGGTCACTCAAGCGCAGCACCGCGCAGTTTCACGCCCCGGCGCGTCCGAGCGCTCCGTTCTTCACCACGGAGGACGAGGAGAAGAGCCCCTGTGACTCGCTGAGAAGCGGGGGCCGACCGAGGCGTTCTCCGTGGTAAACATCCCCTGTTGCATTAACCGGTTATGCTTAACTGATCGGCATTGGGGCTAGCCAACGGCCGGGCGGGACACGCCGGCCCCCTGGCGGCCGCGGGTCGGCGGGCGCGGGCCCTCAGGTCGGCGCGGTGAGGACCTCGCAGCGGTTCCGCCCGCTGCGTTTGGCCTGGTAGAGCGCCTGGTCGGCGAGGGCGACGAGCTGGTCGCCGTCGACCAAGAGATGGTCGGCGGCCGCGACGACCCCGAGGCTGATCGTCACGAACTCCGAGACCTCCGACGTCGCGTGGGGGATGGCGAGCTGCAGCACGGCGTCGCGGATCCGGTTCGCCAGGGTCGCCGCCCCGTGGCGGCTGGTGTCGGGGAGGATGACCATGAACTCCTCGCCGCCGTAGCGCGCCACGACGTCGGTGGCGCGCGAGGCGACGGCACGGATGGCGCAGGCGACGCGCTTGAGGCAGTCGTCGCCGGCGAGGTGTCCGTAGGAGTCGTTGAACCGCTTGAAGTAGTCGACGTCGATCATGACGACCGCGAGGGTCGCCCCGACGCGCGTGTGGCGCGCGAACTCGTTGGCGATCGAGATGTCGAAGAGGCGGCGGTTCGACAGGCCGGTGAGGCTGTCCGTCAGGGCGCTGCTGCGGGCGAGGTCGCGCTCGGTCTCGAGCTGCGCTACGAGCTCCCGGATGCGCTTCTCGGCCTGCTTACGGTCCGAGATGTCGCGCGCGATGATGACCATGCGCAGCGGTCTCCCGTCGCGGTCGCGGACGGCGGCGTTGTTGACCTCGATGTCGAAGCGCGAGCCGTCCATCCGCACGCCCTGGTACTCGTGTGGGCCCGGATGGCCGGCCTCGAGCATCCTGAGGGTGTCGGCCGCGGCCCGAGCTCGGTCTTCGGGGGCGATGAAGTCCATGACCGACATGCCCGGGCCCATCCCCAGCGGATAGCCGAAGATGCGGTTGGCGGCCTCGGAGACCATGACGATGCGGCCGGAGAGCTCGGCGATGGTGATGTCGTCCGGCGACGCCATCAGGATGGTCTTGTAGGTCTCCTCGCTCTCTCGGAGGAGGGCGCGGTCCCGGGCCTCGGCCATGCGCAGCTGCTCGCGCAGCGCGCCGCTCGAGCGGCGGCCGAGCGCGACGATCGGCGCGATCCCGGACAGCACGAGGGCGGCGCCGGCCAGGGTCGCGAACGCGGGGTTCGGCCCCGCGTCGATGGCCACCGCGACCAGGACGCCGAGCACCGCGAGCGCGCTCGGGGCTCCGAGCGCCAGCGCACCCGATGGGGCGAAGGGGAACTTGACTCGTCTCGGCGGCAACCGTCTTCCGCAGGCCGAAGTTGGTCGCGCGGGACCGACCTCGGTCGTCCGCACGCAGCTCTCCTCGTCACTGTCGGACGATGGGGCGCGCGGCTCCACTGAATTGGAACCGGGGCCGCGCGATTGCGCGTGAAGCGGCCGCCGCCGCGGGGCGCCGTCCGGCGCGACGGGCTGCTTCGCTGGCGACGCCAAGGGGGCCGCGCCGCGTGTCTTGGCAAGTTCCGCTTGGAGCCGCGGGGTCGCGGGAGCATCCTCCGGCGATGGACCGCTCCGTACGCCTCAGGCGCCGCGCCGCCGCGCTCTTGCTCCTCCCCCTCGTCGCGCTCGGGTGTGACAGCGCCCCGGGGCCCGTCCACGACGCGGACGCCGACGCCGTCGACGCCGCGGACGCCGTCGACGCCGCGGACGCGGTCGCAGACAGCGCGACGCCGCCGGACGTGACGCTGGTGGACCCGCTCGCCCCGGATCCGGCCTTCGTCGCGGCCTACGAGGCGGTCGGAGACGCGGTCGTGACGACCCTGATCGAGACCCTCCGACCGCGCTACGGGTACGCCCGCTACGTGACCGACGGGGGCGCGTCGCGCGTGCCTCCGGCGGCGTTCGGGGCGCTCGAGCCGCAGCCTGGCGAGCCCCACCTGCTCCGCGACCAGCTCGCCCTGCCAGCCGAGCTCGCGGCCGACGCGCTGGTGCCCGGCGCGCTCCCGGCGGGGGCGCGGTCGATGTTCTATGGGTTGGTGCTGACCGACGTGCAGATCGTCGACACCGACTCGCCGGCGCAGGTCGCGCGCAACGCCATCTCGGGGGCGGCCGGCTTCCGGCTGCCCGCCTACCGACCCCACGGCGAGCTCGCTGCACACCTCGCCGACGCCGTGGTGCGCTCGGCCGGGAGCTTCGCCGAGCCGCGCCCCTTCGACGCCGCGCTGATCCTCGGCGACGCCGTCGAGAACGGCCAGCACAACGAGCTCTCCTGGTTCCTCGCGGTCCTCGGCGGCGGGAGCCTCTCGGTCGACAGCGGCGCCCGCGACGACGTCGTCGCCGGGCCCGACAACGACGCCTTCGACGGCTTCGTGGCCGCCGGGCTCCCCGCGGGGACGCCGTGGGTGGCGGTGCTCGGCAACCACGACTTCCAGGTCAACGGCAACTTCCCGCAGGGCCTCATCCACGACCTCTACACCCTCGACGCGGACGCCCTCGAGCGGGTCGTCGACGTCCTCGAGTCGCTGGACCTGCGCCTGCCCGAGGTGCCGACCGCCGCTCACCACAACGCGTGGTTCCCGCACGCGCTGCGCGCCGCGTTCGCGGTGCGCGCGGACGGCTGGTTCGACCCGACGCAGCTGGCCGGCGACGAGCTGCTGCGCGACCTCGAGCCGGCGGACGTCCCGGCGGACGAGGCGCGCGCCGGGATGGACCAGTGCAGCTTCGTGGGGGCGATACACGCGGCCCCGGGGCTGCCGGCGGGGCACGGCTACGGGGCCGACGCGGTGGCGGTCTGCACGCCCTGGTACACGTGGGATCCGGTGCCGGGGCTGCCGCTCCGCGTCTTGGCGCTGGCGCTCGGCCCGATCGGGACCGGCGGGGACCAGGGGATCCTGGCGCGGCCGTCCGAGGGTGGGGTGGTGCGCGAGGACCTGCTCGACGACCCGCGCTTTGACCAGATCGCCTTCCTCGAGGCCGAGCTCGAGCGCGCGGAGGCAGACGGCGTCGCGCTGATCGTTATTAGCCACCAGCCCTCGTGGAGCCTCGAGACGACGTCCGGGGTCGCGCAGCTGCGGGTCCTCGGAGCCCTCGACCCGAGCGTTCAGGCGATCCTGGACCGCTGGGTGTCGGACCCGGTCGAGCCAATGACGGCGACGGAGCTGCGGCGCACCCTGGCCGCGAGCGGGCGGGTCATCGCGCACCTCGCCGGCCACACCCACGACAACGACGTGCGCGCCATCTGCCCCGACGGGACGGCGCTCGCGGCGTCCGACGCCGGGCGCTGCGCGGCGGGGACCGATGGCGCCACAGGATATTGGGAGGCGACGACGGCGGCGGTGGTCGACCCGCCGCACGAGGCGCGCTTCGTCGAGCTGGTGCACGTCGGGGGGCGCCTCGGGGCGCTGTACCTGACGCTGATCGACCCGCGCGTGCCGGCGGGG
>PHBI01000264.1 GCA_002841945.1 Deltaproteobacteria bacterium HGW-Deltaproteobacteria-14
GCGTTCGTCCCCGCGGCGCCGCCGTTGCGCTGGGTCCCCGCCGGGCACGCCCCGGCCGCGGTGCAGTCGCCGCCGCTGTTCTCGACGCTCTGGCCGTTGCCCCCGGACAGCGCGGCGCCGCCGGGTGAGGCCGCCCCGAAGCCGTTGCCGCCCGGCGCCCCGGCCGCCCCGTCGCCGGCGATCCCGCCCGCGATGCGGCAGTTCGCGACCACCAGCGACGCGTCGCTGTCGACCACGTAGAGCCCGTAGGAGTTGAACCCCGTGGCCGACGCCGCCGTCGGCACCGCCCCGACGTCGTAGCCGCGGATGACGAAGCCCGAGAGCACCGTCGGCGCCGTGATGCCGCTCGCGTACACCGCGCCGGGCACCACCGTCGAGCCGAGGAAGTCGGGCTCGGGCCCAAGGATCCGCGTCTCGAAGGTCGCCACGTTGCGGCTCCGGAAGTCCGGCGCGTAGCCGCCGTGCAGCGCGACCCCGGCGGTGAGCTGCAGGCTCTCCTCGTAGTCGCCTCCGGTGACCAGGATGTAGTCCTTGCCGGAGGCCGCGAAGGCAGCCAGCGCCTGGCCGATCGTCCGATACGGGTTGGCGATGGTGCCGTCTCCGACCTGGGCGTTGCCCGCGCTCACGAAGAGCGCGTCAGCGATCACGCCGTCCACCCCGTCGCAGTTCGCGTCGACGTACACCGTCGCCGGCGTCGGATATCCGCCGAAGTCCACGTCCGGCGGGTCGTTGGTGGTGTTGCCCTGCAGCCGGCGGCACTCGCAGCCGTCGCCGTCGCGCCCGTTGGTGTTCACCCACTCGAAGGTCTGCGCGCCGACCACCTCGGTCGTGCACTGCGCGATGACGCACGCCGGCGTCGCGCCGCCGCCGCACTCCCCGAGGGCGTGGTCGGTCGCCTGCGACCACCGCAGCAGGCAGTTGTTGCCGCACACGCCGCAGTCCTCGTCGGTGGTGTACGCCCCGCCGACCAGGAAGCCCTCGTCCGTCTGTCCGTTGCAGTCGTTGTCGACCCCGTCGCACACCTCGGGGATGAGGCCGACCGCGCTGCACGCCGTGAACGCGTAGGCCCCCGCCGACGCCTCGCACTGCTGCAGCCCCGTACACGCCCCGACCGGACACGCCCGCGCCACGCCCACCTGCTCGGGCCCGCACTGACAGGTGCCGGACTCGGGCTGGCACAAGGACGTCCCGCCCGCGCCCGGCTGGCAGCTGTAGCCCGTGGGGCAGCTCGTCCCGTAGGGCGAGTCCGCCGCGCACGAGCGCGCACAGAACGACTCGGCGCCGGTCTGCACGCAGCGGCTCGAGCCGACGAGGCAGTCCGCGTCCACCCCGCACGCCTGACAGAGGTTATCGGGCAGCGCCAGGCAGGTCCGCCCGCCGTCGAAGGGGAAGTACCCCGCCGCGCAGGACGTCGCCAGACACGTCGGCGCCCCCGCGACCAGGCTGCAGGTCGTCCCCGCGCTGTGGGCCACGATGAGGTCGCAGTCGAGCCCGCAGCCGCCGCAGTGGTGGGCGCCCAGGTAGAGCCCGCTTGTTGCGTTGCGAAAACCGTTGTCGATCACGTTATCGCAGTCATTGTCGCGACCGTCGCAGATTTCCGGGGTCGACTCTGCTGCGCTGCACTGCCAGCCGCCGGCGACGCACCCCCACGCCCCGACGCAGCCGGGGCCGTTGTCGCAGGCCGCCTGCCCGCTCGGGGTGGAGGTCAGGTCGAGGGAGTCGTCGGCGGCGTCGTAGAGGCCGTCGCAGTCGTTGTCCGCGCCGTCGCAGATCTCGACGCTCGGGGTCGGCGCCGTACACGCCGTGAGCCCCGGGCTCGCCCCCGCGAGGTGGCAGGTCTGTGTCCCGACGCAGGTGCCGAAGGCGCTCGTGTTCGTGCACGAGGTCACCGCGCCGTCCTCGACGCAGCGGCACGAGCCCGACAGCGGCCGGCACACCCGCGCCCCCGCGCCGCCGTCCTCGCAGGTCGAGCCCGCGGGGCAGCACCCCTGCTCGCCCAGGGCGCCGGTGCACGGCGCGGCGTCGGTCCCGTAGATGGCCCCGGCGCTGCAGTCCCGCGCGCAGAACCCGGCGTCCGAGCCCGCCTCGTCGACGCACAGATCCCCCGGCCCCTGGCAGTCCCCGGCGCCGCTGCACGGCGCGCACTGGTTCGCGGTCGGCACCGGCAGGCAGGTCGCCCCGAGGTGCGGGTAGAAGCCCTCGTCGCACGCCACCACGGTGCAGCGCGGCACCGAAGGCACCGGGTCGCACGCCACCTCGCCGTGCGCCACCGGGGGGCAGGCGTAGTTGCATGCGCCGCAGTGCTCGGCCGACATGCCGTACTTCAGCGCGCCCCCGACCACGGTCGCGAAGCCCTCGTCGCGGGCCCCGTCGCAGTCGTTGTCGACGCCGTCGCACACCTCGGCCGCGGGCGTCGCCGCGGTGCAGATGATCCCGGCCGACCCCGCGCACAGCGTCACGCCGGTGCAGGTGCCGAAGTCGTTGCCGTTCTCGCACGCGGCGCCCACCGCCTGGTCCTCGTCGAGGAAGCCGTCGCAGTCGTCGTCGACGCCGTTGCAGATCTCGATCGACGGCTCCGGCGCCGAGCAGTTCCCCCAGCCGGTCGCCGGGTCGCACGTCTCCTGGCCAAAGCAGGTGCCGAGGGCGTTGTCGCGGATGCACGCCTTGACCTGCCCGGCGTTGGCCTGGGTGCAGTCACAGCTGCCGGTCACCGGCAGGCACTGCGACGCCCCGCCGACGCCGCCGGGGTCGCTCACGCACGCGTAGCTCGCCGGGCAGCCCGTGGTGAAGCCGCTCCCGCCCGAGCAGTCGCGCCCGCAGAAGGTGCGCGGGTCGGTGTCGCTCGGGGCGAGGCAGCGCGACTGCTCGCCAAAGCACTCGGCGTCGCCCGCGCAGGGGTTGCACAGCGTGGCGTTCTCGCTGATGCAGGTCGCCTCGTTGAACAGCACGAAACCGGTCTGGCACGACACCAGCCGGCACGCAGGAGCCTCGCCGCTGACGTCGCACGCGACCGCGTCGGCGTGGTCGAACTTCTCGGCGCAGCTCTGCCCGCACGCCCCGCAGTGCTCCACGGTGTAGTAGGTGCCGCTGTCGTCGACGAAGTCCTCGTCCGTCAGCCCGTCGCAGTCGTCGTCGACGCCGTTGCACGCCTCGGCCCCCGGCTCGTGCGCCGTACACACGCGCCCAGCCGGCCCCTGGCAGGTCTCGGTCCCGGTGCAGGTCCCGTAGTCGTTGCTTCGCTCGCACGCGGTCGGCGCCTGACCCTCGTCGGTCTGGCCGTCGCAGTCGTCGTCGGCGCCGTTGCAGACCTCCTCGGCCGGGGTCCGCGCGGTGCAGTTCACGAACCCCTGGGTGGGGTCGCACACGGCGCTGCCGAGGCAGGTCCCCCAGCCGTTGGTCGCGGTGCAGGTCTTGACCAGCCCGGCGTTGACCGGGGTGCAGTCGCAGGTGCCGTTCTGGGGGACGCACTGCTGCGTTGCGACGCCGCCGCTCAGGGTCAACGACATGCAGTCGTAGCCCGAAGGGCAGGGGCTCGTCTCGCAGTCGCGCCCGCAGAACCGCCCGCCGCCGATGTCCAGGCACCGGTTGCCCCCGGCCGCGCCGCACTGGTCGTCCACCTCGCAGGCGCCGCACAGGCGGTTCTCGTCCCGCGCGCAGAGCTCGATCGGGTCGATGAAGCCGCCGACCGTCTTGCACACCCAGTCCGGCGGGCAGCCCTCGGTGCAGGTGTGCGAGCAGTAGCCGCCGCTCGGCGAGTCCACGCACCACCCCGAGGCGCACTGGGTGTTGTGCTCGCAGAACTCGCCGAAGCCCGCGGTGCTGGTCGCGTCCGCCTGCGTGTCCGCCGCGCCGGTGTCCGCCGCGCCGGTGTCCGCGCCGCCGGTGTCCGCGCCGCCGGTGTCCGCCGCGACGTCCCCACCGCCGCTGTCCGCGGCGTCGGCGGTGTCGCCGTCGCTCGCGTCGAGCACGTCGCCGATCACGATCTCCGCCGCGCACGCGCCGTTGACGCACTGCAGCTCGCCCGGGCACTCGTCGCTGAAGACGCAGGCGCAGGCGCCGTCGGCGCACCCCTCGACGGTGCGCTGGTTCACGTCGCGCGAGTCGCGGTTCGGGCAGCCGCCGAGCGCGGGCATCATCATCATCACCAGCAGCCCAGCGAGACCGCCGAGCGCGCTCGAGCGAACCGTCCGGTTCATCATCGTGTGCATCGCGTGTCCCCCAGACATCAGAAGCTCTTCAGGTTGGCCGACGCGCCGACCGAACCGGGCGTCCCCGCGCGGCCGTCGACCGGGCTCAGGCCGCCG
>PHBI01000053.1 GCA_002841945.1 Deltaproteobacteria bacterium HGW-Deltaproteobacteria-14
GGGCTCTTCGCCTTGTTGGCCGCGGGCGAGGCGTCGACCGCCTCGAGGTAGTACTGGACCCCGGGGCTCGCGACGGCCAACGCCGGGATGGCCCCGCTCCAGGTGTCGCCGCTGCCGTGGGTGAGCGCGGCGGAGAGCCAGCTCGCTTCACCCTGGGTGCGGAAGTAGAGGCTCACCGAGGCGACGCCGGACGCGTCGGTCGCGGTCGCGGTGACGCTCACCGAGGCGCCCGCCGTCTGGGTCGCGGTGACGGCGGTGTGGACCAGCGTCGGCGCGGTGGTGTCGGTGGGCGCCGCGGTCACGCTGAAGCTGTGGTAGGTCGTCGGCGCGGTGGCCGGGCTCATCGCCGCGTTGGCCGACGACGAGGCGTCGACGGCCTCGAGGTAGTACTGGACCCCGGGGCTGACGACCGCGAGCGCCGGGATCGAGCCCGTCCAGCTGTTGTTCGTCCCCGCGCTGAGCGAGGCGACGAGCCAGCTCGTGTCCCCCTGAGCCCGGAAGTGGACGCGCACGGCGCCGACGCCGGACGCGTCGGTCACGGTGGCGGTGAGGGCGACGGCCTGGCTCGCCGTGTGGCTGCCGCTGACCGGGGTGTGGACGATGACCGGCGGCGTGGTGTCGGTCGGGACCGAGCCGACGGTGAAGCTGTGGACCGTGGTCGGCGCGCCGGCGGGGCTCGTCGCGACGTTCGCCGCCGGAGCCTGGTCGGTCGCGGCGAGGTAGTAGTCCACCCCGGGGGACTGGACGGCGGCGCCGGGGATGACGCCGGTCCAGGCGCCGGCCGCGCCCGGGTTCAGCGTGACGGCGATGTACGCGCCCGTGGTCCCCTTCTTGCGGTAGTGGAGCGAGGCGGACGCGACGCCCGAGGCGTCGGTCACGATCGCCTCGATGGCGACCGGGGTGCCCGGGGTGGCGCCGTCGGCGATGGGCTCGTGGGCGATGGTCGGGCCGGTGGTGTCGGGGACGATCACCGCCACGCTGTAGAGGCCCGTGGGCGCGGTCGTCGGCAGCTTCGCCGTGTTGCCGGGGGTGTCGGTCGCGTCGAACCAGTACTCGACGCCCGGGGCCGCGACGGCCGCGATGGTGGCCGACCAGGTGCCACCGGCGCCGGTCATGGCGACCTCGGTGAAGGTCGAGGTGCCGGCGGTGCGCCAGTGGAGGCGGACCGAGGCGACGCCGCTCGGGTCGCTGGCGGTGACGGTGAGCGGGAGGCTCGTCGCAGCGTTCACCGGTCCGGCGGGCGCGGTGTGGGCGAGCGTCGGGCCGGCGCCGTCGACGGCGGCGACGGTGAAGGTCGCCGGGGTGCCGGGCGCCGTCGCCGGGCCGTAGCCGGTGTTGGCGGCGGCGTCGGAGGCGGCGACGTAGTAGGTGACGCCGGGCGTGGCGACGGTGCCGGCGGGGATGGTCGCGGTGAAGGTGTTGTTGGCACCGGCGGTCATCGCCGCGCTGGCGTAGGAGCTCGCGCCCGTCTTCTTGTAGTAGAGGGTGGCCGCGGTGACCGCGGTGTCATCGACGACGGTCGCGGTGACCGGGACGGCGACGCCGGCCGGCTGCCCGTTCGGGACGGCGCTCAGGGTGACGGTCGGCGCGACGGTGTCGGGGTAGACGACCGCGACGAGGTGCGGGTTGCCGGCGGTCCCGGCGGAGGAGGCGTTGCCCGCGGCGTCGCTGGCGGCGAGGTAGTAGCGCAGGGTGACGGCGCCCCCGGGGATGCTGCCGGCGGCGACGGTCGCGCTCCAGGTGGTGCCGGCGCCGTGGGTCATCGGGACGCTGACGAGGCTCGCGCTGTCGGCGCCCCAGTAGAGGATCACCGAGGCCACGCCGACGTCGTCGGTGACGTTGGCGGTCACGACGAGGGCGGCGCCGGCGGCGACGCTGGTCACCGGCGTGTGGGTGATGACCGGGGCGGCGGTGTCGGGAACGACGACGTTGAAGACGTAGGGGCCGGTGGCGCCGGCGGCCGGCGCGGTGCGGGTGTTGGCCGCGGTCGCGCCGTCGGTGGCCGTGACGAAGTACTCGACCCCGGGGGCGAGGATGGCCGCGCCCGGGATGGTCCCGGTCCAGGTCTGGGCGCCGTCGCCGGTCAGGGTGAGGGTGCTCCAGCCGGTCGCGCCGACCTTGCGGTAGGAGACGACGACGCTGGCGACGCCGCTGTCGTCGAAGACGATGACGCTCAGCGCCACGCTCTCGCCGGCGTTCACCGGGCCGGTGACCGGGTCGTGGACGATGGTCGGCGGGGTGACGTCGGCGGCGCCCTGCACGGTGAAGGTGTAGGGCCCCGACGCGCCGGCGGTGGGGAGGTTGCCGCTGTTGCCGGCGCCGTCGATGGCGCGCAGGTAGTACTCGACCGACGGCGGCCCGACGGCGAAGCTCGGGACCGAGCCGGTGAACGTGTCGCCGCCGGTGGCGCTCAGGACGACCTCCTGAAACGACGGGAAGCCGGTCGGGCGGTAGTAGAGGCGCGCGCTCGAGACCCCGGACGGGTCGGTGATGGTCGCGCTGATCGGGACCGAGATCCCCTGGGGCTGGCCGTTCGCGATCGGGGTGTGGGTGATGGTCGGCGGCTGGTTGTCGACCGCCTTGACGGTGAAGTGGTGGACGGTCGCCGGGGCGTCCGCCGGGGAGGCGGCGGTGTTGCCGGCGGCGTCGGCGGCGACGAGGTAGTAGTCGACGCCGGCGGTGGTGACGGCGGTCGCGGGGACGGCGCCGTTCCAGGAGGTGCCGCCGCCGGGGGTGAGCGGCAGGGTGCTAAACGCCGTGTCGCCGGTCACGCGGTAGTAGAGGGTGACGCTCGAGACGCCCTTGTTGTCGGCGGCGCTGGCGCTGAGCGCCACGGCGGCGCCGGCGGGGCGGTCATCGGCCACCGGCGTGTGGGCGATGATCGGCGGGGTGGTGTCGCCGGAGCCGACCGCGAAGCTCCACAGCGTCGTCGGCGCGCCCGTTGGGGTGTTGCCGGTGTTGGGGATCGGCGAGGTGTCGGTGGCCTCGATGTAGTACTGCACGCCGGGGCTCGCGACGATGAAGGCCGGGATCAGCGCCGTCCAGGTGTTGCCGGTGATCTTGGCCATCGGGGCGGCGCCGAAGGAGGTCCCGCCGAGGGGGCGGAAGTAGAGGTTGGCGCCCGCGACGCCGGTCGCGTCGGTGATGGTCGCGGTGACCGTGACCGCGGCGCCGGGGGGCTGGCCGTCGGTGATCGGGATGTGGGTGACGACCGGCGGATCGGGGTCGCCGACGACGAGGAAGTCGAAGATGGCCGCGTCCGGGGCGCCGACGGGGGCGGTGGACGAGTTCGGCTCGCTGGCGCCATCGGTGGCGATGAACCAGTACTGGACGCCCGCCGCGGTCACGTCCACGGCGGGGATGACCGCCTGGTAGATGTTCGAGGTCCCGACCTTGGCGAGGCTGACGAACTTCGGGACGATGGCGCCGATGGGCCGGTAGAGCAGCGTGACGCTGGCGACGCCCGAGGGGTCGCGGACGTCGGCCTGCACCGTAACGGCGACGTTGATCGGCTGGCCGTTGGCGATCTCGGTGTGCTGGATGAGGGGGCCGACGGTGTCGTTGGTGCCGTAGACGGTGGCCAGCGTGGTGTCGCTGTGGGTGAGCCCCTCGTTGTCGGTGACGGTGAGGGTCACGGTGTAGAGGCCGGCGCTGAGGTAGTTGTGGCGCGGGCTGGGCAGGTTCGAGATGGGGGTGCCGTCGCCGAAGTCCCAGGCCCAGGCGACGACGGTGCCGTCGGGGTCGGTCGACAGGGTGCCGTCGAAGAAGACCTCCTCGCCCGGGCCCTCGTCCTGGAAGACCGCGGGGCCGGCGTCGGCGATGGGACGGATGTCGACGTTGACCCTGACCAGCGCGTGATCCTCGGCGCCGTCGTCGTCGATGATGGTGAGGTAGGCCCACTGGGTGTTGCCGGCGGTCGCGAAGATGTGGGTGACCGACTGGCCGGCGGTGACGGTGTCGTCGCTCATGGTCCAGTAGGCGGACGCGATGGTGCCATCGGGGTCGTAGGCGGCGGAGCCGTCGAGGGCGAAGGCCTCGCCGATGGGGACGATGATGGAGTCGGTCACGGCGTCGGCCCGGGGCTCCTGGTTGGCGGCGGGGTCGTGCTCGTAGGCGCCGATGTCGACGTGGCTGCCGATCTTGCGCGGGTTGCCGGCGAGGTCGCGGGAGGGGAGCTGATCGGCGCTGTCGAGGCCCGCGTTGATGGCCAGGGACTCGGCCCAGAGCTTGCCGTCCCACCAGCGCGGGAAGCCGTCCCAGTCGTCGTCCTCGATGAGGGGGTCGCTGGTGACGTTGCCGGTGTTGGTCGTGAACGAGCCGGTCGTGCCGCTCACCGACCAGTAGTCGTTGTTCTTGAGGTAGTCGGTCGTGTTGTAGTTGCCGCCGGAGTCGTAGACCGCCCGGGAGGTGTTGTAGGCGATGACGTTGTTCTGCACGTACATGTACTGCGTGTAGTAGCTGGTCATGACCCATTGCACGCCGGTCGTGTGGTGCACGATCGTGTTGTTGATGACGTAGACGGTGGACGTCCCGGAGGTCGTGCGCTGGGAGTAGACGCCGGTGGCGTGGTGCGTCACGTAGGACGAGCGCACGCGCGCGTTCGAGTTGGCCAAGAACACGCCGGTGCCGGTGCCGGGGCCGATGACGCGGGTCGCGAGCACGTCGAGGCCCGGGGTCGCGGTGACCGTGTCGGCGTAGACACCGTAGTTCTGGTGGTAGAGGAACAGCGTGTCGACCACCGACGGTGCGGTCGGGCCGACGGCCCACAGGCCGTAGCTCGGGTACTCGACGTGGACGTTGTCGATGACCGAGGTGCCGGCGTCGTCGAGGCGCATCCCGTACCAGTCGCCCGGCATCGGGGCGTCCGTCGCGGAGGTCAAGACGATCGGGTCGCCGCCGCCGTCGAAGACCACGGCCCCGCCATCGAGGACGCGCAGCTCGGCGCGGCTGGTGCTGACGCCGCCGCCCATGCCGTCCGCCTTGGGGACGAACTCGAGGCGCGCGCCCGGCTCGAAGGTGACGGTGACGCCGTCGGGGACCGTGATGTCGCCGAGGATCGGCCAGGGCGAGCCGGCCTGGGTGAAGGTGAAGTCCTCCCACAGCCAGCCCTCGAGGTGCGGGCCGTCGACGTTGTCGTACTCGACGGCGCCGATCAGCCCGCCGCCCTGACCGCGGTGGCGGTTGGGCGAGTGGGTGGTCGGGGCGAAGTCGCGCGCATCGAGGTCGGCGTAGAGCGGGTTCTCGGCGAAGCAGGTGTTGGTCCCGCTGAACGAGACCCCCGACGTCTGCGACGCGTTGCCCCACAGGTTCGAGGTCGTGCAGTAGGTCGCGGTCCGGTAGTTGCCGCCGCTCTCGCGCAGCCCGTAGCTGGTGTTGTGGGTCACCGAGCAGTCGACGAGGTGCATCGACTGCGAGTAGTAGCTGGTCATGACCATCTCGACGCCCGAGCCGGCGTTGTTCGCGATGGTGAGGTGCTCGAGCGCGATCGGGTAGGTGCCGCTCGTCGTCGCGGCGGCGTAGACACCGGAGCTGGCGTTGTCGTAGACGCGCCCGATCCGCCAGGTGACGACCGCGTTCTGGAAGTAGGCGCCCTTCTCGGCGCTGTCGTGGATGTCGACGTCGAGCATGTCGAGGTCGGTGGTGCTCTCGGCGTAGATGCCGCGGCGGTTGTAGGCGAGCTCGACCTGCTCGACGTTCGGCGTGCCGCCGCTGATCCAGACGCCGGCGTCGCTGCAGTCGTGGATGACGCTGCCGGCCACGATGTGGTCGTTGTCCTCGAGGGTCACGCCGCGGATGGCGTAGCCGAGGTCGACCTGGGAGACGTTGAAGGCCTCGGTGTCGGACACGATGACGATGCCGTACCAGTCGCCGGGGGCCGGGGTGTCGGCGGCGGAGGTGAAGCGCACGGGCTTGGACAGCGTCCCGTCCGCCTCGAGGGTGCCCTCGACCCGCAGCTCGACGCGGGTCGCGCTCTTGCCGCCCTTCATGGCGTCGACGTTCTTGACCATGCGCAGCTGCGCGCCGGGGAGGAAGGTCATGGTGACGCCGCGGGTGATGATGACGTCGCCCGCCACCTCGGTGACGGAGTCGGCGGCGAAGGTCTTGTTCGCGTACCAGAAACCGTGGACGCCGGCCGGGCTCGGGGCGCCGGCGAAGGGGACGGCGCCGATGGTCAAGGTCGGGTTGGTGGGGGCGAGGTAGCGGGCGGGGGAGCGCTCGGTGGGGGCGTAGTCGTCGTTGTCGGTGTCGGCGAGCAGCGCGGCGTAGTTGAGGTTCTCGGTGTTGACTGAGGGCGAGTTCGCCCCGGTGCTCATGGCGCCGCTCCAGACGTTCCTCGAGAAGCGGGCGAAGGCGGAGCGGTAGTTGCCGCCCGCGTCGCGCACGACGTAGCCGTTGTCCTCGAAGATCGACGCCTCGATCGTGAGGCTCTGGTAGTAGTAGCTCGACATCTGGAGCTGGATGGCGTCGACGTTGCCCCAGAAGGTGCAGTGGTCGACGGCGATGGTGTAGCTTGAGGAGTTGGTCGCGTAAGCGTAGAGGCCGTCGGCGGTGGTCTTGGCGATGACGAGGTGGTCGAGGGAGACGTCGCAGTTGGTCGCGCTGACCCCGGTCTGTCCGCCGATGATGCTGCCGCCCGAGATGGTGAGGGCGGCGGTGGTCGCGTAGACGCCGGTGGTGTTGCCCGCCAGCGACCGAAGGGTCAGGTCGGTGAAGGTCTGGGTGCCGCCCGTGAGGTAGACGCCGCGGGAGCTGTACTCGCTGATCGCGAGGTGCGACAGCGCGTGCGCGCCGGTCGCCGGCGCGGTCACCGTGAGGCCAGTGCTCGCGTGCAGGATCGAGACGTGATCGAAGGCCGCCCCCGAGCCGCTCGCGAGGAGGATCCCGCCCCACTTCCCCGCGGCCGGGGTGGCCGCGGCGCTCTTGAAGACGACCGGGCTGCCGGCGCTCGCCGCGACGACGATGCCGCCGTTGACGGTGAGCTTCTTGCCGTCGGCGACGCGCACCTCGACGCCCGGCTCGATGGTCAACGTCGCGCCGTTCTGGACGGTGACGTCCGACGTGAGGTTGTACGGCGAGCTGGCCGCGGTCCAGGTCGTGTCGGTGCTGATGGCGCCGAACACGTCCACGGCTGCGGCGGGAGACGCCACGATCGCGACGAGGGCGAGGGCCGAGAGGAAGCGAGCGAAGGGCATGACGGGTCTCCGGGGGAAACGGGCAGCATCCGCCGCCGCCCGTTGGACCCCTCATACCGAAACGCGGGGCAAGATCCACACAACTTCTTGGGGGATAGAGCCCGCGTGAGGTCCGACCGACGCCCGCGCGTCGGCCGCGCCGCCCGGCCCGGTTGACGCGTGTCACCGGCGAGAGCGCCGCGGGGCGTGCTGCATGATCAGCCGCGCCCCGGCCATGGCCCGCGGTTGGGTGAGGTGGTGGACCGTGGGCTCGATCCGAGCGCGCCGCACCACTCGCCGCGCTATCGACGCCGCCTCCCCAACGACCGCTTGAAGTCCGCGCCGGTGGTGGGCAGGTTGGGCCTCGCACACAGCGAGGTGCCGCGATGTCCGAGGTCTTGTTCGCCCACCCACGAGGGCACGTCTTCTACCGCTCCATGGGCCACGCGCGGCCCGCCATCTCCCACGGGAGCGGCGTCTACCTCTGGGACAAGCAAGGCAAGCGCTACCTCGACGCCTCGGGCGGGCCGATCGTCGTCAACGTCGGGCACGGCCGCCGCGAGGTCATCGACGCCATGACGCGGCAGCTCGAGACCGCCGCCTACGTCCACGCGACCATGTTCACCGCCGACGTGATCGAGCAGTACGCCGAGCGGCTCGCCGCGCTCGTGCCGCTGCCGGCAGCGCGCTTCTTCTTCCTCTCGTCGGGCTCCGAGGTCGTCGAGGCGGCGCTCAAGCTCGCGCGCCAGATCCAGCTCGCCCGCGGCCACGCCGACCGCACGATCGTGCTCTCGCGCCGCCAGAGCTACCACGGCATGACGCTCGGCGCGCTGGCCGTCTCGGGCCGCCCCGGGATGCGCGCGCCGTTCCTCGGCATGCTGGTCGACCGCCCCCACGTCTCGCCCCCATACGCCTACCGCGACCCGCGCACCGGCGCCGAGTACGCGGCCGAGCTCGAGGCCACCATCCTCGCCGCCGGCCCCGAGCGCGTCGCCGCCTTCATCGCCGAGCCCATCAGCGGCGCGAGCCTCGGCGGCGCCGTCCCCGACGACGCCTACTGGCCCGCGGTCCGCGAGGTCTGCGACCGCCACGGCGTCCTGCTCATCGCCGACGAGGTCCTGGTCGGCCTCGGCCGCACCGGCCGCATGTGGGCCCTCGAGCACTGGGACGTCGTCCCCGACATCTTCGTGTCGTCCAAGGGCACCGCCGGCGGCTACTTCCCCTTCGGCTTCGTCGCCGCCAAGGGCGACGACGTCGAGGCCCTGCGCCTCGCCCACGGGGACTTCAACCACGGCGGCACGTTCAGCCACCACGCCGTCGGCGCCGCGGCCGGGCTCGCCGTCCTCGACATCTTCGAGCGCGAGCGCCTCGTCGAGCGCGCCGCCGCGATGGGGGCGCTCCTCAAAGAGCGGCTCGCCCTGCGCCTCGGCGATCACCCGCACGTCGGCGACATCCGCGGCCGCGGGCTCTTCCTCGGCCTCGAGCTGGTGGCCGACCGCGACACGTTGGCCCCCTTCGCGCCGGCCCGCAAGGTCGCGAGCGCCATCCACCACAAGGCCTTCGAAGACGGCCTCATCGTCTACTACTCCCAGGGCTGCGCCGACGGCGTGCAGGGCGACCTCGTGATGCTCGGGCCGCCCCTCATCATCACCGAGGCCCACGTCGACGAGATGGTCACGGGCCTCGCCAGCGCCATCGAGGCGGTCCTCGGGAGTTGATCCGCGCGTGCCCGTAGCGCATACGAGCGGCCGCCCTGGCGTTGCCTAGGGCGCGTCCAGCGCCTTGTACTGATAGTAGTAGTCCAGCACGGCGCGGACGTAGCTCTCGGCTGCCTCGCTCGGCATACCGCCCTTCTTCTGCACCGCGCCGCTGCCGGAGCAGTAGCTCGACAGGACCTTTACCATGTCGCCGCGGTGGCGGTTAGCGAGCAGGCGCAACAGGCGCGCCCCGCCGAGGATGTTCTGGCGCGGATCCCACGGGTCGCTCACGCCCATCTCGCGGCCGGTCACCGGCATGAGCTGCATCAGCCCCTGCGCGCCCACCGGGCTGATCGCGCGGTATTTGTAGTTGCTCTCGATCCGGATGATCGCCTTGATGAACGCCTCGGGGAGGTCGTACTGGCGCGCCGCCTCCTCGATATAGGGCCCGTAGAGCTCCTCGCGCCCCTCGCGCTGGGCCGGCTCATCGGCCATCCCGCCCGCGGGGGCCTGCGGCGGCGCGAAGCGCTCCGGCCGCGCGCCGTCGTCATCGCGCACGGCCGCGTCCGCCCCGCCCTGCCCTGCGGGGTCCCTCGGCGCCGGCTTGGTCGCCTTGGGCCACGGCTGGGACGGGCTGAACAGCACGCAGCGCATCCCCTTCTTCTTGGTGTTCGAGAACACCGGCGCCGCGTTGGGCTGGTTGCGGTCGTAGCAGGCCCACGTCTCGGCCCGCGCCACGCCGGCGGTGACCGCGGGGAGCCCGAGGGCGAGGACCATCAGTAGGAGTAGCGCACGCACCCCTCTCCGATGCCACGCGCGCCGGCCGAGCGCAAACCTCCGCGCCCGGCGCGCTGCGGTCGCGCGGCCGCAGCGACCCCTCCCGGCGCGGGCCATCGCAGGCGTCAGCGTGAGCGGCGACGGCGTGGACGGCGCGATCCCCGGCGCGACCCGCGGCGCGCGGCGATCGCGCCGACGCCGCGGTCGCGCACAACCCATCCCGGTCCGCCCTCGCGTCGTGGCAGGCTCTCACCCAGGGACGAGACGCTCCACCCCGCCCAGCTCGACGCCTATCGGCGGATGACGCCGCAGCAGAAGCTCGAGCAGCCGCTCGCCATGCACTGGATGGCGCGCAAGCTCAAGGCCGACGACCTGCGCCGCCAGCCCCCGGAGTGGACCACCGAGGCCGTGGAGGCCCGCGTTCGGGAGATCTTCCTCCTTGCAACCACTTGAGGGCGGCGATTCAACCGTGGCGCGCGCGACCGGCTCCGGCGGACAGAAACGTTGGCGACCGCCGGCCGCTGTGCGTAAATCGCGCCCATGCGCTACTCATTCGACACCCTCGTCATCGGCAGCGGCATCGCCGGCCTCACCTACGCCCTCCGGATGGCCGAGCGCGGCTCGGTCGCGGTCCTGACCAAGCGCGCCCGCATCGAGACCAACACCCGCTGGGCGCAGGGCGGCATCGCCACCGTGATGGACCCGACGGACAGCTTCGACGCGCACGTCCGAGACACCCTCGTCGCCGGCGACCAGCTCCCCCACCCCGACATCGTCCGCATCTGCGTCGAGGAGGGCCCCGCGCGCATCGCCGAGCTCATCGCCCTCGGCGTCGAGTTCACCCACGACAAGGGCGACCCGAGCCGCCTCGACCTCACCCGCGAGGGGGGCCACAGCGCGCGCCGCGTCGTCCACGCCAAGGACACCACCGGCCTGTCGGTGCAGCTCGGCCTGATCGCCGCCACGAAGGACCACCCGAACATCACGTTCTTCGAGGACCACCACGCGGTCGACCTCATCACCCGGCGCCGCCTCGGCATGCCCGGCGAGGACCGCTGCCTCGGCGCCTACGCCCTCGAGACCGACAACAACCAGGTCCACACCTTCCTCGGCAAGGCGGTGATGCTCGCCACGGGCGGCGCCGGCAAGGTCTACGCCTACACCTCCAACCCCGACGTCGCGACCGGCGACGGCATCGCGATGGCCTGGCGCGCGGGCGTCCCCGTCGTGAACATGGAGTTCTACCAGTTCCACCCCACCTGCCTCTACCACCCCAAGGCGAAGAACTTCCTCATCACCGAGGCCTGCCGCGGGGAGGGCGGGATCCTGCGCCGCGCCGACGGCACCGCCTTCATGGAGGGCTACCACCCCATGAAGGACCTCGCCCCGCGCGACATCGTCGCCCGCGCCATCGACAACGAGATGAAGCGCACCGGCGAGGAGTGCATGTTCCTCGACATGACCCACCGCCCGGCGGCCTTCCTCGAGGACCACTTCCCCGGCGTCCACGCGCAGCTGCTCGAGTTCAACATCGACATGCGCACCGAGCCCATCCCCATCGTCCCCGCGGCGCACTACTGCTGCGGCGGCGTCCAGTCCGACGCCTGGGGGCAGACCGGCCTCGAGGGCCTGCTCGTCGCCGGCGAGACCGCCCACACCGGCCTCCACGGCGCCAACCGCCTGGCGTCGAACTCGCTGCTCGAGGGGATGGTCTTCGGCCACCGCGCCGCCCAGGTCTCCGACGAGCTGCTCAAGAGCGCCCCCGCCAACCTCGACCCCGACGTCCCCGACTGGACCGTCGGCTTCGCCCACGACCCCGACGAGAAGGTCCTCATCGCCCACGCCTGGGACGAGCTGCGGCGCCTGATGTGGAACTACGTCGGCATCGTCCGCTCCAACAAGCGCCTGCTCCGCGCCAAGCACCGCGTCGAGGTGCTGAACAAGGAGATCAAGGACGACTACTGGGACTTCACCCTGTCGCGCGACCTCATCGAGCTGCGCAACATCGCCCAGCTCGCCGAGCTCGTCGTCGAGTGCGCGCTGATCCGCAAGGAGAGCCGCGGCCTGCACTACACCGTCGACTACCCCGAGCGCGACGACGTGAACTGGCAGCGCGACACGGTGCTGCAGCGCGGCCGCCGCCGCTGACGATCGAATGCGCTCGCTTCGGGGCGCCTCGGTGCAACGCCTCACCCCTCCCACCGCGGAGCTCGCAAGCTCGCCCCGCGGCGGGAACCCTCGGGGTGAGGCGTTCCAACCACCCCTGCGCTCGCTCTCCCCCGCCGCCTGCGGCGCGCCCCCGCTGGCGCAGGGGATGCGTATAGGCTTCGCCGACGGGGTGCGCCCGCACGCCGCCTATGGAGTCGGCGTCGCTGGGCGAATTCGCTCGACGGACGTTCAGTGGAAATCTCGTCCCGCGAGGTGGAGACGCTCAGAGCGACCGTGGTGGCCCCTGCGCCACTCCCCACCGCCGTGATCCGGAAAGATCGATCGCGGCGGTGGGTGATGGCGGGGAGAACGCGCGCACAGGGCCGCCCCGAAGGCGCGCCCCCCCCCGTGTTCCGAAGGGGCATGGACGCGCGCGCCATGCCCGAGGTCACCGTGCGCGGGAGGGCGCGCGCGTGACGACCGGCGCCGGAGCCTCCCAGCGACTTTCCGTCCGGGGCCGGCGCGGCGCGTGGTATGGCCGCGTCAAACCCCGCTGGGAGCTCGTCTTGATCCGCTACCTCACCCTCGCTCTGCTGCTCGCCCTCCCGCTCGGATGCAGCAAGTCTGCCCCGGCGCCCGACCCCGCGCCCACGGCCAAGGGCGAGGCGAACGCGCCGGCCGCGGCGCCGAGCGGCAACCACGCCCGCCTGCAGGGGACGTGGACCCTCGACTTCGACGAGACCGTCGAGCTCGACCCCAAGATGAAGGAGCTCGTCGCGGGCGACCCGGCGACCGGCGCCCAGCTCAGGGCTGGGCTCGAGAAGACCGTCTTCACGGTCGGCCCGAGCGAGATCTCGTCCACCCCCAGCGACGACGGCTCAAAGGTCGGCTACACGGTGACCGAGGACACCGGCGACACCCTCGAGGTGACCATGGAGGAGCCGGGCCGCCCCGCCTCCCAAGGCGTCTTCACCTTCGCCGACGACGACCACGTGACGATGCAGCAGGGCCCGGGCCCCGCCATCGCCCTCAAGCGCAAGACCCCGTAGGGGCTCCGAGCGGGGAGCTCAGAGCTCGATGTCGTTGCGGAACAGGTTGAGCCGGTAGAAGCGCAGCTCCTCGATGGACTCGCGGATGTCGTCGAGGGCGCGGTGGGTCGTGCGCTTCGGCGGCGGCTCGATCTCGTACCAGCGCCGCGCGAGCTCCTTGATCGTCGAGATGTCGATGTTGCGGTAGTGCAGGTGGGCGTCGAGCTTCGGCATGTAGCGCCGCAGAAAGCGCCGGTCCTGGCCGATGGAGTTGCCGCACAGGGGCGACGCGCCGGGCTCGGTCCAGTCCGCGATGAACGCCAGGGTCATCGCCTCGGCCGTCGCCTCGGAGATGGTCGACAGGCGCACCTGCTCCACGAGCCCGCTGGCCCCGTGCTGCTCGGTGTTCCAGCTGTCCATCGCGTCGAGCAGCGCGTCCTCCTGGTGGATGACGAGGCTCGGACCCTCGGCCAGGATGTTCAGCTCGCTGTCGGTGACGATGGTCGCGATCTCGAGCGGGCGACACTCCGCCGGGTCGAGACCGGACATCTCCATGTCCAGCCAGATGAGGTGATCGCCGCGTTGTTCGGGGGTGTACTTTCGCATGACTGGGCGGCAGGATGACGGCCCCGCGCCGCTTCTGTCAATCACCGCCGAGGGGCAACCGCGCATGTCGTTCGTCCACCTGCACACGCACACCCAGTTCAGCATGCTGGACTCCACCGTGCGCATTGGCGACCTGGTCAAGCGCGCCGTCGACGACGGCGTCGGCGCCATCGCGATCACCGACCACAACAACCTCTTCGGCGCGGTCGAGTTCCTCAAGGCCGCCAAGAAGGGCGGGATCAAGCCCATCTACGGCGCCGAGGTGAACCTCACCGCGGGCGACCGGCACGACGGAGAGATCCGCAAGACCTACACCATCGTCCTGCTGTGCCGCGATCTGACGGGCTACCGCAACCTCTGCTACCTGCTGTCGCGCGCCTACATGGACGCGCCCGCCAAGTCCCCCGGCCCGCGCATCGACCGCGCGCTGCTCGCCGAGCGCAAAGAGGGCCTCATCGCCCTGTCCGGCAGCCTGTCGGGCGAGATCCCGCAGGCGCTCTTGCGCGGCGACTACGACGAGGCCGCGACCCTCGCCCGCACCTACCAGGGGATGTTCGGCTCGGACGGCTTCTTCCTCGAGGTCATCAAGAACGGCATCAAGGAGCAGGACCGCGTCAACGAGGCCCTCGTGCGCCTGTCGGAGGAGCTCGAGATCCCGCTCGTCGCCGGCTCCGACGCCCACTACGCGAAGAAGGAGGACGCGGCCGCCCACGAGATCCTGATGTGCGTCCAGCTCGGCAAGTCCGTCGCCGACCAGGAGGGGCCGGCGCGCATCACCGACGACCTCGACCTCGCCCCGGCCGCCGAGATGGTCGAGCGCTTCGCGGATCTGCCCGACGCCGTGGCCAACACGCTCACCATCGCCGCGCAGTGCAACGTCGAGATCCCGCTGGGCACGACGTTCCTGCCGACCTTCGAGGTCCCCGACGGCTTCACCTCGGAGAGCTACCTCGCCCACCTCGCCCAGGAGGGGCTCGCCCGCCGCGTCGCCGTCTCGCGCGGCCAGGGGCTCACGATCGACGACGACGAGTACGCCGCCCGCCTCGACTTCGAGCTCGGGATCATCAACCAGATGGGCTTCCCGGGCTACTTCCTCATCGTCTGGGACTTCATCAACTACGCGAAACAAAACGGGGTCCCGGTCGGCCCCGGCCGCGGCTCCGGCGCCGGCTCGCTGGTCGCCTACAGCCTCGGCATCACCGACATCGACCCGCTGCGCTACAGCCTGCTGTTCGAGCGCTTCCTGAACCCCGAGCGCGTGTCGATGCCGGACTTCGACATCGACTTCTGCATGAACAAGCGCGAGCGGGTCATCCAGTACGTCACGCAGAAGTACGGCGCCAACAACGTCGGCCAGATCATCACCTACGGCACGATGAAGGCCAAGGCCGTCGTGCGCGACGTCGCGCGCGTGCTCGGCTTGACCTTCGCCGAGGCCGACCGCGCCGCCAAGCTCATCCCCGACGACCTCGGGATGACCCTCGAGAAGGCCTTCGAGACCGAGCCGCGCCTCAAGGAGCTCGTCAAGGAGGACGACCGCTACGCCCGGCTCTTCGAGTACGCCCGCACCCTCGAGGGCCTCAACCGCCAGCCGGGCATGCACGCCGCCGGCGTCGTCATCGGCGACAAGCCCCTGTGGGAGTACGTCCCGCTCTACGCCGTCCACACCGACGACGGCGCCCTGACGCTCATCACCCAGTTCGCCAAGAACGAGGTCGAGGAGGCCGGCCTCGTCAAGTTCGACTTCCTCGGGCTCAAGACCCTGACGGTCGTCGACCACGCCCTGCGCCTCATCAACGCCAAGAAGAAGCGCGCCGGCGAGCCTCCGCTCGACATCATGCTCATCGACCTCGCCGACAAGCGGGTGTTCGAGAACATCATGCGCGGCGACACCACCGGCGTCTTCCAGCTCGAGTCCTCGGGCTTCAAGGATCTCCTGCGCCGCCTCAAGCCGGACTGCTTCGAGGACATCATCGCCGCCGTGGCGCTCTACCGCCCGGGCCCGCTCCAGTCGGGCATGGTCGACAGCTTCATCCGGCGAAAGCACGGCGAGGAGGTCGTCACCTACCCGCACCCGAACCTCGCGACCATCCTGAAAGAGACCTACGGCGTCATGGTCTACCAGGAGCAGGTCATGCAGTCGGCCAGCGCGCTCGCCGGCTTCAGCCTCGGCCAGGCCGACATCCTGCGGCGCGCGATGGGCAAGAAGAAGGCCTCGGAGATGGCCAAGCAGCGCGAGGTCTTCGCCAAGGGCTGCGCCGAGCGCGGGGTCCCCGAGGGCCAGGCGACCGACATCTTCGACACCATCGAGAAGTTCGCCGGCTACGGCTTCAACAAGTCCCACTCGGCCGCCTACGGGCTCATCACCTACCAGACCGCCTGGCTCAAGACCCACTACCCGGTCGAGTTCATGGCGGCGCTGCTGACCTCGGACGGCGACAACACCGACAAGGTCGTGCGCCTCATCGCCGAGACGCGCTCGATGGGCATCACCGTGCTGCCCCCGTCGGTCGCGCAGTCCGACAGCGACTTCACCACCGGCGACAACGCCATCCGCTTCGGCCTCGGCGCCGTCAAGGGGGTCGGCGGCGGCGCGGTCGAGGCCATCCTGCAGGCCCGCGACGAGGACGGGACCTTCACCGACCTCTACGACTTCTGCGAGCGCGTCGATCTCCGCCGCGTCAACCGCCGCGTGATGGAGGCGCTGGTGAAGTGCGGCGCCTTCGACGGCTTCGGCGACACCCGCATGAGCCTATGGACCGAGCTCGACCGCGCCATCGAGCGCGGCCAGACGGTGCAGCGCGACAAGGCGGCCGGCCAGTTCAGCCTGTTCGGCGCCCTCGAGCCGGCGACCCCGCCCCCCAAGCCCGCCCGCGACACCCTGGTGCTGCGCGAGGAGTGGCCCGACAAGCAGCGCCTCGGCTACGAGAAGGAGTGCCTCGGCTTCTACGTCTCGGGCCACCCCCTCGACCGCTACGTCCACGACATCCGCCGCCTCGGCGCGACGCCCATCGCGCGCCTCGGCGACATCGAGGACCGCCAGGAGGTCACCGTCGCCGCGGTCATCAGCGATCTGCGCGAGCGCATCGCCAAGAGCGGCAACGGGCGCATGGCCTTCATCAACCTCGAGGACCTGACCGGCCGGGTCGAGCTGCTCGTCTTCACCAAGGCCTACCCGCTGTTCGAGCCCTACCTCCACGCCGACGAGCCGCTGCTCGTCACCGCTCGCGTCACCCGCGAGGGCGAGGGGGACGCCAAGCAGCTCAAGCTCCGCGCCGACAGCGTGGTGACCCTGCGCGAGGCCCGCGCGGACCGGACGTCCCGGGCGCGCCTGACGCTCCCCGCGGACGTGGTCGGCGGCGCCCACCTGACCCACCTCGAGGAGCTGCTCGCCCCCGCAGGCGCGGGCGACACAGTTCCTGTCGATGTCGTCGTCCACGTCCCGGCCCAGGGCAAGGTCACCCTGCGCCTCGCCGCCACCTGGCGCATGGCGGTCGACGACGACGCCATCAGCCGCGTCGAGCGGGTCATCGGCAAGGGCAACGTCGCCTTCGTGTGACGGCGAGGCCCCGAACCCTGGGGTGGATCCGGGGCCTCCGCCGCGCCGCGCCTCAGAAGCTCGCGTCCATGGTGGCGTAGACGAAGTGCTCCGCGTCCGCGTTGCTCGCCCCGCCGGTGAAGCCGTCGCCCGGCAGGAAGACCGCGTAGACGAGGTCGAGGGCGAGGTGGTCGAACGGCTTGTAGGTCGCCTTCAGGTCGAGCTCGGTGCCGAAGGCGCCGTCGCCCCCCTGGTCGTCCATGGCGCTGAAGAGGTGCGCGGTCAGCGCGACCGTGACGTCGTCGGTCGGGGCGGCGCCGAGGGTCGCGCCGAGGTCCATCAGCCCGCGGCCCCCGGTGTTCGCCGGCAGGTTCAGGAAGAAGTCCATCTCGCCGTAGAACTTGTGGTTGGTGGCGAAGAGCGTGTCGAAGGTCTTCACGTCGGCGTCGGCCGGGTCGTCGTCGCCGCTGACGAGCTCGGCGAAGAGCTCCACGAAGGGCTTCACGCCGACCGACTTCAAGGTGTAGCGCGCGTGCAGGGCGGCGAGGTAGGCGGCGTAGGACACGTCACCGGCGGCGCTGCCCCCCTGGTAGTAGCCCTCGAGCGAGTAGCTCAGCCCGAAGTCGAGGGCGCCCGTGGCGTGCAGCCCGGCGGTGACGCGGGTGCGCTCGGCCGGCCCGGAGATGTCGACGACGGCGATCAGCGCCGGCACGAAGGCCGGGTCGATGCGGTACTGGAAGAAGCCGGCGAGGACGTCGGTCGCGACGGCGGAGTCGGCGTCCGCCCCGTCGCGGGTGCGCGCGTAGAAGAGGTCGGCGGTGAGGGCGTCCGCCGCGTAGGACAGGCGCGCCGCGTCGAAGGAGCGCGCCTGCTCGACGAAGCCGACGTTGCCGATGAGGCGGTGGTTCAGGTAGCCGATCTCCTGGCGACCGACGCGCAGCGTCATGCCCTCCGGCCCCCCCACGTCGATATAGCCCTGGTGCAGGTCGAGGCCCGCGGCGGAGTAGTCGCCGAGGGTGTCGCCCTCCTCGCCCCAGACGCGCACGTCTTGGAGCTGGACGAAGGCCCCGACGGCGGCGCCGAAGTCGAGGCGCAGGCCGAGCCGGGCCCGCTGCGTCACGAAGATCCTGTCCCCGCCCGAGGCGAAGTCGTGCCCCTCATGGAGGCGGTAGCGGACGAGGAGCTGCCCGGACGGCTTCGCGGTGACGGCGGGCGCGGTGGGGACCGGCTCGTCCGCCCGCGCGGCGGGAGAGAGGAAGAGCGAGCCGATGAGGAGGCCCGCTGCGAGGCGGGACCCGACGGGGGTGCGAGGCAGGCGCATGAGCGTTCCTTGATGTGGCCGGGGGCCAGCGCTGCCGCTGGCCGCGTCGCTGTCGCTGGCTCCGGAGCGAGCCAGCGAAGCCATAGAAGCACGTACGCGCCGTTCGCGCGCCCCCTACCCGCTCAGCGCCGCGCGCGGAGCCCCTCGACCCGCATGCTTTGCCGCCGCGCCGCTCGAATGACTGCTCCGGCGGCTCCGCCGCGTCCACCCGCCGCTGCGCGGCGAAGTCGACCACGGGCAGTCGCCCTCGCCGTCGATCACCCCGTCGTCGTCGCGGGCGGGGAGCTCGCCGCGAGCTCGTAGCGCACGCCGGTGAGCTCCTCGGAGACAGCCCACAAGCGCGCTGCGACGGCCTCATCCTGCGCCCGCTGGGACACCTTGGCGGGCCTTGGCCGCCCGCGGAGCTCGAACGGACCGCCGGGGCCGAAGTAGTCGCCGCTCTGCAGCCCCGGTGACACCGCCGCGAACAGGGTCGGCAGCGCCCCCCGGGCCGCGGACTGCCCGACCACCGGGTTGAACAGCTTGAACGCGGTCACCGTGTTCTGCAGGTTCGTCGCCGTGTAGCCCGGGTGCGCGGCGACCGAGATGGTGTCGGCCCCCGCGGCCGCGAGCCGCCGGCCGAGCTCGCGCGCGAACAGGAGGTTGGCGAGCTTGCTCTGGCCGTACGCGGGCATGCGCTTGTAGCTGCGCGTCCACTGGAGGTCCTCGAAGTCGATGTGCCCCATGCGGTGCGCGAGGCTCGAGACGGTCACCACGCGCGCGCCGGGTGTGCGACGAACCAGCTCGAGCAGCGCGCCGGTCAGCGCGAAGTGGCCGAGGTGGTTGGTCCCGAGCTGCAGCTCGAAGCCGTCGGCCGTCTCGCCGCGCCGCTTGGGCATCATCACGCCGGCGTTGTTGATCAGCAGATCGAGCCGGTCGAAGCGCTCGCGCACGGCCCGCGCGAAGCCCGCGACCGACGCGAGGTCGGCCAGGTCCAGCGGCAGCAGCGCCACCTCGCCCTCGGCCGGCGCGAGCGCGCGGATCTGCGCCGCCGCCGCCTCGCCCTTGTCCGGGTTGCGGCAGGCCATCACCACCGTCGCGCCGCGCTCGGCCAAGACCCGGGCGGTCTCGAAGCCGATGCCGCTGTTCGCGCCGGTGACGACCACGACGCGCCCGCGCTGCTCACCGATGTCCGACTCGCTGAACCCCACGCCCACCCCCGCTGCAACGCAGCAAAATCAACCACTTGGTCCCGCTGCGGCTTATCAGAATCCGTCCCGCGGCGCATCAACCGTCGTTCGGCCTCGGGGCCGGGGCGCCTAGCCCGTAGCGCTCGATGACCGCGGCGCCGACGGCGTCGCCCCAGACGTTGACGCTGGTGCGGAAGCGGTCGAGCAGCCAGTCGATGGCGAGGATCAGCCCGACCCCCTCGGTCGGGAGCCCGACCGCGTGGAGCACGGTGACGAGCGTCACCAGGCCCGCCTCGGGGATGCCGGCGGCGCCGATGGCGGCCAGGGTCGCCGTCACCACGACCAGCAGCTGAGCGGCGAAGCTCAGCTCGATGCCGTAGGCCTGCGCGATGAAGAGCGCGGCGACCGCCTCGTAGAGGGCTGTCCCGTTCATGTTCACGGTGGCGCCGAGGGGGATGACGAACTGGGCGGCGCGCCGGTCGACGCCGTTGACCTCCTCGGCCGCCTCGAGGGTCAGCGGGATGGTCGCGGCCGACGACGCGGTGGAGAACGCGGTGAGCAGCACGCCGCCGTTGCCGCGCACGTAGCGCAAGACGTTGCGACGGGTCGTGAAGTAGAGGATGAGCGGCAGGACCACGACGCCGTGGATCGCGAGCCCTCCGAGGACGGTGCCGCTGTAGCCGGCGAGCGCCCCGATCTCGTGCAGGAAGGTCTCGGTCCCGTGCTCGGCCAGGGCGGTGCCGAAGCGCCCGGCGACGAGGCCGAAGACGCCGACCGGGGCGAGCAGCATGATGAGGTGGACGACCTTCATCATGGCGTCGTTGCCCCCCTCGCAGAAGGCGAGCACCGGCTTGGACTTGTCTCCGATGGTCGTCAGGACCGCGCCGAAGACGAGGCTGAAGACGATGATCGGGAGCATCCGGAGGTTCGCCATCGAGTCGACGATGTTCGTGTCGCAGGTCCCCCCCTTCGCCGGGTCCCCGGTGCAGCCGACGAAGGAGAGCACGAGGTCGGAGATGCCGGCGGCGGCCTTGTCGGCGGCATGCCCGGCGCCCTCGAGGGTGATGCCCTCACCGGGGCGGAAGATGTTGACGAGCACGCTGCCGATGACGACGGCGACCAGGGTCGTGAGGACATAGTAGATGACGGTGCGTCCGCCGAGGCGGCCGAGCTTACGGACGTCCCCGAGGGAGGTGACGCCGACGATCATGGCGAACACGACCAGCGGCACGATGATGAGCTTGAGGGCGTGGAGGAAGAACTCGCCGATCCAGTAGTAGCTGGCCATCTCCCCTTCGAAGGCGACGACCGCCGTGAAGGCGAGGACCACGCCGGTGACGATGCCGCTCAAGAGGCCGACGCGCTGCATCGTCAGGATGACCGCGATCATCCCGAGCTGGGCGAGGCGCGGCCAGAAGACGTCCGACCAGGCCGCCCCCCCGACGAAGGTGCCGGTGTCCCCCCAGGTGATGAGCAGCGCGAGCAGCGCGGCGACGCCGAGATAGAGGCCGAGACGCTGGGCGATCAGCGCGGGCGTGGCGCGCGGTCGGTCGTGTTCCATGCCGCCGAAACTAGCCCGTATCGCCGCGACCGACCAGCCGCGCCCGGGTGTGATCGGAAACAACACTGGGAGTGTGGGCGTCCCGCCCAGGAGTGGTTTCGCGGCCGCCGCTGCCCGGAGTTGCTTCCCGGCGTGGCGGTTCCCGTTGGTGATGGTCGCGTCTCGCCGGCCCCTCGAGGGCCCGCACAAGGACGCCCGAAATCCCGGTGGGGAGCGCGACCAACACCCTGCAGACACTGGGAGTGTGCGCGTCCCACCCGCACAAGTGTCGCACCACCCCGCCGTCGGATCGCGTCAGCGCCGCTCGCGGCGGAACTTCATCCGCAGGCTGTCGGACAGCACCGACCACTGCGCCGCGATCAGCGTGCGCCAGCGGCCGCGGCGCAGATCGGGCTCACGGCCGCGGGCCATCCGGTGGAGCTGGTGGGTGTACCAGAAGACCTCGAGGATCGCGTCGAGCTCGCGCACGCCGACCCGCTTCGGGGGGAGCACCAGCGGCTCGGCGGTCCCGTCGAGGAGCCGCGCCGGGAGCTCGGGCTGAACGCACATCGGCCGCCCGAGGCCGACCATGTCGACCGCCTCCGACGCCACCGCGTCCACCATCCCCTCCGGGCTCCGAAAGCCGCCGGTCAACATCAGGGGCACCTTGGTGACGGCGCGCGCCATCTCGGCGTAGCTGTGGAAGTAGGCCTCCCGCTGGCGCGTGCTCTCGCGCACCGCGCCCGTCCCCATCATGACCGTGTTCTCGTAGCTGCCGCCGGAGATCTCGACGAGATCGATCCCCTCGGCCTCGAGGTGCGCGAGCGTCGCCAGCGACTCCTCCTCGCTGAAGCCGCCGCGCTGGAAGTCCGCGGAGTTCAACTTGATCCCGATCGGGAAGCTCGGGCCGACCGCCGCGCGCGTCGCCCGCAGGATCTCCACCATGAAGCGCCGCCGCTTCTCGGGGCTCCCGCCCCAGCCGTCCTCACGCCGGTTGGTGAGCGGCGACAGGAAGGCGCTGATCAGGTAGCCGTGCGCCGCGTGCAGCTGCACCCCGGCGAACCCCGCCGACTTGCTGATGGCCGCCGTCCGCGCGAAGCGCGCGATGATCTCCTCGATCTCCGCCTCGGTCAGCGCGCGCGGCTTGGCGTACATCCCCCGGCCGAACTTCATCTTCACCGCCGACGGCGCGACGGGCTTGCGCGACAGCGTGCGCATGGTCTGGCGCCCCGGGTGCGAGATCTGGACCCAGCACGCCGCCCCGTGGGCCTGGGCCGCGTCCGCCCAGCGGGCCAGCGTCAGGATGTCTCGCTCGTCCTCGAGGACCACGTTCCGCGGCTCCTCGAGCGCCCGCGGGTCGACCATGACGTTGCCGGTCAGCAGCAGCCCGGCGCCGCTCCTCCCCCAGCGCTCGTAGAGCTTCACGATCGCCGGGGTGGCTCGATTGTGGCGATCGGACAGCTGCTCGCTCAGCGCCGCCTTAGCGATGCGGTTCGACAGCACCGCACCACACGGCAGCCGCAGTGGGCACGCTAAGACCGTTGCAGCGTCGTCGGCCGCGAGCTCTGGGGCGATGCTCATCGTCGTGATCCAGGGTGACGGGGCTGTATCGGGGCTGTATCGGGGAGACTACGGTCGGTCCGGGCATGATCTTGAGCAAGAAATGTCCGCCCCACCTCAGCCCTTCGAGAGCTGCCGCTCGATCGCCGGCTTCAGCGCCGGGTGAACGCACAGCAGCCGCTGGCGCAGGGTGAGCTGCCCGAGCATCTTCACCACCTCGCTGCGATCCTCGATGAAGGCGGTGCGACCGCCGGGCTCGACGATGCGGATCGAGCCGCGGCGCGCGCCCACGCCGGTGAACGGCTTGTAGAGCGGGTCCTCGCACTCGTCGACGAGCACCGCGAAGTCCGGGTCGAAGCCCTTGACCCGCGCCACCGACCGGGCCGCCCCGACCAGCTCGAGCGCCCGCCCCTCGTCGTTCGGCGGCAGCGCCACCGGCTTCCAGAGGCGCCGCTCACAGAGCCCGCGCGACAGGTCGGCCAGCACCCGATCCCCGTCGTCCATCCACGCGGACAGCGCGACCCAGACGTGGGTGTCGTCGATGCGCGCGAACGCCCCGGGGGCGAGCTCCTCACCGAGGATGAGCGCCCCGAGCGCCCCCGCCGGCCAGTAGCCGAAGGCGTGCTTGTTGCGATGCAGCAAGGCGGCCCTCCGGAGCGCGGCCTCGAGCATCCGCTCCGCGCTGCGGCTCGTCTTGTGCAGGTACACCTGCTTGTACATGTGAAAGCGCGCCAGGAGGTACCCCTCGACCGCCTCCTGCGCCCCGGCGTGGACCGCGAGGTGCCCGTCGGCCACCTCGAGCAGCGCCAGGATCCGCGCCAGGTCGTAGCTCCCGATGCGCACCCCGGTCGCGTGCCCGTCGCGCAGGATGTAGTCGAGCCGATCGGCGTCGAGCTGGCTCGACACCAGGTCGCTCACCCACGGCGCGGCCGTCCCGCGCTTGTCGAGCACCGCCGTGATCCGCTCCGGGAGCGTCGCGTCGAAGGCCACCAGGGTCCGGTTCACCTCGCTGTCCGGGTCGAGCACCAGCGCGCGCGACCAGTCCTCGTGGTCGACCCCGGTCACCGCCTCGAGGGCGTGGCTGAACGGCCCGTGCCCGACGTCGTGGAGCAGCGCCGACGCGACGGCGAGCACGCGGTCCTCCTCGTCGACCGCGAGCTTGTGGGCCACCCGCTCCGAGATCTGCCAGGCGAGCCACAGCACGCCGAGCGAGTGCGCGAAGCGCGAGTGCTCGGCCCCGGGATAGACGAGGTAGCTCAGCCCGAGCTGTCGGATGCGCCGCAGGCGCTGCATCTCGCGGGTGTCGATGAGCGCCAGCGCGAGCTTGCCAGCGGCGCCGGTGCGCGAGATGGCGATGGTGTCGTGCACCGGATCACGGAAGAGCTTTGGTTTCACGCCGCCACTCTGCCCCGCGCCGGCCGGACCGTCACGAAAGCTCAGTCAACGCCTGGTCCACCGCCGCCGTGACCCGCCCCGGCTGCGCCACCAGGTGGCCGTGCTCGGGGTGCACGAAGAGGCGCATCTTCTTCACCACCGCCACGAAGTCGTGGGCGATGCCGTGGACGATGTTCGAGCTCGCCGCCAGGCTCGTCCACGCGCCGGCCCCGTCCCGGGCGCGCGCGTGATGCACCGCGACATCCGGGATCCGATCCTTGTCCCGCGGGGGGACGTCGAGGAGCAGCGCGCCCGGCGGCAGCGGCTTCGTCCCGCCGAGGCTCCGCGAGAGCTTCGCGATGAGCGCCCGCTCGCGCCGCCGGTCGAGCCCCGCGAGCGCCTGCCACTGCTCGCGGCGGTGCTCGTCGACGTCGGCCTTCGACCACGTCGCGAGCCGCTTGTAGAGCCGCCGCCGATCCCCGGTCAGCCCGTGCAGCAGCCGCTCACCGGCGCTCTTGGGGGCCGCCTCGGCGGCGAAGGTCCGGAGCAGCTCGTCGTCGCCTACCCCCATCAGCCGCGAGGTCAGGTCCACCGGGTCGGGCTTGTCCCGAGCGATGAGGTCGGCGAGCGCGGCCTCGAGCATCGCCGAGACGCTCCGGACCGTGTGGTGCCAGTAGACCTCGGAGAACATCGTGTAGCGGCAGAAGAGGAAGATCTCGGCCGAGACGATGCCCTTGTCGGTCACCGCGATGCTGTCGCCCGCCTCGTCGAGGGTCAGGGCGTTGAGGAGCCGCTCGCGGTCGTAGTTGCGCCCGTAAGGGACGCCGAGGTGGACCGAGTCGCGCCACAGGTAGTCCATCTTGTCGGCGTCGATGGCGCTCGACAGGATCGACTGGAGGAAGCGATCGGTGGCCGACGGCAGCGCGCGCCGCGGCGCGCGGATCAGGGCGGAGACCCGGTGGGGATCGACCTCGACCTCGCGCTCGAGGATCCGGGCGATGGGCGCGTGACCGGGAGCGAGGCCGGGCGCGCGCCCGAACAGGACCTCCTCGGCGAGGTCCTCGTGGCGCGGTGCGTCGTGGCCGCCATGCCCGCCATGATGGATGGCCTCGAGGGTGTGCGCGAACGGGTAGTGCCCGACGTCGTGGAGCAGCGCGGCGGCCAGCACCGTGCGCACGTCGACCGCGTCGAGGCCGTGGCGCACGCGCTCGTGCTGCAGCAGGCTCCGCAGATACCGCGTCGCCGTCCCGTACACGCCGATGGCGTGCTCAAAGCGCGTGTGTACCGCACCGGGGTAGACGAGCCAGGTCGGGCCGAGCTGCCGCACCCGCCGCAGCCGCTGGAAGTGCGGGTGGTCGATGACCGCAACGATCGCCGCGGTCAGGGGCACGTTGTCGAGCTCGGGCAGGCGCACGACGCGCTGCCCGGCGCCGTAGGGGGCGAGCTCGGGCAGCCGCGTCGGATCGGTGATCACCCGCGCTCGCTCCTGGGGCTCTGAGCGTGACGGCCCGCGCCCCACCTCGGCGATCCGAGGGCGGAGCGGGGGTCACGGCCAGGCGTCAGACGGTGAACGAACTGCCGCAACCGCAGCTCTTCTGGGCGTTGGGGTTGTCGAAGTGGAACCCCGAGAAGCTGAAGGTCTCGACGTAGTCGATCTTGGTCCCGTCGAGGTAGGCGAGGCTCATGGGGTCGATGAAGACCTTCACGCCGCCGTTCTCGACGACGACGTCGCCCTCGCGCTCCTCGTTCTCGAAGTCCATGTCGTAGGTCAGGCCGGAGCAGCCACCGCCCACGACCATCACGCGCACGGCCTCCTGCTCGACCTTGTGCTCGGACGCCATGGCTCGAATCTTGGCCGCAGCGGCCTCGGTCATTGTGATCATCGCGGCTCGTGACTCCTGGCCGGCTCTGTCGACCCCGGCCGTCTCGGTGTTTCAGCGCACGCGACTGGCGCACGCATCAAGGGCTCGATCGTATGCGCCCACCCCCGACAGTCAAGCCCGCGGTCGGCCGGCACACCCATCGTCACTCTTCCTCGGCCTCGCCCTTCAGCATCGTAAACCGCCCGGCGAACGCCCCCAGCGGCAGGACCGTCATGACCTCGTCCATGTCCTTGCGCAGGATGACCTGGAGCTCGCGCCCGCGCTCGCCGATCGGGATGACCAGCCGCGCGCCGTCGCGCAGCTGCCCGATGAGCGGCCACGGCGCCTCGTCCTCGGCGGCGGCGTTCACCACGATGCCGTCGAAGGGGGCCGACTCGCTCCAGCCGTTGAAGCCGTCGCCGACGTGGAACTCCACGTTGTGGATCCCCAGATCGTCGACCAGGAGCTTGCGCGCCCGCGCGGACAGCTCGGGGGCGATCTCGATGGTGACGACCTTCTGCGCGATGGTCGCCAGCAGCGCCGTCTGGAACCCGGAGCCGGTGCCGACCTCGAGGACCCGCCCCGCCCCGCTCGCCGGGAGCCGCAGCTCCTGCAGCATCCGCGCGGCGATGTAGGGGGGCGAGATCGTCTGCCCGAGCCCGATGGGCAGCTCGACGTCGAGGTAGGTCTTCTGGTGCAGGTAGTCCGGCACGAAGGCCTTGCGCGGCACCCTCCGGAACGCCGCGAGCACCCGCTGATCGGTGATCCCGCGCCCCACGAGCTGCTGGCTGATCATCGTCTCGAGGTCGAGGTCGACGAGGGATTCGCCGGGCATCAGCCCGTGATGCGAGCGGTCTTGCGTCGCCATGGGGGGTCTCCGCCCGAGCGCGCTCGGGGCCTTCAGAGGATGGTCACCTGCGCGAAGCGCTTCTTGCCGACCTTGATGACGTAGGGGCCGCCCCGCACGATGACGAAGTCGGGCTCGTCCACCCGCTCCCCGTCGACCGTCACGGCCCCCTGCTTCAACATGCGCCGCGCCTCGCCGCCGGAGGCGACGAGCGCCGCGTCCTTGAGCACCGAGACGACCGCGATGCCATCGCTGTCGCCGGCCTCGAGGCCGAACTCCGGGAGCTCGCTCGGCACCTCGCGCTGACTGAAGATCCGCAGCCACTCCTCGGCGGCGCCGTCCGCTGCGGCGGCGCCGTGGTAGTGGCCGATGATCTCCTTGGCCAGCGCGATCTTGAAGTCGCGCGGGTTGGTCCCGCGGAGCTCGATCTGCTCGCGCTCGGCCTTCAGCGCGGCGGTGGACCGCGTGGACAAGAGATCAGCGTAGCGCCACATCAGATCGTCGGTGATCGACATGAGCTTGCCGAACATCTCGAGCGGCGCCTCGGCGATGCCGACGTAGTTGCCGAGCGACTTCGACATCTTCTTGCCGGTGATGACGCCATCGACGAGCCGACCGTCGGTCCCCTCGAGGAGCGGCATGGTCAGCACCGACTGCGGCGGCTGCCCGTACTGCCCCTGGAGGTGGCGCCCCATCAGCAGGTTGAAGAGCTGGTCGGTGCCCCCGACCTCGACGTCGGCCTCGAGCGCGACCGAGTCGTAGCCCTGCATCAGCGGGTAGAGGAACTCGTGTACGCTGATGGCCTGGCCGGACTGAAAGCGCGTCCGGAAGTCCTCGCGCTCCATCATGCGAGCGACGGTGTACTTCGCGGCGAGCTCGATGGTCCCGACCGAGCCGAGCTGGTCGAGCCACTCGGAGTTGAAGCGCACCTCGGTCCGCTCGGCGTCGAGGACCTTGAAGACCTGCGCCTTGTAGGTCTCGGCGTTGGCGACGACCTCGGCGCGGGTGAGCGCCTTGCGGGTGGCGCTGCGCCCGGTGGGATCGCCGATCATCGCTGTGAAGTCGCCGATGAGGAAGATGACCGTGTGGCCGAGGTCCTGAAACTGCCGCAGCTTGGTGAGCAGCACCGTGTGCCCGATGTGCAGGTCGGGCGCGGTGGGGTCGAAGCCGGCCTTGACGCGCAGCGGTCGACCCGCCGCCCGGGCGGCGGTCAGCTTGTCGCGCAGCTCGTCGGCGACGAGGACGTCGACCGCGCCGCGCAGGAGGAGGTCGAGCTGCTCTTCGACCGGTGGGAAGTTCATGACGCCTCCAGGCCGCGGCGGTTCTGGCGCAGGCAACGCGACGAAGGCCCCGGCGCCCGGAGGGCGGAGGCGGTCCGACCGATACGGCGCAGGGTAATCATGCTCGTAGGCCTCGACCAACGGTGTCCAGAACAGCGGTGCGTGGGCTTCTATCACCCCGAAAGCACGGGTGTCCACGCTTTACAGCGTCCACACCCCGCCCCGGGCGACGCCGCGCTCGGTCACGATCGCGTCGAGGACGACGTCGTGGCCCTCGGTGGGGATCCCGTCCACGACCTGTAGCCCGAACGCGAAGCCGACCGCGAGCGCGCGCCGCTCGGGGGCCGCGAGGAGCCGGTCGTAGAAGCCGCCGCCCTGCCCGAGCCGGCGCCCGTCGGCGGCGAAGCCGAGCCCGGGGACGACGACCAGATCGACGTCGCCCACGGGGACCTCGACACAGGCGGCGGCGGGCTCGAGGACGCCGCGAAAGCCCGGGGTGAGGTCGGACGCCGCGTCGACCCGGGCCAGGGTCATCGCCTCCGCCGAGGCGACCCGGGGGTAGGCCGTGACGCCGCCCCGGGCGCGCCACGCCGCGGCGAAGGGCCCCGGATCCGCCTCCGAGCCCGCTGCCGAGTAGATCGCCACGATCCGCGCCCCGACCGCGTCCGCGAGGTCGAGGAGCCGCGCGTTGAGCTGCGCCTCGGCCGCCGCCCGCGCCGCCCCGTCCAGCTCCCGTCGCGCCCGCCGCAGCCGCGCGCGCCAGGCGCCCTTGGAGGTCATCCCGCGATGCGGCTCAGGAGCGTCCGCGACGTCGTCCGGATGCGCTCGGTGAGGCGCTCGTGCTCGGCGCGGATCTTGAAGAGCTCGTCGGCGAGGTTGAGGGTCGCCATCAGCAGCACCTGCTGCGAGACGACGTTGCCCATGCCGCCGGTCAGCTCCTCGAGCTTGCCGTTCACGTACTCGGCGAGCGCCTGCACGTGCTCCGGGTCGTCTTCCGTACGGATCCGGAACTCCCGCCCCATCAGGGTGATCTCGTGCGCCGCGCTCATCGTCCGAGGCTCCTCCACGTGTGAACCGTCGCGGATCATCGGGGCGCGAGGCGGGCTGGTCAAAATAATGGCGTGGTCACAGGCCGGGGATGTTCTCGAAGCGCACCGTGTCGCCGACCTGGATGCCGGCCTGCCTGGCGAACCCCGACGCGACCTCGATCACGAAGGCGCTCGGCCGGTGGACGTAGCGCAGCTCCTCGGTCAACGGGGGCGCGCGGTGGACGATCCCGACGACGGTGCGCTGCCGGTCGACGAAGATCATGTCGAGGGCCGCCACGGTGTTGTGCATCCAGAACGCCTGGACGCGCTCGGTCGGCATCATGAACAGCATCCCGCTGTACGGCGGGACGTAGAGGCGGAGCATGTAGCCGACGCGCTCGGCGAGCTCCGTGCGGCACACCTCGACCGCGACCGGGACCTCGTGAGCGGCGCGCGCGAAGACCACGCGGGCGAGGTCGGCGCCCGGGGTGGGGGCGGCGGTCGCCGGGGCGGGCGGCGCGGGCTCGGCGGCGGCGCTCGCGGAGGGGGCGAGCAGCGCGAGGGCCAAGGCGGCGACGATGACGCGGCGGCGCGAGGCGCGGGGAGAGCGGGTCATGTGAGGTTCACTCCTGGGGCGTGGGCGCGAGCGGCAGGATCTCGCCGAGGTAGGTCTGGTTGAAGGGCGAGAAGACCGCCGGGCCGGCGCCGTCGAGCTCGGCGCGCTCCTCGAAGGGCCGGTAGACCCCGGCGTCCATGATCCAGCCCGGGTTGTCCCCGTCGTTGTGCGCCCGGCCGGCGAGGGCCGTCAGCCCCAGGGTATGCCCCACTTCGTGGGTGATGGTCGAGCCGACGAGGTTGCCGAGCACCCGGACCGCCTCGCGGATCCGCCCCCCGCGCGCGTCGGCGCGGTCCGACTCGCCCGCGGCCGCCGGGATCCCGCCGAGCGCCGGCACCACCGCCGCGAACACGTCGTCGAAGCGCGGCGACGCCAGCGCGTTGGTCGACAGCGACGGCGAGAGGTTGAGGAGCTCGGAGGCGAAGATGCCGCCGTAGGCCGCGAAGCCGCGGGCGCGGGTGGCGGCGTCGAAGCCGCCGATCACGTCGTCGAGGCGGAGGTTGCCGGCGTCCTTGCCGGACGTGTTGTCGAGACCGAAGAGGTGGGTGCCGTTCGGGTCGGGCCCGGCGAGCTCGACGACCCCGTACTCCGCGACGCCCGCGGGCGCGGCGTAGGCGAAGCCGATGTTCACGCCGGCGTAGTCGCGCTCCAGCACCGCCAGGATCCGCGCCAGGACCGCCTCCCGCTCGGCCTCGAGGCCGAACAGCGCCAGCGCCTCGTCGAACCCCGGCAGCACCCGCAGCTCGACCTCCTGGCGCGGGGGGGTGACGTCGAGGGCGATCGGCAGCGGATCGCTGCGCACCTCGTCCACCTGGAGCAGCCCGAAGCGGGCCGCCACCCGCAGCGTCACGGTCCCCTCGAAGCGCCCGGCGCGCGCGCCGAGCCCCGCGAGCCCCCCGTCGAGGTCGGGCTGCGAGCGCAGCGCCACCCAGCCGACCGTGTTGCCCTCCACCGCCTCGACCGGCAGCGCCCAGGCGTCCGGCCCGGTGTGGTCTTCGGGGGCGCCCCGAAGCGGCGTGAACACCCCGTCGAACACGAGCACCGAGGCCGTCTCGGCCGCGGCGTCGAGGGGCAGAAGGCCCCGCCCGGTCGCGCCGAGCCAGCGCCCCCGGGCGGTCGTCGCGCTCGCGAGCCCGTCGAGGTAGGGCCGCGCGATGGCCACCTCATAGTCCAGACGCTCGGTGGGGAACCCCTCGAACTGCCACGGCTCGAAGCTCTCGATCCACGCGAACCCGGAGAACGCGCCGGGGCGCAGTCCCAGCAGATCCGGAGACATTCGCACACTATCGACCGCGCGCCCCCCGAGGCCCCCGCCGAGGAGGCGGAGCGACCAGGTGAGCTCGGTCGGCGACGCCCCGCTCTCGTCACTCCTGTGGCCGCGGACCACCAAGTAATCGCTGTGCGAGTGGTCCGCGAGCTCCTCTTCCGCGCGGTAGAGGTCGAAGGCCCCGATCGGGACGGCGTCGCCGGGGTAGATCGGCGCCCCCGAGCGGATGAAGTCGAGCCGCGGAGGGAGCATCTGCAGAAGCGAGATACGGCCCGCTATCGAGCTTGATTGGACGCTGCCATCTATACTGCGATGCACAATCGCGGCGGTCGGAGCCGGGAGCGGGTCGAACCCGTCGACCGGGAGCCAATCCCCCGCGGCGACCCCGCGCAGGGAGCCCTCCACCACCTCGAGCGGGAGCGTCGCCGTCTGGCCCCCGACCTCGATGTCGAGGGTGTAGGTGGCGAGTGGCGCCGGCACGATCCCGTCCCCCGTCAGCTCGAAGCGCGTCCCCGCGACCCAGCTCGGCGGCGTGACGCGGTCCACCGCGAACGCCGGGTACGCGAACGGCGCGCCCGCCGGCGCCGCGTCGCAGCTCGCGACCCACACCAGGATGGCGGACAGGGCCAGGAGTCGGCCGGGGAGCACCGCCTACTCCAGGACGACCGCGTCCCTCGCGATCGCCACGGCGAGCCCCTCGGGCATGCCGGGGCCGGTGAACGGGACCGCGTGGATCCGCTCGATCGCCAGCCGGTCGGTCTGGTCTGCGCCGAGGTCCGGCAGCAGCGCGAGGGCCGCCTCCGGGATGGTGAAGGCGCCGTCGTCGCCGGCCACGCAGGTGACCTGCGCGACGCGATCGAAGCTGCGGCGGGCGTAGCGCACGATCGCGACGTCCTCGGGGAGGCGGCGCGCGGCGGCGTTCCAGGTCAGCTCGAGGCCACCATCGTCGGGCAGCCAGGCGCGCGCCTGGTGCGCGGGCTCGCCGCCCACGCTGTGGAGGTGGACGACCGACGGGGGCTCGATGGCGACCGAGAACTCGCCGACCTCGTCGCTGCCGTCGGCGGTGACGATCAGCGGACGCTCGAAGCCGAAGGCGTGGCTGTCGTCGAGCAGGCCGTCGTAGGCCAGCCCGGACACGGCGTTGTACATCTCCGGGAAGTAGTGGCTGTCGAGCATCGCCGTGCGGTCGGCGGTCTCGAGCATGAGCTCACCGGCGTCGAGCAGCCGGACGTTGGCGGAGGCCTCGTCGGGGGCGCTCTCCGAGGCGACGTCGCGCTGCTCGACGACGCACGCGTCCACCGGGATCTCGAGGTCGACGAGCCCGGCGACGGGGGAGCTCAAGAGGCGCAGGACGTGGTCGCGCGCGACGCCCCGGGAGTCGATGAAGTACGCCTGCGAGACGAGGCGGTCGTGGGGGACGACGCCCTCGCCGTGGTCGTCGTCGGCGGCGTCCGAGTAGGTCAGCGAGATGACGGCGAACCGCTCGCTCCGCGGTGGGGCGACCGAGACCTCGGCCCCATCCTCGGGGCCGGCGCACGCCACGACGGTAGCCGCGACCACGATGGTCACGGCCAGCGACGTTCTGGCTCGTCCGAGGATCCCCACCACAAGAGCTTCCGTTGTCTGGGTGCCCGTGACCGCGTCGCGGCCGCGAGCGCCAAGGATAAGCACGAAACAGAGCGGTCCATTCCGTGCGGGTCGCCCCATTATCCGGCGGGTCGAGGTGGTGTCAACGAACTCCAACGGCGCGGGCGCGCTCGGCGCGGCGATCCCGCCCGACGATTCCCTCCGGACAGGCGCGCTGCTAGAACGTCGAGGTCATGCCCATCGCCCTCCTCATCGCGCTCCTCGCGACCGCCCCGGCGGGGGATCCGGTCGTCGCCGAGGTCGGCTTGCTCGAGGTGCGCGCCAGCGACGTGCGGAGCCACCTCGCCGGGGACGGCGCGGAGGCCCTCGCGAGCGCGCTGCGCGAGGCGATCGCCGAGGCGGCGCTGGCCGGCGAAGCCCGCGCCGAGCTCAGAGACGAGGCCCGCGGGTTGAGCCGAGCGGACGCCGCCCAGCGGCTCCTGGCCCGCCGCTTCGACCCGGGCGACCGCTGTGGGCGCCTCCCCGAGCCCGAGCTGCGGCGCCGCTACGAGGCCACGCGCTGGCGCTTCGTGACGCCCCCGGCCTTCGAGGTGGACGACCTCCAGCTGCTGTGCTGCACCAGCCCCCGGGCGTGCCAGGATCCCGACGTCGCCGCCTGCCTCCGCGACACCGCGCCCGCCGCACGCCAGCTGCGCGAGCGGCTCCCCGACGCGCTCGACGCCGCCGCCTTCGCCGCCGCCTTCGACCAGGCGGCCCCCGACGCACCGCGCCTCGGCTTCAAGCGCTACACCTTCTACTTCGACCCCGCCCGCCCCGACGCCCCCGTCGACCCGGCGCTGCAGCAGGTCGATCGGCCCATCGCCGACGCCGCCGCCGCCCTGCCCGCTCCGAGCGCGCTCTCCCCGGTGGTCGCGACCCGCTTCGGCCACCACGTGCTGCGCCTCGTCGCCACCCGCCCCGCCCTCGACCTCGCCTGGGACGACCCGCGCACCCGGGCGCTGCTCGCGACCGAGCTCTGCCCCGAGCGCCTGGCCGCCGAGCGCGACCGCTTCGTGGCCGATCTGCTCGCTCCGCTCGGCGTCGTCGTGCGCCGTGACGCGCTGCGGGCCGCGTTCGGCGAGCTCACCCCGCCGTCACCGTGACGGGACGTCGACGCCGGCCCGCAGCGCCCAGCGCCCGGCGAGGCCGAGGGTGGTCCCGGAGATGAACGTCGCGCTCGCGCCGACCCGCGCCCAGATGAAGGTGCCCGTCACGATCCCCGAGTCGTCGATGACGACCCGCGGCTGGCGCGGCGTCGTCGGACACACCCCGGTGAAGACGAGGCCGACCCGGAACGCGCCCAGCGGCACCGCCGGGCCGTCGCTGATCAGGATCTCCTGGGTCGCGTCGCTGCCCACGAGCGCCAGCGCGGGGCCGTACCAGCTCGGCTCGACGGCGAAGGCGCCGACGTCGTCGGGCGCCCAGTAGACGACGTGGAAGACCCCGCACGACGCCCCGCCAGGGAGCTCGACGGCGATCACCTCGAGGGTCGCGAGGGTCCCCGCGGCGGGCGACACCAGCTCCGCCACTGCGGCCTGATCCACCTGGAGCGTGACCGCGTCGTCGCTCGGCGCCTCCGCGCCGGTGTGGTCGCCCACGATCACCCGGGTCGCGGGGCCGGCGTCGACCTCCGGCTCGCCCGCGTCGCCCGCGTCGCCCGCGTCGCCCGCGTCCGCCGCGGCGTCCTCGCCCGCGAACGCGTCGACCGCGGTGTCGGGAGCCGGGACCCCGAGGTCGATCGGGGCCACGGTGTCCTCGACCTGCGCCGCGTCCGGAGGCCACGGGCGCAACGCGCACAGCGAGTCGACGCACACGAGCCCCTCAACGCACGCCGCGGCGGGGCCACACACCGCGCCGAGGCCCAGACCCGCCGCCCCTCGCTCCACCGCGCACCCGCTACCGCAGTGCAGCATGATTGCGACCAACAGGACGGCAGCATTCGAGACTAAAAAACGAATCGTGCCAGGCATGGCTTTGCTGCATCGCATCATATCTGCAGCATGATGCCGGCGCCGAAGCTGAAGTTCGTGTCGGTCTCGAAGTAGCCGGTCCCGTCGTCCTTGTGCTTGAGCCACCACTGGTTGACGACGGTGCCGTTGACGTACAGCCAGTCGGTGAGGTTGAGGCGCAGCGACGTCCCCCAGACGGTGCGGTCGGCGGCGAACAGGTTGTCGAGGCCGTCAAAGCCGATGCGCCCGAGAAACAGCGTCAGGCTGACCGGGCCGATGTCGCGCAGCCGCAGCCGGGTGAGGAGGTCCTGACCGCGGGCGCCACCGCGGGTCGAGTAGAGGACCGTCAGGCGGAAGGCGCGATCGACCTTGAGATCGGACTCGAGGTAGAAGCCGCTGTGCTGCTTGCCGATGCGACCGTCCCGGAGCTGGGCGAGCTTCGGGTCGCCGCTGAGGTGGGCGTAGCGCTGGATCTCGTAGAACGGCGAGACGTAACCGGGCTCGTAGCCCTTGCCCTGGAAGCGGTACTCGAGGCGCGTGCGGAGCGCCGCCGTCGGGGTGAAGCGGATGTTGACGTAGGTCCCGAGGTGCCAGCCGAAGCCCTTGCCGTCGACGGTCGCGAAGTCGGTGTAGGGGACCAGATCGAAGTGCGGCGTGCTGACCGCGGGCACCTCGATGTCGGCGGAGAAGAGCCCGGCGACCTCGTCGGCGAGCACCACCGGCCGCCAGTCGGGGTGAGCGTAGACGCCGCCGTCCGCGGTCGAGACGGCGAGCGGGGCGGTGAAGTCGGCCCCCGCGGTGACGCCGAACTTGAGCAGGCGTGCCGGGCGGGCCCAGCTGTCGAAGCCGCTGAAGGGGCGAACGTAGGCCCGGCCGACGAGGATCTCGGGGTCGAAGAGGTTGTCGAGCATGACCTCGCCGCCGGCGAAGTCGGCGTCGAAGTTGGCGAACAGCCCTCCCTGATAGTGATCGACGTCGACGGTGTTGAAGTAGCGGTTGACGAGCGATCCGTGGCCGATGGTGACGCCGTTGAGCTCGCCGTAGCGGAAGAAGAAGGGCTGGTCGTAGCTGCCGTACTGCACGAAGGAGAGGAGCCGCGCCCAGTCGCTGGGCTCGTCCCAGTCCTCCTCGCGGATGAGGCCGCCGCTCTCGGGGTCCTCGTCGATCAGGCGCAGGCGGATCGGGAGCTGGGGCGCGATGCGCCAGGCGTCGACCTTGAAGACGTAGATGAAGTCGAGGTCGAGGAAGGTGTCCTCGCCGATGTGGGCGATCTCGACGCTGGCGCGCCCGCGCCCCGCGCCGTTCTGCCGCGGGCTGAGCATGTCGCGATCGACGGCCGGCATCCCCGGCCGGTGCGCCATCCCGTCCTTCGGCAGCTCCTTCTCGGGCACCGGCTCGACGCCGTCGAGATCGGTGTTGCCGACGTCCGGGTCGGTGTCGATCGGCACGATCTCCACCCCGCCGTCGGAGTCGCCGCCAGCCCCGTCCTCAGGGTCGGGCTCGGCGGTCGTTGCGGGGTCGGGCTCCGGCTCGGCCGCGGCGGCGGACACCGGACCGAGCGCTACCCACGCGAGGGCGATCGAGCAGAGCGAGAACCAGCGCATCCCACCTCCTGCCGACAGTGAAGCGTCAGGGAGACCGTCGGGTCAATCTCGTTTCACGGCCGAGGCGCCCCCGATCCCGACGCGCGCACGCCGGGCGGCGGCGGCGGGTGGGCGGGGCGAGCGCGCGGCGAGGCGGCTACTTGAACTTGTAGCTGTCGATCGCCGGCTGCTTCGTCTGCTCCTTCTCGGTGCGCTGTGCGTCGGCGGCGGCCTTGCGCTTGGCGAGCTGCGGGCGCAGGGCGCGGACCCGCTCGACCTGGCTCGGGATCCGCGCGAGCTGGTCGAGGACCTCCTCGGCGTCCGACCAGCGCTCGCTCGCGAGGTAGCGGTCATAGCGCTTCCACAGCTCGGCGACCGCGGCCTCCTCCTGCTGCTTGCGCTCGCTCTCGTCGCGCCGCGCCCGCTTCTCCGCCTCGCCGCCGTCGGCGCTCCCGGCGCGCTGGACGTGCTCGCGCTCGGCCGTCGATCCGTCGCCGCGCTCGGGCACGACGGCCTCGTCGGCGCGGCTCGGCGCGGCCGGCGGCGCGGGCGCGTCCTGGGTCGCCGTGGGACGCTCGCCGGCCGGAGCCGGAGCCGGAGCTGGAGCTGGAGCTGGCGAGGCGGACTTGGACACGTCGTCGCCGTCGCGATCGGCCGCGTGCAGCACCCGCA
>PHBI01000265.1 GCA_002841945.1 Deltaproteobacteria bacterium HGW-Deltaproteobacteria-14
CGCGGGCAGCTGACGGTGGTCGAGGGGCCGCTGGCGGCGGGCGCGCCGGTGGCGTTTCCGGGGCTGGTGGTCGTGGACAGCCTGTTCTTCGCGCCGCCGCCGCCGCTCGACGCCGGCGAGCCGCTGCTCGCCGTCCTGACCCGGCACCCCGCGCTGCGTGAGGGCCTCGAGTTCGCGGTGGCCCACGCGGTGGCCCACCAGTGGTGGGGCGGGCTGGTCGGGGTCGACCAGCTGGCGGCGCCGTGGCTCGGCGAGGCGCTCGCCGGGGTGGCGGCGCTCGGGTACTTCGGGGACGCCGGAGCCAAGAAGGCGGAGCGCCGCCAGCGCGAGCTGTGGTTGGCGCTGCCCTATCAGGTCGCGCACGCGACCGGGGGGCGGGATCTGCCGGTGCGGACCGCGGCGGCGCGCCTGCGGACGACCACCGAGATCGCGGGGATCCACCACGGCAAGGCGGCGCTGTGGCTCGACGCGACCCGGCGGCTGATGAGCGACACGCTGTATCAGGAGGCGCTGCGCAAGCTGGCGACCGAGCTGGCCTGGGGGCGGATCGACGACGTCGCGCTCGTCGACCGTCTGGCGGCCGCCGCGCCGCGACCGCAGGAGATCAGGGACCTCGCGCGCCGCTGGCTCGACGAGGCCCACGGGGACGAGGACATCGGGCCGCTGCGCCCCGATCTGCTCGCCGAGTACCTGGTGAGCGACGCGGCGGTCCAGGGCGGCGCGCGCGAGCTCGTCGGGCTCCTGGCGAGCAACGATCAGGTGAAGAGGCTGGTCGGCGAGCTGCTGACGGCCGGGGAGGACGGGGCGCCGACCCTCGACGGCGCGCGCCTCGTCGGGACGCTGGCGCAGCTGCTCGGCGAGGACGCGCCCCCCGAGGTGAAGCGCTGGCTCGACGTGCTGGCGGCCGCGGGCGCGGGCGGCCCGGCGTCGCAGTGGGGGCCGGAGGTGGCGCGGCAGCTCGCGGGGCAGCTCGGGCTCGGCGAGGAGGAGCAGGAGGTGGTGAAGGGGCTCAGCGCGCTGTTGTTCCGCGCGCTCGACGGGGCCGACGACGACAACCCGGCGCCGCCCGATCCCGACCACGGCGACGCGGCTCCGGAGTAGGTGGCCACTGGGTCGTGGGTGCGGCCAATTGACCGGTTGCGGCCGGGGGCGTTTTTTGAGCAAGGTCAGAGACCGCCGCACCCGAGGTTACTCATGCTCCGATTCCCTGCCGTGGTCTTGCTCGCCGTCCTCGCGGGGGGAGCGATCTCCTCGCTCGCATCGGCGTGCTCCGAAGACGGCGGATCAGCGGCCGACGCTGATACGGCCACCGCGCCGGGCGACACGGCGGTCACGCCGGACGCCGCGCCAGAGGACGCGGTCGAGGACACGAGCGCGGTCGAGGACACGGGCGCGGTCGAGGACACGGGCGCGGTCGAGGACACCGGGGTCGTCGCGGACGCGACGACCGACGCCGACGCCGCGGTGGAGCCCGACGCGGCGGACACCGCGGCGCCGCCCGCCGACACGCTCGTGGCGACCGACACCGCGACCCCGGGGCCGTGGGACGGTCCGCTGGAGCCGGCGGACCAGCCGGGCGTGAACGACGGGCGCGGGAGCTACCTCGCTACCCACACGAGCTGCGCGCTGTGCCACGGCAGCTCGTCGGTCGCCGACACCCTCCACGACGCGGCCGGGCGCCCCATCGGGATGTACCTCCTGTGGCGGAGCTCGATGATGGCCAACGCCGCGCGCGATCCCTTCTGGCTCGCCATGGTGTCGGCGGAGGCGGCCCGGCGCCCGGCGGCCGCCGCCGCGATCGAGGCGAAGTGCTTGCGCTGCCACGCCCCCGCGCTCGCCGCCGAGCGCGAGCTGACGGACGGGGCCGACCTCGCCATGGCGGACCTCGCCGCGGGCGGCCTCACCGGCGACCTCGCCCGCGACGGCGTCACCTGCACCGTGTGCCACCAGCTCGAGCCCGACGACTTCGGGGCGGAGAGCAGCTACGACGGCCACTTCGAGGTCAACCCGCGGCGTGAGATCAGCGCGCCCCACGACGGCCTCGTCCCCGGCCCGATGGCCAACATCTCGGGCTACACCCCGGTCCCCCGCGACCACATGCGGGACTCCGGCCTGTGCGCCACCTGCCACACCCTGCGCACCGGCACCCTCGACGCCGACGGCCTGCCCGAGAGCCACACCCTCGTCGAGCAGAGCCCCTACCTCGAGTGGCGCAACTCGGTCTTCACCACCGAGGGGACGCCCGGGCCGAAGGCGGCGAGCTGCCAAGCCTGCCACCTCCCGACGGTCGACGCCGACGGGCAGCCCATCACGACCAAGGTCGCGACCAACCCGGGCGGCGGGAGCTTCCCGCCCGGCGTCGCGCGCACCCCGGTCGGGCGTCACCTCCTCGTCGGCGGCAACACCCTCATCGGCGGCATGTTCCGCGACTTCCCGGCGCTCCTCAACCCCGACGTCCCGGCCGACGCCTTCGCCGCCACGGTCGCCGCCGCGCGCCGCCAGCTCGAGCAGGACACGGCGCGGATCGAGCTCCTCAGCGCCGCGCAGGACGGCGCGACCCTCAGCGTACACGTGCGCGTGACCAACCTCACCGGGCACAAGCTGCCGACCGGCTACCCGTCGCGTCGGCTGTGGGTCGCGCTGACCGCTCGCACCGCCGGCGGCGGGGTCGCGCTCGCGCTCGGCGCCCACGACGCCGACGGGCGGCTCGTCGACCAGGCCGGCGCGCCCCTGCCGAGCGAGCTCCCGGGCGGCGCCCCGCTCCCCCACGCCGACCACGTCACCGCCCCCGACGACGTCGTGGTCTACGAGGCCATCATGGCCGACCCGCAGGGCGAGCCCACGTGGTCTCTGATGGGCGCCGCCAGCTACGTGAAGGACAACCGCCTGCTCCCCGAGGGGTTCAGCGCCACCCACCCGGACGCCGCCGCGACCGCCCCGGCCGGGATCGGGGCTGACGCGGACTTCCTCGGCGGCCACGACGAGGTCCACTACACCCTGACGCTCCCCGCGGGGGTGCAGGTCGCGGAGGTCGAGGCGAGCCTGCGCTATCAGACCCTCGCGCCGCGGTTCGCCGCCGAGCTCTTCCGCGTCCGCACCGAGGCGGTGGCGAACTTCGAGTGGTTCTATCTGCAGGCGGACAAGGCCCCGGTGGTGGTCGCGACCGACACCCGCGCGCTCTGAGCGCCCCGCCGGGTGGGGTCGTGGGGTAGCGGAGGGGGCGCACACGGGGCACAATCGCGGGCGAGCAAGACACCCCCGGGAGCGCCGTGAGCCAACCCGACACCTTCACCGGGCGCATCATCGCCGGGAAGTACGCCATCAAGGAGCGCATCGGCGCCGGCGGGATGGGCGCCGTCTATCGCGCGCTGCACCAGCAGACCGGCGGCGACGTCGCGGTCAAGGTCCTCCACGGGACCGCGGCGCTCGACGATCACGCCGTCAAGCGCTTCCAGCTCGAGGCCCAGAACGCCGCGCAGCTGCGCCACGCGAACACCATCCGGGTGATCGACTTCGGCATCGACGAGGGCGTCTTCTACCTCGTCATGGAGCACCTCGTCGGTCACGCGCTCAACGACCTCATCGCCCGGCAGGGGCCGTTCCCGTGGCGGCGCGCGGTGCACATCACGCGCCAGGTGCTGGCGTCGCTGTGGGAGGCGCACGAGCACCCGCGCATCATCATCCACCGCGACATCAAGCCGGCGAACATCTTCGTCCTCGACCAGGCGGGGACGAGGGATCACGTGAAGGTGCTGGACTTTGGCATCGCGCGGTCGCTCGCCGGGACCGGGGCCGGCACCCAGGGCTTCATCGGGACGCCCTACTACATGGCGCCCGAGCTGTGGAAGGGCGAGCTGGTCGACGCGCGCACCGACCTGTACGCCCTCGGCTGCGTGGTGTTCGAGATGCTGGCGGGGGCGCCGCCGTTCGTGCCGCCGCCGAGCGCCACCGAGGTGCTGCTGCCGCTGCTCGGGATGCACTGCCACGACGCCCCGCCGCGGACCGTGGACGCCGTCGCGGGGATCCCGCCGGGGCTGGCGGCGTGGGTCGATCGGCTGCTGAAGAAGGACCGCGCCGAGCGCCCCCCGAGCGCTCGGGAGGCCCTCGAGGAGCTCGACCGGCTGGCCCGCGAGGCCGACCTGGGGGCGGCCGCGCGCGAGCACGCGCGGCCGCCCCGTGTTGCATTGCAGCAAGACGCGGCCGCCCCAGCCCCGCCCCCGGCTCCCGCGGCGGCGGTCGCGCCCACCGAGGTCGCCGCCCTCGAGCCCGGCCCCGCGGTGACC
>PHBI01000054.1 GCA_002841945.1 Deltaproteobacteria bacterium HGW-Deltaproteobacteria-14
ACACGCCGGCGCCGGCGCGCTCGGCGTGGGCGAAGAACGCGGCCGCGGCGGCGGCGCGGCCGTTGAACTCCGCGCTGGTCGCCAGGCTCATCGCTGTCAGCGCCAGCGCGGGGCAGGCGAGCGGCTCAGCGCGGTCGGTGGCGATGGCGCGGACGGGGCGGCCGACCGCCGCGAGGGCCGCGATGAGCTCGGCCAGGCGTGTCTCCCAGGTGTGCTCGCGGCGCGCGCGGTCGTGGGCGGCGGCGGCCATCGCGGCGCGCCGCGGCGCGTCCGCGAGGAGCCCCCGCAGCACCGCGACGAGGTCCGTCGCGTCGGCGTAGGGGGCCACCTCGTCGGGGGTGAAGTGGGCGCCGAGCTCGGGGCAGGCGGCGGCGACCTGGCAGGCGCCGGCGAAGGCGGCCTCGAGCACGCGGAGCTTGAGCATCGGGACCGGGCGGTCCTCCCAGTCGGCGGTCGAGACGACGACCCCGGCGCGCAGCAGCGCCGTGGCGGTGGCGGCGTCGACGTGGCCGCCGAGGTCGACGTCGGCCCCGGCGGGGAGGGCGAGCCGTGGCGCGGCCTCCGGCCAGCCGTGGCCGCGGACCAGCAAGGGCAGCCCGGCCGCCGCGAGCGTGCGGATCAGGGCCACCCGCGTCGGGTACGCGCTGCCCACGAGGACGACGCGCGCCGGGATGTCGCCACAGCGCGGCGCGGCCGGGGAGGGCGGGCACATCGCCCAGCGGATCGGGAGGACCCGGCTCCCGGGGGCGGTCGCCGCGGCGAGCTCCGCGAAGCGCTGGCTGGTCGTGAGCCACGCGTCGTAGCACGCGTCGATGCCGGCCAGGACCGCCTCGAGCGGGCCACGGGCGCGCCACTCCGGGGTGAAGATGGGATCGTCGAAGGCGAAGCCGACCAGGCGTGCGCCGCGCGCGCGGAGGCGGTCCGCCGTCGCCGCGCTCATATGATCGTAGGGCGGGTGGGTGAGGATGAGGTCCGGATCGAGCGCGTCCGCGGCGGCGACCAGCAGCGCCTGGAAGCCTGAGACGCCGAGGTGGTGCGCGGCCTCCTGCCCGGGGACCACGACCACCCGGTGCCCGGCGGCCTGCAGGGCCGGGCTCAGCCAGCGGTACATCGCTCCGTCTGGGTCGACGGTCTCGGTGAGGAGCACGCGCATCGTTTGGCGCTCGGGGCCGGGCGGGGAGGATCACGCCGCCACCTCGCGGCTCGCGACGCCCTGCGACGATAGCAGAAGGCGCGCGCTGTCGCCCCGCCTCCATTTCGAGGTTCAAAAGGGGAGAGTCGCGGCAAAATAAGTGCGTGGCAAAAGTTATTTGCGTGCAATTAAGGATCCGCGTGTGGTTCATGGGCGTCGCGACGGACACCTACGGACGTCGCTTGGTCGTCGGGCGCCATCCGCCCGAATCAGGAGTCGCGTGCGAAAACGCACGATGGCTCGGAATGTGAGATAGATTGAATGTCGAAGAAGCTTTTTGTTGGTGGTCTGAGCTGGGATACCGATGACGCGAGCCTCCGCCAGGCCTTTGAGGGCTACGGCGAGGTGGGCGACGCCAAGGTCATCACCGATCGTGAGACCGGCCGCTCCCGCGGGTTCGGGTTCGTGACGTTCTCGGACAACGCCGCGGCGACCGAGGCCATCTCGAAGATGGACGGCGCCAGCCTCGACGGGCGCACCCTGCGCGTCAACGAGGCCCAGGAGCGTGAGCGCACCGGCGGCGGCGGCGGCGGCGGCGACCGTGGTGGTCGCGGCGGCGGCGGCGGGCGCGGCGGCTGGTGAAGCCACGCGGCGGGGACGCGCTGAGGTGACTCGACGCGCCCGGTAAGGACGCCATGACAAGGGCGGGGTCTTCGGATCCCGCCCTTCGTCGTTCTGACGGCCCCGAAAATCGCCGCCCCGGACGTCTCTCCAAATTTGCCCCGACGTGTGACATCGGCTCTCCGCCTGGACCTGCGGCACCCTCCATTTTCTTGGGGGTTACTCGGGCGCGGCGCGGGGGCGATGGTGAGCCTCATCCCCCCGGGAACTCGCAGATTCACACGCTTTCGAGAAGGAGAGACCCATGCTCGTCAAGTCCATCGCCGTCCTCACCGTCCTCTTCGCCGCGCCGTCCGCCTTGGCGGCGTCGCGCGCTGATCTCGCCACCTCGATCACGACCTCGCCGTCGCCGGCCCTGGTGTACGCCACCGCGCGCTACACGGTCCGCGTCGCGAACGTCGGCAACCGCAACGCCAGCGGCTGCACGGTCCACATCGACCTGCCGGCCACCCACACCAGCCCGCAGGTCTACGTGCTCGGCGACGTCGGCGGCACGAGCAGCGCATGCACCCAGAACGGCACCGCGCTCGACTGCACCCTCGGCACCATCAACAAGGGCAAGAACAAGAGCGTTTATTTCGACATCGCCCTGCCGGTGAACGCCGCGTCGCTCGACTTCACGGCGACGGCCGCCACGACCTCGAGCGAGAACGACCTCGGCAACAACAGCGCGTCCGCCGCCGCCGACCAGACCTTCTACGCGGCCGGCGTCGCGACGACGCCGAGCACCCCGGCCACGATGGTCAACAGCCACTGCACCGGCACGGGTCTCACCGCGTGGTACGAGTGCACGCTCTCTCCGAGCTCGATCACCGCCCACGTCTCCGAGCTCCACGACGACGGCACCCTGACGATCCCGGGCTACGCGGGGTACACGGGGGGCTGGACCCTCACGCCAACCTCGGTCGGCAGCTTCCTGTACTTCAACATGAACGACGGCTCCGGGATCGTCGCCGAGTTCGAGGGCTGGGGCGTCGACGGCGGCTGCTTCGAGGGGCTCACCACGTTCCCCGGCGGCGGCGCGTGGGTCTCCCCCTACGAGGTCTGCCCCCAGTAGCGTGGTGGAGCTCGTCTCGGTGAGTCGCCCCACTGGGGCGCCCCGAGCGAGCGCGGCACTCGACAACGCCCAGGGGGCTTGCGAATATCCGTCACATTCGCGCCGTCTCTTGCGACTTCGCGCCGGCTACCCGGCCGCGTCTGCCCCCCTGACAGGAACCCAGCCCATGTCCGTCAAGCCGCTCATCACCGGCGTCGCCGCCGCGTTGACCCTGCTCGTCGCCACCCAAGCGATGGCGCTGAACCCGAGCCGCACCTACAAGCAGCGGCCCGACAAGTTCAACATGAAGTACACCGAGGTGAAGGTCCCGACCGACGACGGCCAGGCGACGCTGAACGTCTGGGACTTCCCGGCCAAGACCAAGACCACCCGGCTCGTGCTCATCGCCCACAGCGGCGAGGGCAACATGGCCGATTACCTGCGCCGGGTCGACGCCCTCACCGCGACGTTCAACGTCGTCGCGTTCGACTACCGCGGCTTCGGCGAGAGCAGCGAGTTCGAGATCGACAAGAACATGTACCTCTACCCGCACTTCCAGGACGACATGGCGACGATGATCGACTACTGCCGCAAGCAGCACGTCGCCCAGTTCAGCGTCTACGGCTGGGGCATCGGCGCGGGCCTCGCCCTCGGCGTCGGCTATGGTCGCCCCGAGGTGGTGCGCATCGTCGCCGACACACCCTTCTTCTCGATGGAGGATCTCGAGCGGCGGTTCTCGAGCTGGGACGAGCCGATGGAGGTCCCCTTCGCCGGCTACGACAAGCGCTACGAGCCCATCTCCTCCCTCGACACGGCGCCGGGCAAGCACCTGCAGAGGATCGGCCTCATCATCGGCAGCGCCGACAGGCTCTACAAGCTCGCGGACATGCAGGCGCTGCAGAAGAAGCAGAAGGGCAAGCTCGTGGACAAGGACATCTACGTCGTCGAGAACCCCGACCGGTTGGACAACTTCCAGGTGGACAAGGCGGCCTACACGGCGAAGCTCGTCGCCTGGCTCACCCCCTCCGCCAAGTAGCCTCACCGCCGCCCGGCAAAAGCGCGCGGAGCTTGCGTTGGCGCCCCGCATGGCGCATACCCCCGCGGCCTGGTCACGCCCCCGACGCCGGGGGCGCGGCCTCGCCCGGACCGCCCGAGGGATATGCACGAGACCGCCGAACCGCAGAAGACCGCCGTCATCGCCGCCCTGCAGCTGCCCCTGGTCAGCGACGCCGAGCACGCCTCCGACGTCGCGGAGCTGCGCCGCCTGCTCAAGACCCTCGGCTACGACGTCGTCGGGGTCGTCAGCCAGCGCCGCGCCGGCCCACGCGCGGCCGCCGTGCTCGGCCCAGGCAAGCTCCTCGAGCTCGCCGCCTACACCGGCGGCACCGGGGTCGTCCCCGCCTACTCCGCGAACAAGGGCAAGGGCAAGGGGGGCGACGGCGACGGCGACGAGGACGCTGGTCCCGAGGCGCTCGACGCGGCCGAGGAGGTCGACGAGGCCGACGAGACCGACACCGTCGCCGCTGGGGACGCCGGCCCCCTGACCCACGCCGACGTGGTCGTGGTGGACCACGAGATCAGCCCGCGCCAGGCCCGCAACCTCGAGAAGGCGCTCGACGCCGAGGTGCTCGATCGCACCGGCGTCATCGTGGAGATCTTCCACCGCCACGCCAACACCCGCGAGGCCCGGCTGCAGGTCGAGATCGCGCGCCTCGACTACGTGGTCCCGCGCCTGCGCGCCGGGGTCCGCGGCAACGAGCGCCAGCGCGGTAAGGGCGCCGGCGAGTCGTCGCTCGAGCTCGACCGCCGAAAGGTCCGCGACCGCATCGCCGAGCTCAAGGGCGAGCTCGTCGTCATCGCCCGCGACGAGGCGCAGCGCCGCAGCCGCCGCCAGCAGGTGCCCCGGGTGGCCCTCGTCGGCTACACCAACGCCGGCAAGTCGTCGCTGATGCGGGCGCTCACCGGCAGCGAGGTGCTGGTCCAGGACAAGCTCTTCGCGACCCTCGGGACGACCGTGCGCGCGCTCCACCCCGAGGCGACCCCGCGGGTGCTCGTCTCCGACACCGTCGGCTTCATCAAGAAGCTGCCGCATCACCTCGTCGCGTCCTTCCGCTCGACCCTCGACGAGGCCCTCGAGGCGCAGCTGCTGCTCTACGTCGTCGACTGCTCGGACCCGAACTTCCGCAGCCAGCTCGAGATCACCCGCGAGGTCCTCGCCGACATCGGCGCCTCGGAGACCGAGAGCCGGCTGCTGCTGAACAAGGTCGACAAGATCACCCCCGAGGAGCTCGCCGTCCTGCGCGCGGAGCTGCCCGACGCGATCCCGCTCTCGGCCCACGACCCGGCGGACGTCGCCGCGCTGTACGAGCTGGTCCTCGGGTATTTCCAGCGCGATCACCTCGAGACGACCCTGCTCATCCCCTACCGCCGCGGCCAGCTCGTCGGCCAGGTCCACGCCTCCATGCGGGTCATCGACGAGCAGCACGACGAGCACGGCACGCACCTGCGCGTGCGCGCCGCCGCCGCCGACATCGAGCGCGTCCTGGCCCAGCTCCGCTGAACGCTCGCCGTCGCCGGTGCGCTATCGACCCTCGCCGGGCGGCGGGGCCGTCGGAGCGCCCGTGTCGGGGACCGCGGCGTCCCCGAAGACGAGGCCGTGGAAGAAGACGCTGTGGTTCGAGTCGAACTGCGGCGCCGTGCGCAGATAGGCCGGGCGGACGCGCGGGTCGGCGAGGAACCGCCGCTGCAGGAACCGGCGGGCGCCCTGACGGCCCCAGCCGGTGGCGCGGAAGTTGTCGTAGAGCGCCAGATCGAGGGTGTGGCCGGGGATCTCGAAGGGGATGACCTCGCGCACGCCGTGGCGCGGCGGGTCGAGCGCCATTGGGGAGCCCTTGGCGAGGTTCATCAGCGAGCAGTTGAGGAACTGGACGTGGTCGGCGTGCTCGGCGACGAAGGCGCGGGTCGCCTCGGCGTCGTCCTCCTCCTCGAGCGGGGTGCCGAACATGATGAAGCCGTGGACGAGGACGCGGGCGGCGTGCAGGGCCTCGAGGATGCGGCCCACGTCGACGATGTCCTGGTGCTTGTCCATCACGTCGAGCAGGCGCTGGCTCGCGGTCTCGAGGCCGAGCTTGAGCATGCGGCAGCCGCCGGCGTACAGCGTCTCGGCGAAGCCGTCGGCGAAGAGGTAGGGCTCGAGGCGGGAGAAGCCGTACCAGCGGTAGGGGCGGTCGTGGTCGATGACGTGCTGGGCGACGGCGCGCAGGGCCTTGGCCGGCATGGCGGAGTCGATGAAGTGAAAGAGCGTCACGCCGTGGCGCTCGTGCACTGCATCAAGCTGGCGCGCCAGGTCGTCCCCGCGCGCGATGCGGAGCTTGCTCTCCGGGTTCACGACCTCGGGGCAGAAGGTGCAGCGGTTCCAGTAGCAGCCCCGCGCGGACACGATGGGGGCCGTGCGCTCCGGGGCGAAGTACAGGTGCCACGGCGCGTCGTCGAAGTCGGGGGTCGGCACCTCGGCGAGGGACGCGACCTTGCGGGTGGGGTTCTTGTGCAACGCACCATCGGCGTCGCGCCAGCACAGGTTGGGGACCTCGGGGAAGGGGGCGCCGCGGCCGAGGGCGAGGAGCGGGAGCTCGCCCTCGTAGGGGATGACCGAGTCGGCGAGCTCCATCAGGTGGGTGTTCTCGAGGTCGTCGATCCAGGCGCTGACGAGCTCGCCGCCGAGGGTCACGTGGGCGTCGGGGAGGGCACGGCGGAGCAGGGTGGCCAGCGCCACGCCGCACAGCAGCTGGTTTCGGAAGATGAGCGAGAGCCCGACGACGCGCGGGTTCATGGCGACGATCCGCGGGACGAGGTCGTTGACGTAGTAGTCGTGGAAGAGGTTGGTCTCGGGCGCGCGGGCCGCGGCGAGGACCGACGCGGAGTCCATGTCGCAGTAGCGGGCGTCGAGGTAGTCGGTCAGCGTCGCGGTGACCGGCGAGCCGTGCGCGGCGTCGTGTCCGGCGGCGACGAGGCCGATGGCGCGGTTGAGGCTGGTGACGGCGGTGCGGTAGCGGTCGAGGTCCGCGTAGGTGTCCGGCGAGCGCAGCGCGGCCTTGTGGCGGGCGAGGCGCTTGCGCAGGTGGGGCCAGGCGCGGGTGAGGCGGGTCGTGCGCTCCGCCGGGGTGGCGCTGGCCGCCAGACGCTCCGCCGCCGCGTCGCCGCGCTCGACCGCGAGGAGCCAGTCCTGGGCCTCGGCGTTGGCGTCGATGGTCGCGCACGCGACGCCGTGGGCCTGGAGGTAGGCCTTGAGGGTCGCGACGCCCAGCAGGGGTTCGCAGGCCTTGTAGAGGGGAGGGGTGACGAGGACGACGCTCATGCCGAGCCATGTACACGACGGCGCCGGGGCTGGCCATCTTCGCGGTCGCCGCACCCGGAAACGGGCGCGCCGCCTCCCCTGACGGGGAAGCGGCGCGTCGGCTCAGCGCGAACGGGTGGCGCCTATCAGCCCTCGTCGGCCGAGGAGACGAGGTCCGCCGGGATGTTGGGGATCTCGTCGAGGGTCGGCATGAAGATCACCTCGATGCGGCGGTTCTTCGCCTTGCCGTCGTCGGTGGCGTTGTCGGCCGTCGGCAGGAACTCACCGTAGCCGGCCGCGGACAGCTGGGTCGCCGCGACGCCCTTGGTGATCAGGAACTCGGTCGCCGACAGCGCGCGCATCTGCGAGAGCTGCCAGTTCGACTTGAGGCCGGCGGCCTTGGCCGAGATCGCCACGTTGTCGGTGTGGCCGGCGATGATGAAGCGGCGCGTGGACTCCTCCGCGAGGACCCCGGCGACCTTGGCCAGCGTGTCCTGCCCCTCGGTCTTGAGCGTCGCCTTGCCGGAGTCGAAGAGGACGTCGTTGGGGAGCTGGAGGACGAGGAAGCCGTTGCGGATGGTCAGCGCGAGCTTGTCGTCACCGAAGGCCTTGCGCAGGCGATCGATGAGGCTCGCGTAGTTGCCGAGGCGCCGCTGGGCGAAGGCGAGATCGCCCTGGGCACGGGCGAGGTCCGCCTGGGCGCGGGCGAGATCGCCGGTGCACCGATCGAACGCGTCCTGCGAGGGGCCGGCGGTCGGCGCGCTGGCGCAGCCGGTCGCTAGGGGGGCGAGCGTCAGCGAGGCGAGGATGGCCAACAGGCCGAAGGGGAAGCGAAGCATCGATGTCTCCTTGCCACTGGGGGGGCGGGGAGCGTCGCGGGGGATCGAGCCGCTCCAATGCGGGGCACCATAGCACCTTCACAGGGAGGCACCATCGCATGACCATGCGTGCCGGAGGTGGTAGGGGTCGGGAGTCGCCGGACGCCGGAGAGCTCGAACGATGATCCCCGAACCCCCATCGCTGGTCGGCGTCGTGGAGAGCGTCCACCTCCGCTCGCTCCTCGACGCCGCCCTCGCCGAGCTCGGCCCGATCGCGTGGCTCGACGCGCGGCAGGTCGCGGTGTCGCGTCCCGCGCGGGGCGTGGGGGCGGTCGTCATCGCGTCCGCGCCGAGCGCGGCGGAGACGGTGCTCCGCGTGGCCAGGATCGCGGCGCAGCCGCCCGAGTGCGCGCTGATCGCCGTCGTCGACGGCTGCGACGACCAGCTGCTGGGCGCCCTCGTGAGGGCGGGAGCGCGCGGCGTGCTCCTCGTCGAGTCGATCGCGACGCGCGCGGCGGCCGCCGTCGCCGAGGTGCGCGCGGGTGGGATCGCGTTCTATCGGGGCGTCGGCCTGGCGCTGCTCGAGCTCGTGCGCGAGGCCGAGCCGAGCGCCGTGCTCGGAGACCTCGGCCTCACCCAGCGCGAGGAGGACGTCGTCGCCCTGCTCGCGCGGGGGCTCCCGTATCGGGAGATCGCGGCGGTCCTGGGGATCAGCGTGAACACGGTGCGCAGCCACATCCGCACGCTGTACGCGAAGCTCGGCGCCAGCTCGAAGGGGGAGGCGGTCTTTCGCGCCTTCGTCCAGGAGGCCTGATCCCTCGCGGGGGCTCACGCGCCGCCGGACCAGCTCGTCGGGTCCGCGGGGCCGGCGGCGGGGGTGACGGTCACCGGGATGCCGGTGAGCTGGGCCATGCCGCTGACCGGCTCGAGGGCGTCGGGGCCGTCGGCGGCGAGGAGGTTGACGTTCACGCCGCGGGTGGCTCGGGCGACGGTGAGGCCGCGCGCGCCCTGGTGGCCCCAGCCGTGGGGCAGGGCGACGACGCCGGGCAGCAGCGTGTCGAGCAGCTCGACGGGGAGGCGCACGGCGCCGGTGGTCGAGCGCACGTCGGCGAGGTCGCCGGCCGCGAGGCCGAGGCCCGCGGCGTCGTCGGGGTGGACGTAGAGGTAGTTGGTGGCGCGCTTTCCGGCGACGAAGCGCGGGACGTTGTGGGTCCACGAGTTGTGGGTCATCAGGTGGCGCCGGGTGATGAGGCTGAAGGTCCCGGGCGCCGGCGGCGCGGTCGCGGCGGCGAAGCGGCGCTCGAGGTCGGTGGCCTCGGCGAGGAGCGCGGCGGGGGCGAGGTCGACACGGCCGTCGGGGGTGAGCACGCGGGCGCCGAGGAAGGTGCCGGCGCGCTCGCCGGGCAGGGCGCGGCCGTGGGGGGCGCGCCGGAGCAGGCGGCGAAAGGACCCCTGGCGGGCCGCGCGCAGGAACAGGCTCATCAAGAGCGCCTGCGGCAGCCGACGGGGGCCGCGGGAGAACAGCGAGCGCATGCTGGCGAGGGCGCCGAGGGCGAGCTGGGCGAGGCGCGAGCCGAATAGCCCCACGCCGCTCGCGCGGCACAGATCGAGGTAGATGCTGGCTTCGTCGCGCTGCTCGCCGGTCGGCGGGACGACCGCGCGGGTGGCCTGGACGTAGGGCGCGCTCTGCATCCCGAGGAAGGCCGGGAAGACAAACGGCAGATCCGGGCGCTGGAGCGGGGAGACGGCGGGCAGCACGTAGTCGGCCAGCGACGCCGTCTCGGTCAGGAAGAGGTCGACGACGACGAGCAGCTCGAGGGAGCGCAGGGCGTCGGCGAGGCGGGCGCTGTTGGGCATCGTCAGCAGCGGGTTGCCGCCGGTGACGAAGAGCGCGCGGACCTGCTCGTCGCCCGGGGTGAGGATCTCGTCGGCGAGGACGCCGCCGGCGAGGGCGTCGTTGACGACCGGCAGGCCGCCGACCCGCGAGCGCGCGTCGCGCATCAGCACGCCACGCGCGTGGCTGAACCCCGGGAAGTCGACGAGGCCCTGGCCGACGAGGGTGCCGCCGGGGCGGTCGAGGTTGCCGGTGACGGCGTTGATGACCTCCTGGAGCCAGAAGGCGAGGGCGCCGCTGCCGCCCATGTTGACGCCCGTCGAGCTGTAGAGCGCCGCGCCGTCGGCGGCGAGGTAGGCGCCGACGAGCTCGCGCAGGGCGTCGGCCGGGACGCCGGTCGCCGCGGCGCAGCGCTCCGGGGTCCAGGGGGCAACGAGCGGCGCGAGGGCGTCGAGGCCGCGCGCGACCGCGTCGGTGCTGGCGCGGTCGACGCCGCCGCGGGCGAGCACCTCGTGGAGGAACGCGAGGTAGAAGAAGACGTCGCTGCCGGGGCGGATGAAGAGGTGCTCGCCGGCGGCGACGGCGGTCTCGGTGCGGCGCGGGTCCACGACGACGACGCGGGCGCCGCGGGCGCGCAGCTGGCGCAGGCGCTCGGCGGGGTTGGTGACCTGGCCGAAGCTCCACTTGGAGACGACCGGGTTGGCGCCGACGATGACGAGCAGCTCGGTGCGCTCGAGGTCGGGGAAGGGCTGCAGGAAGGGGAAGCCGTAGATGTGGCGCGCGACCGCGAACTTGTTGGCGCAGTCCTGGGTCGCGCTGGCGTAGAGGCTGGTCGAGCCGATCCCCTGCATGAACCCCTGGGCGAAGATCGGGTGCAGAAACGAGAAGCCGGCGGCGGTGCCGACGTACATCGCCACGCGGTTGGGGTGGACGCGGCGCTGGCGCTTGACGGCGGCGCCGATCTCGCGCAGCGCCTGGCGCCACGAGATCGGCTCGAAGCGGTCCCCGACGCGCTTGAGCGGGGTCGTGAGGCGATCGGGCGAGTCGTAGAGGGTGTGCTGCTCGAGGCCCTTGACACAGGCGAAGCCGGCGGTGGCGACGTGCGCGCCGTCTGGGCGGACGGCGGCGACGCGGTCGTCGCGGACCTCGACCTCGAGCCCGCAGAGAGACTCGCAGATGCGGCAGAAGGTGGGGACCACGTCGCTCATCACACGCTCCGCGCCGGGGAGGCGAGGATCGTCGCGGCGCGTGTGCAATGCAAGGCGAAGAGGCGGCGCTGCGGTCAGGGCCGCAGGGCCGTGACGCGGTCGGCCACCGCGTCCCCCGTCGTGGTCAGCCGCGCCCCCCCGCGGGTCGTCGTGGGACGGCTCAGCGCGCGGGGGCGACGTGGGTGGGGAAGGTCGCGCTCAGCGGGGCGATCGCCAGCCGCTGATCGCGCGCGGCGACGCTGTGGTCGACGTAGAGGTGTTTGCCGCCCTCGCCGTCGTCCTTCTCGGTGACCCGCCCGGCGCGCTCGGGGAGCCAGCCGATGACGACCAGGACGTTCTTGTAGGTGACCGTCTGCTCCGCGTACCGCACGACCCCCGGGTAGGGGTGGTACGGCTCGAGCGGCAGCCTCGCGCGGAGCACGCCGGTGTACGTCGCGCCCGGGGCGACCCGGGTCACGAGCGGCATGTCCGGCGTCTCGACGTCGACGTGGTCGGGCACGGTGAGGTAGGCCGCGGTGAGCCGCAGGTCCTCGCCCGCGACGACGGTGTAGAAGCGGTCGTCGTAGACCTGGTGCCCGCCGTCGTTCCAGCGCTGGACGCGGTTCACCAGCAGGATCGCGCCATCGGTCTGGTTCGAGGCGGTGTAGCGCACCTCGAGCGAGGTGGCGTCGACCTTCGCGGTCGCGGTCAGCAGCACGGACTTCGTCTCCATGGTCTCTCCCCTGGCTCGGCATCCCGAACAGGCGGTCACGAGCCCCACGAGCGCGATGAGGTGCCACGCGGGGCGGTGTGAGCTTAAGGCGCTCAGGGTTCGGCTCCTAATACACGGGTCTCGTCGGCAGCCCGAAGGCGGCGCGGAACTGATTCTCGCTGATGACGGCGTCTTTGTATGCACCGAGGCCGACGGCCTGCAGCTCGCGGTTGTTGGTGCCCTCGGTGACGCCGCGCGCGCGCTGCCCGTTGACGGCGGTCCAGGCGTGGACGAGCTCGTGCGCGAGCCCGATCGCGGGCGGTCGCGTCTTCCAGCCCGCGCCGTCGCCGATCTGCAGCCTGGCCGGGTTGTAGTAGACGGTCGCGTTGGCGCCCGGGCCCTTCTGCGGCGGGGTGTCGGTGGTCTCCCACGAGTCGGCGTCGGGATCGTAGCCGCAGGCGTTGCCGCCGTCGGTCTTCTCGATGGTCGTGGTGAAGCTCGCCGCGGCGAGCTCGCCGATCAGCTGCTGCCCCACGCCGACGGTCATCAGCCAGCCGAGGTCGAGCAGCGTGCCCGACTTGAAGGTGGCGTCGCCGGACAGCTTGATCTTCGAGGTGCCGCCCTTGACCGCGTCGAGCTTCGCGATGAGCTCGTCGTAGTCCTTCTGGTGTAGCGTCCAGGTGTCCGCGGCGCGGTCGTTGACCGGGAGCGGGCCGACGAAGTCGTCCGGGTAGACGATGAACTTGCCGTAGTCGGTGGTCTTGGTGACCGAGGCCGGCGCGTTGTCGGGGGCCTCCGTCGTGGTCTCGGGCGTCGTCGCGCCCTCGGTCGTCTGGGTCCCCTCGGTCGGGGTGGTGCCTTCGGTCTTCTCCATCTGGACCGGGGCGCCGATGGGGGCCGGCGGCGGGCGCAGGGCGGCGGCCGCGCCACCGCCCGGGGAGAGGTAGTTCGCGCCTGCCTCGTAGTCGGCGCCCTTGAGCTGCACGTTCATCCGCGACGAGCCGCCGGTGCTCCCGCGGGCCTCGGGGCGCCGCTCGGGGGTGGTCTCGCCCTCGGGCCGGACCGTCTGGGTGGCGTCTGGCATGGGTGTTCTCCCTCTTGACTCTCCGACCCCGCCCCTGTCGTTACCCCCGCTCTTGCGCAGATGACAAGTTCTGGACCGTCGAGTGTCTTGAAATGACACGAGATTGGCTCGCTCTCGCCGGCGCTCGCGGGACTTCTCGTTGCGTCGCCAAAGAGGGCGCCGCGAGGATCGGTCGGAGGGGCGCGGCGGATCGCGGCGCCTCGGACGGAGCCCGGCCGTGAATCCGGGACCGGCAAACCGATCGGTCAGCGCGACGCCGCGCCCACGCGGCCGAGCGGCCGCCGCGCGACCGGCCGCCGGGTTGCTGGCGGCCGCGGGTCGGAGTAAGGGGAGGGCATGACGCCGCAACAGTGGATTCGCCTCTCGCAGGCCATCGTCCGCACCCTGGCGGACTCGGAGCGCACCGATGAGCTCCTGGTCGCCGAGGAGCTCGTCAGCCGCGGACGCTTCGAGCGCCTGCACCGGCAGCTCGCGCCGCGGCTCGCGGCCGATCCCGAGGCGGCCGGGCTCCTGCGCGACAAGCCCCGCCTCGCGCGCGCCGAGGTCGACTTCGACGCGCTCGGGGCGCTGCCGGCGAGCACCCTCGGCGGCACCTACGCGCGACACCTCGAGCGCTACGGGCTCGATCCCGATCTCCTGGCGGGTCCGGCCGGCGCCGCTTCCGGTGCGGGCTACCACGACCCTGACACCGCCTACCTCCACGAGCGTTATCGGCAGACCCACGATCTCTGGCACGCGCTGACCGGGCTCGGGACCGAGGGCTACGAGGAGGTGCTGCTGCACGCGTTCACCTGGGCCCAGCTGCGCCTGCCGTACTCCGCGCTGATCGTGCTGTTCGGCGCGGTGAAGCACATGGTGCTCGAGCGCCGCTGGGAGACGCTGACCCGCGGGCTGCGTGACGCGTGGCAGGCGGGACGAGAGGCCTCGCCGCTGCTGCTGGTCCGCTGGGAGGACCGCTGGGAGCGCCCCGTGCACGAGGTCCGCGCTGCGCTGAGGATCCGCACGCTGGCTGCGTGACAGCGGGTTCCGGCGGCGCCGGCGGTGCCCCCGGCGATGCGATTTTCGAAAGCCGCGAGCCGGCCGCCGGTGGTAGACTCCGGGTGCACCGTCGGAGACGCAAGCGCGTCCCGCCCGACGGCGCAGCTTCCCACCCACAGAGACATGTCGAGTCCGGGCCGGTCGCCGCCGTGTCGCGCGGTCGAGGCCGAGGGGCCTGGCTCTCGAGGAGACGGCGATGCAGGCGCGATGGTCCATGGCAGCGGCGTTGGTCTCGCTGCTCGTCGCGGGGTGTGTGGACGGGGCCCCGTCGAGCAGCGCCGGCCCGACGGTCGGGGTGAACATCGCGGCGTTGAACCTGACCGGGGTCGGCGACGTGGTGTGGGACCTCGAGGTGGTCAACGGCGCGTCGTCGCCCGCGGTCGTGTGGCAGCGGCGCGTCGCGTCGTCCGGCTACGGCGACGGGGCCGGCTCGGCGAGCTACGTGGGGCCGTGTGACGCAGACCCGACCGGGAGCGTGAGCGAGAACACGGTGAAGGTCTGGGTCGTCGGGGTGTACTCGGCGCCGGTGACGACGGTCGGGACGTTCGCTTCGGGCGGGGCGGGCGGCGTGGTGGGGGCGGCGGTGCCGTTTCAGAACCCGACCGCGTCGGGGGCGCTGGCGCAGACGGTGACGTGCCGCGAGAACGCGGACGCCGCCGTGCGGTTCGACGTGTCGCTGATGCGACCGGCGCAGCAGGGGTTCTTCGACGTCGCGGTGAACTTCGACGACATCTTCTGCTCGGCGAAGTTCGACTGCTGTGACGATGACGACGGGACGGCGGGGTGCGCGACCAACGGCGACGAGGACATCGCGCTGCTGTTCGAGCCCGGCGGCGGGCGCGGGCCCACGATGGTGCTGGGGTTCGCCTGCACCGCGGGGACGCGGACCGGGGCGCAGACGGAGCTGTATCTCGACGCGCTGGAGCTCGACTGCACGAGCCCGACGAACTTCGCCGCCGGCTTCGCGGCGGACGTGACGATCGACCCGTCGGGGGCGCCCGGCAACCAGTGCGTGGCCGGCGAGGTCGGCGCCGGGCGGTGTGACGCGGTGAGCGGCGCGACGGCTGACACGTATCTGTACCAGGTCGGGCTCTACCGCGGGACCGAGGCGCTGACGAGCGCTGGGGATCCGGCGCACAAGGTGTACTGGAACGTCGCGCTCGGGGTGCGGCGTCCGGACATCGCGAGCTGCTGGCTGCGGACGCGCGGGACGGCGGACGACGCCAACGGCTCGGACGTCGTGGACAACGGCGTCGTCGCGGCGGGCGCGGTCTATCCGTACGTGCAGTGGGAGGTGAAGCTCGGCACCTGCGGGTCCGAGCAGCTGACCTTCGGCAGCGCCACGGCGATGGTGCGGCCGGAGTACACGGGGACCGGGGACGGGGCGCTGTACTTCGACTTCGGATACGGCCCCGGGCTGCCCGCCGGGTCCTTCTGCGGCTCGCCCTGCGTCCACGGGCAGTGCGTGGGTGGCACATGCGAATGTGACGCCGGATATGACGGTGCGACGTGCGCCAACAATATCGATGATTGCTCGCCAGACCCGTGCCAGAACGGCGGGGTCTGCACCGACCTCGTCGACGGGTACAGCTGCGCGTGCGCGTCCGGCTTCTCCGGCGACGACTGCGAGCTCGGGGCGACGGTGAGCTGCCAGACCATCAAGGACGCCAACGGCGCCGCGGCGAGCGGCGTCTACCCGATCGACCCCGACGGGGGCGGCCCCATCGCGGCGTTCAGCGGGTACTGCGACATGGCGACGCCCGGGGAGGGTTGGCTGGTCGTGGCGCGGGTCGCGAGCCTCAGCGCGGCGTTCTCGCTCGGGGCGGCGGACGCCGGGACGCTCGGCGGCGCGTCGTGGAACACCAACATCGCGGGCAAGGTGAGCTACTCGCGGGTCCGGCTGAGCTGGAACGGCGACGCGGTCACGCGCACGCTGAGCGCCTCGCACCTGCACACCGGTGGGGCGACGCGCCTCGGGACGACGACGTCGGGGCAGTACTTCGAGTACATCGCGCGCGACCACCACAACGCCATCCAGCACGTCTGCGTCGGGCCGACCTCGACGACCTACGGCGGCGCGGGCGGCGATATGTGCACCAAGGTGTACACCAACGGGCTCGACAACGGGCAGTACGGCTCGGGCCTCGGCACGGCGATGAACGTCACGGTGAACTTCGACGATCGGCCGGGCTTCTTCTGGAACGACGCGGTGATCGCCCACACGACCGGGACCGCGATCACGCCGGCCCTCGACATCGCCGTCCGCCCCTGAGGTGAGCGCCAGAGGCGGCTTCCCGCTGATCCCGTTCAGTCTGCGACCGGCCTCTCCAGACCCCGAGCTCCACGGCCTCTTCCAGGGTTGGGGGGCCGCCTCGGTCCTGGCCGACCACGTGGTCGTACACCGCAAGACCGGGCTCTCGGGGACGCGCAGATGGCGGCGGAACCGCCGGCAAGACGACAGGTCATTTCGGCGCGGGCCCTCAGCGCGTCAGCGCGCCTTCGATGAGCCCGCTCGGCGTCCCTCCGAGCGGCGTCGGGGTGTCCGCCGGGTGCTCGAAGAGCGTCGCGGCGCCGACGCCGGTGCCCGACAAGGCGCGCGCCTGGAGCTCGTCTCGGTGGTTGTTGGCGATGATGGCGTCGCGCTCGAGGCTCATCCCGCGGCTGAAGCGCGGCGTGATGAAGGCCATGAAGGACGGGCTCCAGATCTCGAGCTGCTGGTCGGACGCGATGATGGCGCTCGAGATCAGCCCGGTGCCGGAGAGGTAGCGCGTCGCGAGCGCGTTCCAGTCGTAGCCGAGGGTGAGGACGTTCGACGCGGTGAGGTCGAACACGCGGGCGCTCGAGATGAGCCCGGTGCCGTCCACGGCCACCGCCGGGGCGGTCTCCGCGGTGAAGCCCGCGATGTCGAAGGACTCGAGCTCGTCGGCGAGCAGCCGGCGGTCGATGACGATGATCTCGCTCTGCACCGGGCCGTGGTTCATCCGCAGGATGGCGGGCGCCGGGTTGAGCTGGTCGAGGTAGTAGCTGAGGCTGCGGCGCGAGCCTCCGTCGGCGACGGCGGAGGCTGCCAGGCTCGTCCCGCGGGGGAAGCTCCGCACGTTCAGGATGTGAGAGCTCATCAAGAGCAGCTCGGAGGACATGAACGCCTGGTCGACGATGATGGCGCTCGAGATGAGCCCGGTGCCCGTCGAGTGGAACACGAACGAGCGGCTCAGCAGGTCTCGGGTGGCCAGGTAGTCGAAGTCGAAGATCGCCACCCGGGCGCTCGAGATGAGGCCCGTACCGAGTGATCGGTAGAGGTAGGTGTCGGTGTACTGGAGCTCGTAGCTGCCGCCGTTGTCCTGGCTCAGGCTCTTGGCGGCCTTGGCGTCGAGGCGCGCGATCACGGCGCTCGAGATGAGGCCGGCGCCGAGGTTGGCGAGGAAGAGCATGCTGCGCTCCTCGATGTGCACGTAGGAGGCCGGGCGGCTCAGCCACTCGGGGCAGGTCAGCGTGGCGGGGACCTTGACGCCGTCGACCTCCACCTCCCAGTGGATCCCGCCCTCCACCTCCGCCACCTTGACCTTCTTGGTCTTGAACTCCGCGTAGTTCTTGCCCAACACGGTCTTGACCTTGAGGTGCTCGTTGCTCGCCCCGCGGATCCGCACGAGCGCGGTCACGTCGTTGAGCCTGTGGGTGTCTGCGTCCTGCAGCTCGATTCGGAACACCCCCTGCCGCTCGCCGCTCGACGGCGCGATGATGGCGCCGCTGACGTTCGCCAAGGTCGTGGTCTGCCCGCAGGCGTCGCCGTAGCGCTTGTGCAGGGCCTCGGTGACCGCCTTGCCCGCGTCGAGCCGGCCGGCGCCGTTGTCGTCCTCGAAGCCGCCGCCGACGGAGCCCGGGTCAGCGGTCTTCTGGATGCGCGTCGCGACGCTCTGGGGGCGCTCGCCCGCCTCGAGGAGCAGGGCCACGACCGCGCTGGCCTCGGCCGCGGCCACCGACGTGCCGCTCTGGAGCCAGTATCCGAACTCCAGCGGGTTGCCGGGCGCGAAGGTCATCGAGATCGCCGCGTCCGGGTAGCCGTCGCCGTTGTCGTCCTGGTCGGGCGCGCCCGCTGGCGCCAGGACGTCGATCACGCCGCGGCCGTTGGTGTACTTGGCGCGCACGCCCTTGACCTTGCCCGCGGCGAGCTCGACGGGGACGTAGGCGCCCACTGCGATGACCTCTGGGAAGCCGGCGGGGTAGGTCGCCGCCTCGTCGCCGTCGTTGCCGGTCGCGGCGACCAGGACCACGCCGTGCTCCTTGGCGTACGCGATGGCCTGCTCGAGCAGCGGCGACGGGAGGTAGCCAGACGGGAAGGCCAGGCTCATGTTGATGACGTCGGCGCCCTGGTCTACGGCCCAGACGATGCCCTCGACCAGCGACAGCTCGGTGCCGGCCTTGTTCTCGTCGAGGACCTTGATCGGCAGGATGCTGGCGTTACCGGCGATGGGCAGCGTCGCGCCGAGCCCCACCATGGTGGTCGTCATCTGCGTGCCGTGGCCGTTGTCGTCGTTGGCGTGGTCGTCGTCGTTGACGAAGTCGTAGCCGCCGAAGAAGGCCACGCCCGCGAGGTCGGGCGCCTTGGCGTAGGTCCCGCTCGCGTCGCTGTAGTCCTCGTAGGCGACGCCGGTGTCGAGCACGGCGATGGCCACACCCTTGCCGCTCATCCCTTCGCGGACGGCCTTCGGCACGCCGAGGTGGGTGAGGGTCCACTGCAGCCACGCGAGGGGGGCCTGGACGCCGACCTTGTCCTCGTCGTACTTGGCCCCCTTCTCGAAGTAGGTGTTCTGGGCCAGCAGCATCAACGAGGTCTTGAGCAGGAGCTCCTTCTCGAGGTCCGAGAGCGCGTGCTCGACCGCCTTGCGCTCGTCCTCTGCGGCCTTGAGCTCGAGCTTTCGCTCCACGAGCTCTCCGGCGCGGAGGTCGTAGTGCGCCTGCCAGCGCGCCATGTCGGCCAGCGGCTGGGCGTCCGCCGCGGTCGCCTGTGCGAGCAGCTGCTCCCGCTCGGCCATGAGGGCCTGCCAGGTCGCGACCACGGCCTGCGCGGAGGCGAGCGTGTTGGCGGCCTTGTCCGCGTTGGCGAGCGCCTTCGCCAGGTCCTTCGGCTGCGCCTGCTCGACCGCCGTCGCCGCCTTGTCGTATTCAGCCCGTGCCTTGTCGACGTTGGCGACGTAACCGAGCAGCTTCTTGCGGGTGTCGTCGAGGACCTTCTGGGCGTTCTGGATCGCCTTCAGGGAGATCGCGCGCGCATCTTCGGCGTCCTCGAGTCGGTCTTCGGCGACGCGCAGCGCTGTCTCGGCGGCGTCCTTCGCGGAGTCCGCCTCTCGCTCGGCGGCTCGACGCAGGATCGAGAGCTCCTCGAGGTCGACCCGTTGGAGCTCCATCGCCTCGACGATCTCGTCGGCGGCCGAGAAGGTCTCGAACGCGCTCGTCGTGTCGGCGTCCATCGAGCGGTCGATGGCGACGATCGGGTCGTCGTTGTTCCCGTCCCAGAACAGGCGCAGGTTGCCGAGGACGAAGCTCTTCGGCTGCTTGCGCGAGATCTCGGACGGCGGCGGGATGATCGGCGCCGTGGAGCCGCCGGCGGCGCGCATCACGGCGAGCGGGCCGGCTCGCTTGACGAGCGGGTGGCGGCTGACCCGCGCGATGGCGGCGTCGAGCTCGTCGGGGGGCGCGGCGAGCCGGGCCACCCCTGGGAACCGGCTGACCGCGCGCACGCTCAGCCCGGTGTCCGCGGCGACGCGGTCCCAGGCGTCCTCGCCCGCGCCGGGCTGCAGCGTGACGAGCACCTCGTCAGCGATGACCTCGATTGGGCCGCGCTCGTTCCGACTCCAGCGGGTGTCGAGCGTCGCGCGCGCGACGGCGGCCATGGAGAGGGTGGGAGATGCCTCGGGGGGGGCGGTGCGCCGCGTCGTCGCGGTGGCTGCACGCACCGGGGTCCGCGGCGGAACGGACTCCGACCGCGACGTCATGGGGGTCGGTATCGCACGCGTGGGCGACGACGACGGCGTGAGCGTCGTGCTGTCGGCGCAGAGCAGCATCGCGGCGAGCGCGGTCAGCGGCACTGTGAGTTGACGGAATTGCATCGCGAGCGATCCTTCGCCGGGTGTGGCGACTCAATGTGGTGTGTCCACCATTGGTCGACGGTTCTCGCGGGAGCTTGCGCCGAGAACCGTCCGTCGGCGGCTCTCTTGTAACCGGCGCCTGCGGTCATGACCCTGTGGCGCTCACGGCAGGCCGCCCCGCGGTCCTCGCACGTAACTCGAGCGCTAGCGTCCCGAGATCTCCGCGGAGGCCGCGGCGCGGCGCTCGGCCTCGGCGGCCTCGGCGTCGCGCCCGAGGGTGCGCAGGAGGTGGGCGAGGTTGGCCCAGGTGACGGGGTGCGGGGCGTGCTCGACGCTGCGGCGGTACCACGTGACCGCGGCGTCGGGCTCGCCGACGAGGGCGTGGGCGCGGCCGAGCTCGAAGGCGATGTCCCAGCGGCGCTCGAGGTCCTCGTCCCAGCCGACGAGCAGGTGGTGGATGGCGAGGGCGTAGTACTCGTCGGCGATGGCGGCGAGGCCGACGCGATAGCGGTGCTCGGGCTCCCACGGGTCCATGGCGACGCAGCGCAGGTAGCACCGGAGCGCGCGCCGGTGCTCGCCGTCGTCGAGGGAGTAGGCGCCCGCCGCGCGCGTGTCCATCAGCGCCATCACGCGGCCGGTGTCGAGGTGCGCGTCGAAGGCCGCGGCGACGGCGGCGTCGGGGCCCGAGGGGATGAGGATCGCGGTGTGCAGCGGGTCGAGGGGCTCATCGGTGCGCGCGACCCCCCACCCGAGCGCGGCGGCGAAGGCGTCGAGGACCGGGAAGTGGAGGGCCTCGGTGAGGCTCCCGCCGTAGGTGTGCAGCGCGGGGGTGAAGTGGCCGTAGAGGGCGCGCTCGTCGGCGTGCCCGCAGTCGGTGGTGACGATGACCCCGCCCGGGGCGAGGTCGGGCGCGAGGCGGAGCAGGAAGTCGAGGTAGCGGTCGGGGTAGGCGAGGGTGACCTCCGCGAGGCCGCGGGTCAGGCGGCCGATGACCTCGGCGTGGCGCGGGTCGTCGCAGCAGGCGTCGAGGGCGACGGGCTCCCAGGCGGGCTCGACGTCGACGTCGGCGAGGCTCCGCGGGATGGGCGTGCGGGGCGAGAGCTGGACCATCAGCGTGCGGTAGCTGCCGTCCGCGTGGCGCTGGAGGTGGACGGCGGGCACGGCCGAGGCGACGTAGTTCGCGATGACGAGGACCAGCGGCGCGTCGGTCGGGGCGGGCGCGGCGGCGTCGAGGGCGAGGCGAGCGGGTCGGACGACGCCGGCGCTGACCCAGGGGGCGAGGCGCGGGGAGGCGGCGGCCTCGTCGACGACGCGCTGCGAGGCGTCGGTGAGGAGGTAGCGGGTGCGGGCGAGGAGCGATCGCGCGGCGGCGTCGCCCTCGGCGAGGGCGCGCAGGAAGTTGGCGGCGAAGCGGCCGTCGCCGGCGCCGATCTCGAGGACCGAGAGGGGGGCGTCGTCGGCGATGGAGCCGCGCTCGGTGAGCCGGGCGACCAGGGCGGCGTAGAACGCGGCGCGCTCCGAGGCGGCGACGCCGTTCGAGGTGGCGAGGCTCGGGACCTCGCCGGTGGCGAAGGGCGCTGCGCCGCGCTCGGCCCACCACGCGGCGTGGAGCCGCCACAGGGGGCTGTGATCGATGCGCACGAAGGGCTCGGCGAGGATGGGCACGGCCGGCACGGTAGCGCGTTCCGCGGCTGCTCGATAGGCTGGCGGGGCACGACGGGCGAGGGGGGCTGCGATGTGGTTCGAGCGGCTGATGGGGTTCGCGGAGGAGTCGCCGGCGCAGGTGCGCGCGAGCATTCGGTGTGAGGGCGAGGAGCTGGTCTCGCTGGTGAACGGGCGCCGGGTGCGGTGTGGGCGTCTCACGACGCCGAGCCTGGGAGAGCTGCGCGCGGCGGTCGGGGAGGTGCGGGCGGCCGCGCCGGCCCGCGCGCGCGAGGTCGTCGGGGACGTGGGGAAGCTGCACCGGGACCCGGCGAACGCGGGGGCGCTGTTTCAGGCGGCGTCGCAGTTCAACCTGCTCGAGATGACCGGGCCGTCGGTGACCCCCGAGCGGGGCGTCGGGATCTACGAGCACGACCACACCCAGGGGCCGACCTGCGCCATCGCGTGCGGGGGCGGGACCATCTATCGCAACTACTTCGCGCCGGTCGGCGGCGAGCTCGGGCAGACGGCGGCGCGTCAGATCGACTGCCTCGCGGAGCTCGGGGTGGCGCTCGGCGGGCCGGGGCTGTGGGAGATGCGCAACGGCTACGCGCTCGCGTCGGAGGCGGGGCTCGCGCAGGTGAACGCGCGGCTCGCGGCGGTCGATGACGCGGGGCGCGACAGGCTGCGCGGGCTCTTGCGGGTCGGGGTGCAGCACGACGTCGCCGTCCTCGGGACCGACCACCGCGTGACGCAGGTGTACGGCTCGGCGCTGCCGGTGGCGTACGGGCGGCCGCCGGGGCACCTGTGGGAGCCGCTGGCGCGGCTGGTCCTCGAGGCGTCCTACGAGGCGACGGTGCTGGTGGCGCGGCAGAGCGGGATCCGCACGCTCTACCTGACGCTCCTCGGCGGGGGCGTCTTCGGCAACGACGACGCCTGGATCGGCGACGCCGTGGTCCGCGCGCTGGCGCTGGCGGGCGGTCTCGACGTCCGCCTCGTGAGCTACGGCGGGCCCAAGCCCATCGTGGCGCGCATCCTGGGTGCCCACGCCGCGGGCCGCGCCGCGCTGAGCTGAATTCTGGGGTATGGTCCGCGCCGATGCCGGCCCCGTCTCCATCGCTCCCCATCGCGCCGCTGCTGCCCCGGGTCCTCGCCGCGGCGCGGACGCACCCGGTCGTGGTGTCGGCGCCCACGGGGTCGGGCAAGTCGACGTGCGTCCCGTCGGTCCTGACGGCGCTCGGGCGGGTGCTGGTGATCGAGCCGCGGCGCGTGGCGTGTCGTGCGCTCGCGGTGCGGGTGGCCGAGCTGCGGGGGTGCGCAGCGGGGACCGACGTCGGCTGGATCGTGCGCGACGAGCGGCGGGTCGCGAGGGACGCCGCGATCACCTTCGTGACGCCAGGCGTCGCGCTGCGCATCGTGCAGTCGGGAGACATCGACGCCTTCGGGGCGGTGGTGCTCGACGAGTTCCACGAGCGGGCCTTCGACACCGATCTCTTGCTGTGCCTGTTGCAGGAGCGCCGCGTGCCCGGGGGCGGCGGCGCGGCGCTGGTGGTGATGTCGGCGACCATCGAGGGCGAGCGCGTGGCCGAGCACCTCGGGGGGGTGCACCTCGCGGGCGAGGGGCGGACCTACCCGATCGAGGTGCGCTGGCGCCCGGGCGAGGCGACGGCGCCGACCAAGCGCGGGCTCGAGGAGCGGCTGATCGCGGCGTTGGAGTCGTGCGACCGGGATCCCGGGGACGTGCTGGTGTTTCTGCCGGGCAAGGCCGAGATCGCGCGTCTGGCCCAGGCCCTCGACGCGCGCGGGGGCGGGCGGTGGGACGTGGCGACGCTGCACGGCGCGATGAGCGTGCGCGATCAGGGGGACGTGCTGCGTCCCCGAGGGGAGGGGCGTGGGGGCGCTGGGCGGCGGCGGGTGGTGCTGGCGACCAACGTCGCCGAGACGAGCCTGACCATCCCCGGGGTGGGCGTGGTCATCGACAGCGGGCTCGTGCGGGGGATGGTCTATCGGGCGGGGCGCGGGTATCTGAGCCTCTTGCCGATCGCGCGCGACTCCGCCGAGCAGCGCGCGGGGCGCGCCGGGCGGCTGGGTCCCGGGGTGTGCGTGCGGCTGTGGAGCGAGGCGGCGCCGCTCTCCGAGGTGACGGTGCCCGAGATCCACCGCGGGTCGCTCGTGTCGCTGACGCTGTCGGCCTTGGCGTGCAGCCCGCGGGGGATGGAGCTGCCGTGGCTGGACCGGCCGAAGTCGTTCGCGGTGGCGGCGGCGATGGCCGAGCTGACGGCGCTCGGGTGCGTGCGCGACGGGGTCATCACCGAGGCGGGGGTGCGGCTGTTCTCGCTGCCGCTCGACGTCGGGCTGGCGCGGCTCCTGGTCGAGGGGGACATGGAGCCGGGGCTGGCGGAGCCGTCGTTGCTCTTGGCGGCGGCGCTGAGCGCGGACCGCCCGCTCTTTCGGCGGGCGGAGCGCGGGGGCTTCGGGGGGTACGACGCGCCGCAGCGGGTGGCGCCCGAGGACGACCTGCGGGCGGCGGGCTGTGACGCGGTCGCGCTGATCGCGGCGGTGCGCGAGGGGGACGCGGGGCGGCACGGGCTCGACGGCAAGGCGCTGAGCGAGGCGCGGGCTGCGGCGGGGCGTTTTCGGAAGCTCGGCTTCGGGGATTTGAGCTGGACCGGCGCGGTGCCGCGGCGGTCGCTCGCCGAGCTGTTGCTGCGGGTGTGGCCGGGCTGTGCGCACGTGCGGCGCGACCAGAAGAAGCGGCGCTTCACCTGGGCGGCGGACGGCTCGGAGATGGAGCTGGACGGCGACAGCGCGGTGCGGGCGGGGGACACCGAGGCGGTGTTGATCCTCGACTCGCGGGCGGTGGCGGTGCAGCAGCAGCGGCCGGGGAGCGGGCTGCTCATCACGGCGGCGATGCCGGTGCCGATCGCGTGGTTGGCGGCGGCGGGGCTCGGCGAGGTGGTGGCGGGCAAGCCCGAGCTGGGCGATGACGGGCTACGGGTCACGGTCTCTCAGGTCTACGCGGGCCGAGCGCTGGCCAGTCGCGAGGAGATCCCGCGCGGCGAGGTGGCGCGCGTGGCCATCCGGGACCTGGTCCTGGCCGGCCGCATCATGGAGGAGGAGGGGCTGCTGGCGGCGCTCGAGGAGCGCTATCAGCGTGCGTCTCTGGCGGCGCTGCTCGCGCAGGAGGGCCCGCTGCCGGCGCTGTCCGACTTCGTCTTGGCGCGCCTGACCGAGCTCGGCCTCGAGAGCTGGGACGACCTGGCGCTGTTGAACCCGGAGGACTTGCTGCCCGCGCCGCCGTCGGACGAGGTCGCCGCCCAGCTCGAGCGGCGCTTCCCGCGGACGCTCAACACCGGCGACGCGGCCTACGAGATCGAGTACCGCGTGTCCGAGCGCCGGGCCATCTTCCACCAGGTCCGGGGCGTCCGGAAGCTCCCCCCGTCGCCGACGCACCTCCCCGCGCTCACCGGTTTCCGCCTCTCCTGGGAGCACAAGAACCGCGTCCAGCCCATCGCCGGCCGGGGGTGACGCGCCGGCGGGAGTCGAGCGCCCGTCGAACGGTCAGAGGTCGCACTCCGGGCACGAAAACGGCGCCGCCTCGAAGCTCGAGCCCGTGAAGCCGGCGAACTGGGCCAGGCCGCCGAAGAGGCCGTTCGAGAGGTCGGTCGGGAGCGAGGTCCCCACGATCGCGCTGTCGAAGGCCCCGCGGCCGTCGTCGAAGCGCGCGACGAGGGAGGCCCAGGAGACCCCGAGGTCGTCGGCGGCCTGCTCGCCGTAGTCGACGCAGCGCGCGCTCGCGGCGACGCCGGTCCCGACCACGTCCGCGTGCCAGCCGTCGACGCCGTCGCCGCGGTAGAGCGTCGGCGCGAGGAGGTGGCGGTTCCACAGGATGGCGCTCGCGCCGCCGGACGGCGGGGCGTTCATGAGCAGCACCACCGGGGCGTTGCCGTTGAAGAAGGCGTCGGCCCGGTAGCGCCCGTGGGTGCCGATGATCGCCTGGTCGGCGATGGGCGAGCCGGGCGGGAGCTGGCGGACGAGCAGGGTCTCCTGGCCCCACTCGGAGGCCAGCGCGGGGTTGAACAGGGCCTCGTCGAGGATGATGGCGCTCGAGATGAGGCCGGTGCCCTCGGTCTCGAAGACCATCGCGCGGTCGGCGAGGCCGTGGCGGCGATAGAACTCGGGGAGGACGCCGACGGCGATGGCGCTGGTGCCCGTCCCCGGGCCGAGGGCGCGCACGACGAACGAGTCGACCAGGGTGGTGCTGTCGACGTAGGGGCTGCCGACCCAGGCGTCGTCGCTGTAGTCGAAGACGATGGCGCTCGAGATGAGCCCCGTGCCGAGGTTCGTGACGAGCTCGTAGCTCAGGCGGTCCATGCGCGTCGCCGCCGCGGGTCGGATCGGGAAGCCGCTGGCGGGGTCCACCACCGCCTCGATGGTGACGACGACGACGCCGTCCGATCCGCTCGGCAGCTTGTTGCTGCGGACGACCACGACGCCGTCGGCGTCGCTCAGCGCCCAGGCCCCGCCCGCGACGTCGCCGCCGAAGTGCACCATGACGCGGTGGCCGGGCAGCGGCGCCCCCTCGCCGTCGGTGACCTCGATGATGGCGACCGCGCGCGAGGACTCCTCGAAGCGCTCGAAGACCACCTGCGGGTTGGCCAGCACGAGGACGCTGGTGGCGCTGACGTCGAACACGCTCTCGCTCGTCGGCATCGCGGCGTCGATCTGCAGCAGGCCACGACCGGTCTGCATGTCGAAGTCGTCGACCGCGAGCCGGGCGGCGGCGACCTGGAGGTGGCAGCGGACCTCGGCCGCGGGGACGCCGGCGTCGAGCAGCAGCGCGACCGCGCCGGAGACCTGGGCGGCCGCCGGGGAGGTGCCTGAGGTCAGGTAGAGGCCGCTCGGCGAGGCGTCGCTCGCCAGGGACTGGCCGAGGATCCCGTCGGGGACGCCGTCGTTGTTGGCGTCGCGGGTCAGGTCGCCGCCGTAGGCCACGAGGTCGAGCGCGTAGCCGTAGTTCGAGTACTCGGCCCGCCGCGGGACCAGCTCCGAGGTCGCGAGGCGCTCGATCCGCGCCGCGCCGACGGCGATGACCTGCGGGAAGCGAGCCGGGTAGCCGACGTCGCGCAGCCCGGCGTTGCCGGCCGCCGCCACCATGACGATGCCGCGCGACTCGACGTGCGCGACGGCGTCGGCCAGCAGGCGCGAGGGCTGGTAGCCGGCGGGGAAGGTCAGGCTCATGTTGATGACCCGGACCCCGGGCACCGACGCGGCGTGGTAGAGGCCCTCGACGAGCCCGGCCTCGGTCCCGACCTTGTTCGCGTCGAGCACCTTCACCGGCACGATGACCACCCCCGGAGCCACGCCCCACAGCGCGCCGCTGCTCCCGATGATGCTGGCCATGTGCGTGCCGTGGCCATTGTCGTCGCGCGCTAGCGCGCCGGGGCTGATGAGGTTGGCGCCGTCGGCCTCGGCGACGTGGGGCAGCGTCTCGATCGGGCTCACGCCGGTGTCGAGGACGGCGACCTTGACGGTCGAGCCGAGCGTCTCGTTGCCCTCCCACGCCGCGCTGACGCGCTCCTGGTGGAGATACCACTGGTAGCGGTACAGCGCCGCGTCGCTCGGGACGAAGGCGGTCGTCCAGTCGGCCCACGGCAGGCCCGGGTCAGCGCTGCCGCGGACCACGGCGTTCGCCTGGGCCTCGATGACCTCGGCGTCGCCTTGCAGCCCGTCGACCGCGTCCGCGATGGTCCCTCCCTCGGGCGGCGCGGCGATGACGACGCCGGGCACGGCGGTGCGTCGCACCAGGCTCAGCGCGTGGCGCGCGAGGAGCCCGTCGACCTCGCCGTCGGTGCGGTCGGGCTCGAGCCGGATCAGGATCTCCCCCCGCGCGGCGAGGAGCCGCTTGCCGTCGACCGTCACGATCTCGATGTCGACGAGGCGCGCTGCGGTCTCGGCGGGGAACGCCGGCAGCCTCGGGTACGTCCGCTCGGGGAGCGGGACGGCGACCAACGAGGTCGGCGGGGCGATGGGCGTCACCCCGAGGACGGCGTCGGGCGTCGGCTCGGTGGCGTCTGGGGGAGCGGTCTGGGGAGGCGGGGCCTCGGCGCAGGCGCCGAGCAGCGCGAGGATGGTGATGAGGCTGCGTGAGGTCATCGTCGACTCCCTCGGGTGTTCATGGCGCTCGGCCCCAATGGGGCGGCAGGGGGGGCGCGGCGCCGGCGGCGCGTGGCGAGCCACAGGGCCACGAACAGCGCCAACGCGAGCGGCCACGGCGGCGCTCCGTCCGAGCCCGCTCCACAGCCGGACTCGCTCTTGTGCGCGGCGGGGGCCGGGAGATCGACGACGCCCTCCGGCTGGTCCGGGTCGCAGGCGTCACCGACCCCGTCGCCGTCGGCGTCGGCCTGGTTGGTGTTCACCACGCCTGGGCAGTTGTCGCTGCACGCCAGGCGGTCGCCACCGCGACACGCCGGCGGGGGGGGGGCGTCGGGGTCGGTGGGGTTGCACTCGTTGACGCCGTCGCCGTCGCCGTCGCAGTCGCAGGCGTCGCCGACGCCGTCGAGGTCGGCGTCGGCCTGGTCGGGGTTGTCGACGCCGCGGCAGTTGTCGCGACACCCCGTGCTCGCGCCGCCGGCGCAGAGGCCGGGGACGCCGCCCGGCCAGCAGTCGGCGTCCGAGGCGTCGATGATCCCGTCGTCGTCGGTGTCGCACGCGCAGGCCTCGCCGGGCAGGCACGGGGCGCACGGGCCGCCGTCGCAGGCGCACGCGTCGCCGACGCCGTCGCCGTCGCCGTCGCGCTGGTCGGGGTTGAGGACCTCGGGGCAGTTGTCGCGGCAGCCGTCGCGCTGTCCTCCGGTGCACGGGGACGCGGCCGGGCCGCCGCCCCAGCAGCTCACGCGCTCGCCGTCGGTGATCTGGTCGCCGTCACGGTCGCAGTCGCAGGCGTCGCCGACCGCGTCGCCGTCGCGGTCGGCCTGGTCGTCGTTGGGGGTGGACGGGCAGTTGTCCGCGCAGCCCTCCCGCAGCCCGTCGCGGCACTCCGCGGGCGCGGGGCCGTCCCAGCAGGCGTGGGCGTTGGCCTCGGCGAAGCCGTCGCCGTCGGCGTCGCATCCGCAGGCGTCGCCGGCGCCGTCGCCGTCGGCGTCGGTCTGGTCGGCGTTGGCGACGAGGGGACAGTTGTCGCGGCAGCCGGCGCTCTGGCCGTTGGTGCAGGTCGGGGGCGCGACCCCGCCGATCCAGCAGGCGGCGTCGCCGCTGTCGAAGACGCCGTCGCCGTCGCGGTCGCAGTCGCAGGCGTCCCCGGCGCCGTCGCCGTCGCTGTCGAGCTGGTCGCTGTTGCCGACGGCCGGGCAGTTGTCGAGACAGGGGCCGGTCAGGGGCGCGCGGCAGACGGCCGGCGGGCCGCCGGGCCAGCACGCCACCGAGGCGTCCTCGAGCACGCCGTCGTGGTCGATGTCGCAGGCGTCCGAGACGAGCACGACGCCGCTGAACTCGCTGGTCGCTCCGGCGACGGTGGCGGTCGCGGTGATGGCGAAGGGGAGGGGGAGGTCGGGCACGACGACGTTGAAGTCGAAGAGGTTGGTGTTGTCGGCGCCCGGCTCGACGCCGTTGATCGCCCCCGAGTAGGCGCCGTGGCCGCTGCCGCCGTCTTGGGCCGAGCCCTCGATGAGGGTCATCAAGAAGGTCTTCCCTTCGCCGAAGCCCGGCGAGTCGCTGTCGGCGAGGTAGAGGTCGATGACCGCGTTGGGCGTCGCGTAGCCCCGCAGCGTCAGCGTGCCGTTGGACACGGTGGCGGAGACGATGACCGGGAAGTTGAGCTGGCCGTTGCCGCCCTCGTCCCAGTCGCCGTAGTCGTTGCGGCTGACGAAGGGCGCCGACCCGGTCAGGGGATCGTCGCTCGCGTCGAGCAGGTCGATGCCGAGCTGACCGGTCGGGGCGGCGCCGCTGGCGTTGGTGATGGTGCCGTTGCCCCACATGGAGTTGAAGCGGAGGGTGTTGCGGGTCGCGGCGTCGGTCACCATCACCCCGGCGCCGAAGTTGACCGCGATCAGGTTGTGGCGCAGCTCGCTGTCGCTCCCGAAGAGGCGGACGCCGGCGTTCTCGAGCCCGGCTTGGACGTGGACGCCGTTGCCGCGCAGGGAGTTGTCGGCGATGAGGTGGCCGCCAGGGCTCCCCCAGGAGTCGATGCCGGGGCCCCCGTTGTCGACGATCAGGTTGCCGATCACCTCGGCGCCGCCGCTGCCGCTGAGGGACAGCCCGTCGCTGCCCCCGCTGAGCAAGCCGTTGCCGCGGAGTTGGTTGCCGCGCACGGTCCAGCCGTCGCTGCGAATGAGGACGACGCCGCTGCCGCTCACAAACCCGACCAGGCTGTTGACGAGCTGCCCGTCGGGGCTGTCCTCGGCGCGCAGGCCATCGCTGAGGGAGAGCGCCGCGGGCTTTGGCGCGGCGAAGGCGTCGCCGGCGGCGCCGATGACGCAGCGCGAGATGACCGCGCGGGGGGCGTTCATGAGGCGCACGTTGGCGTTGCCGGCGTCGCCGGGGGTGTTGCCGAAGCCGGCGACGGCGAGGCCGGAGAGGCGCGCGTCCGGACCGCGGAGGTCGAGGCCGAGGGGGAGATCGGCGCCGTCGATGAGGGCGACCTCGGGCGCCGGCACCGGGTCGAGGGGGGTGCCCTCGGTCCCGACGGCGCCGCTCGCGCCGAGCTGGATCGCGTTGAGGTCGCGGTACGCGCTCTGCGTGGTGGCGTCGATGGCGGTCCCGCCGTCGAGCACGGGCTCGAGGGGGGAGAGCACGGTGATGGTGAGCACCTCCCCGACCAGCCCGGGGTCGGCCGGACGGCCGAGGGGGTCGTTGAGGACCGGGATGGTGAAGATCGCGCGGTTCGGGCCGGCGATGCGGTTGGCGTTGCGGATGAAGCGCCGCAGGCTACCGCGCCCGGCGTCCTTGGTGTTGACGACACCGTCGAAGGTGACGCCGACGTCGACGTGCTGGCGGTGCTCGTTGTCGAGGGTCAGCGGGATGAACATCTGGGGGGTGGCGGTCGCGGTCGTGAGCGCCGCGATGGGGGCGGTGAAGTTCGATGGCGCGTCCTCGCGGCGTGGGTCGCGCCCGCCGACGTCGCTCGGGTGGTCGACCACGCCGTCGGACCAGAAGAGCGGCAGCGCGTCCACCGGATCGGGGCCGAGCAGCCCGGCCGCGGGAGGGGTGTCGAGGTCGCCGACGGTGTCGCTCGGGACGCGAACGCTGAAGCTGCCGTTGGGGAGGCCGCCGATGAGCCAGCCGCCGTCGGGCTTGGTGTAGGTCGCGAGGACGAACTTGCCGTCCTCGTCGTACAGCTCGACGCGCGCGTTGCCGAGGCGGTGGGCCCCCCCGCCGGCCGCGAGGAGGCTGCGGCCGGCGCCGCCGCCCCAGGTCGTCTCCTCGAAGACGGCGCCGGAGACCGAGTTGCCGAGGGTCACTGGGGCGCCGTTGGTCACCGACGCGGTGCCCGAGCGGAAGAAGACCGTCGCGTGGGTCGTGTAGCCGATGAGCGTCGCGGGTGCGCTGTTGGCGACGACGGCGTCGAACTCGACGCGGATCGACTCGCCGGGCAGCAGCGTGGTGTCGTCGAACTCCCAGCTCACCTGCTGGCGATTGAGGCCGGTGTACGGGGCCCGGGTCGCGGGGGCGTTCAACGTCTGCACGGGGATGCCGGTGCCGCCGAAGACCTCGGCCGAGTTCACGACGAACTGGAAGCGGGTGTTGGCGTTGACGGTCTGCAGATCGACGCTCGGCAGCCACACGACGAGCTCGATGTCGCGGACCTGCTCGGCCCCCTGGTTGGTGAGGTCGAGGGTGTAGTGCAGCTGCTCGCCGGGCAGCGCGTACTTCTTGTCGACGGTGGTGTCGAGCCGCAGCATCGGGGCGTTGTTGGCGACGAGCACGGATTGCGCGGTCACGGCCGTCTCGACCTCGTCGCTGACGATCGAGGCGACGGTGACCAGGCGCTTGTCGCTGCCCTTCTCGAGGACGTCGAACGAGAAGGTGGCGCCATCGCCGGGCTCGAGGACGGCGATGGGGGCAAACGTGAGGGGCTCGCCGGGCGCTGCGTCGGGCGGTGTGGTCTCCCAGGGGGCGGTGCCCTCCTCGAGGACGAAGTTGTTTGTCGTGCAGCGGTCCCACGGGGCGCCGTCGCAGGGCTGGATGGTGTCGACGAAGACGGGCAGGGCGAGCGCGAGCCGGACGTTGTGCTGTGCCGTGGCCGCGGTGTTGCGATAGCTGACGCGGTAGGTCACGAGGGAGTCGGGGGCGATGGTGGTGGCGTCGAACGGCGTACCGTCGGTCGCTGCGGCGCGGAGCGTGAGGTGGAGATCGCTGTTGTGGTGGCCACCGATGGGGCGGTGGAAGTGCCATGGGTTCTTCGCGGCGCTCGGGTCCCCGCCCCAGACCTCGGAGTTGGTGATGAGGCCGCCGGGGGGCGGGGGGGCGGTGAGCTGGGCGCTGAGCTTGACCTGGTGGACGACGCCGGCGGCCATGTTTCCGAAGGCGAAGCGCACGGCGTTGGTGTCGGCGGGGAGGGGGTTCGCGGCGACGAGCTCGACCCCGGCCGTCGTCGGCCCTCCGACGACGGCCTTGTCGTCGTCGCCCGAGACCAGGGGCCCTTGGGCCAGCGTCCCCACCCGCGAGCCGATGTAGGCGATGCGGCGCCAGGGGCCGGTGGCGCCGGTGGCGTCGAGGGGGTAGCCGGAGTCGGGGCCGGCGACCGGGGAGCCGGCTCCGAAGGGGCCGACGACCGGGGCGTGGGCCGCGCAGGCGGGGAGGGTGGCGCGCGGCTGGGCGAGGGCGGCTACGGCGGCTGGGCGCGAGGCGAAGGCGTTGCATTGGGCCGCGTCCCAGACGTTGTGGGTGACGATGAAGGTCCCGCCCGAGGTCTCGAGCAGGGACGAGCTGTTCTCGAGCGCGACGTTGTAGCCGGTCTCGGTCCCCACGACCCCGAGACCGTTGCCCGCGAACAGCGCGGTGCGTGGGTCGGTGGAGTAGAAGATGCCGGTGTCTGCGTAGAGCATCGCGGCCGAACCCGAGCACTGGGTGGTCGGGACGCCGGCGGGCACGCACTTGCCGGTGGGGTCGAAGCCGGGGACGCTGAAGGCGCCGGCGATCCAGGTCGAGGTCACGGTCTTGTGGTTGGCCGGCCCCATCAGCTCCGGGGGGACGGGCTCGAAGCCGCCTGCGCCGTCCGGGCGCACGAACCAGGCGCCGACGACGCGCGTGCCGGCGGCCGGGTAGTCGGTGATCCAGGCGCCTACGGGAGCGTCAGAGGTCAGCGCGGTGAACTCGATGATCCAGCTCACGGTGTCGCCCGCGACCAAGGGCGGCGCGCCGGCGGCGAGGCGCTCGAGGATCAGCGCGAGCGTCTCGGGGGCGAAGTAGCGCTGGGTCTGCACCGGGACGCCGGTCGAGGATCCGGCGTGCGCGGGCGCCGAGGTGACGGCCAGGGCGGCCGCGAGGGAGATGGCGGCCGCGAGGCGTGCCCGCGTGCCGGGGCGGCGCGTGGGACGGTTGTGGGAGCACGTCACAGCGGACCTCATGGGGTTGTAGGCCCCTCTATCGGCCGAGATTTCGCGCCACTTGAGTCGGATTATATGGAGCCGCTGGCCGCGCAACCGGGGCCTCTGGGGCCCGGGAGCCAGCGCCCGTGGACCCGGGAGGCGGCGCCTCACGCCAAGGCTGCCGAGCTTCAGCGCGGCTGCGGTATGGCGGACGAACCGGGTGTCAGGGGGGCGGCGCCGAGCGCGGGGAGCGGCGGGCGGTCTCGCGGCTCACTTCGCCGGCGCACCGGGTGGGCGCGGCGGCTCGCTCAGAGCTCGTGGTTTTTTTCCGAAGCTGGACCTAGAAGATCCTGGTTGTCTGGGACAACCTGAACATCCACTACGACGGGGCCGACCAGCGTTGGACACAGTTCAACGCGCGCCACGGCGGTAGGTTCAGCTTCATCTACACGCCGATCCATGCGTCGTGGATGAACCAGGTCGAGGTCTGGTTCTCGATCGTCGAGCGGCGCGTGTTGCGCTACGGCAGCTTCGCGAACTTCGACGAGATCGACGATCGCCTCATCGGGTTTAGTCGCCACTGGAACGAGTCCGAGGCGCGGCCTTTCCGCTGGACTTGGCGCCCAGACAAGTCCGAAGATCGACTCCGTCGGGCGGCATGAGACGTCGTCCTCCGAGGCCATGCCCACATACCCCGCCAAAGAATCAGCCTTCTCGCTCGCAGCGCGCCTGAGTTCCCGCGAGGGGCTCGGGCATCTTCGGGTGCGAGCCCGGGGCCCTGTCCTCACCATCGAGTCGGGGCCCGAGGAAGATCCTGTTCAGCACGCTCGCCTGCGCCGCGACACCGTCCACTTGTGGGTCCTCGAGATGCCCGCTCGCGGTGGTCGATGGGAGAGGACGCCGTTCCGTGCCCAACTCGACGCGCTCGAGGAGCTGCTCGTCGAGCAATTCGGATGGTGCCTCGAGCCCATCTGCTAATTCCGGAACGAACTTGGGATCTCGGGTACTAGCTCCCATCGTATCGGTCGCGCGACTGCGTCGCCCCTACCCCCACCAGCTGCGGACTCCGGTCCTCGCCCTGCCGTTGCTCGGCTCAGTTGAAGCGGACGAGGTCTACGGCGCCCGGGCTGACGGCGATCTCGAGGGTCTGGCGGTCGCCCATGAGCTCGCCCGCGAGCTGGTAGGGGACGGGCTCGGAGTACTCGAGGCGGACGCGGTCGGCGAGGAAGTCGTGGAGGGCTGGGTGGGTGAAGGTCCCGCGGCGGACGCTCTTGATGCTGGCGAGGAGCCGCGTCGGGGCGACGGCGGAGATGCGCAGGTGGAAGCGCTGCGGGTCGAGGCCGGCGAAGGGGAGCAGCCGAAAGCGGTGGCCGAAGAAGGGGGCCGTGCCGAGGGCCGTGGCGTTGGCCGGCCCTTCGTACAGCGTCTCGCCGGTGCCGATGGTGGCGATGACGCTGGCGCCGTTGTCGGACTGGCGGACGACCTGCGCGGGGGCGCCGAGGTTGATGGCGCGGACCTGGACGCGCTTGGCGAAGAGGCGGCGCGGGAAGGTGACCGCGAAGACGGCGGTGAGGTAGCCGCCGCGGCCGTTGAGGAGGCGGTGCAGCGGGCCCTGCTTGCCGACTGAGCCGAGGAGGCCGCGGAAGTCGGACAGCGCGGCGGCGTCGAGGCCGAGGCCGGCGAAGGCGAAGCGCGTGCCCTCGGCCTCGCAGAGGGAGAGGCGGACGGTGTCGGTGGTCGGGTTGGCGATGTAGTTCTTGAGGTCGGTGAGCGGGTCGGTGGCGCCGCCGCCCGAGGTGACGCTGGCGAGGCCGTTGCCGGCGCCGAGCGGGAGGACGCCGATGCGCGGTGGCGCGCTGGCGGTTGGCAGGGCGTTGATGAAGCGGTTGACGGTGCCGTCGCCGCCGGCGGTGAAGACGGTGTCGTAGCCGCGGTCGAGGAGGCGCGCGACGAGGTCGTCGTAGGCGTCGTTGGTGTCGCTGACGAAGACGTGCTCGGGCGAGACGATCTCGGCGATGCGCGCGGCGAGGTCGCCGCGGGTGCGGTCGGCGTGCGGGTTGACGAGGACGGCGTGGTCGCGAGCGTCGGCTGGCATGGCGGGGTGCTCCGGGCTCCTGATCCAGGCGAATTAAAGCAAGATCCGGGCCGCCCGTCCAGTCGGGCGGTGCCGATGTGCTGGTGGGCATCGTCGCCGGGGAGTGCGAACGGCGAGTGGCGCTGGCTGCGCAGTCGGGTTCGCAGTGCTCGCGTGCGGGTTCGCGGTGTCAGGTTGACTGAGGGGGCATGACAGGCGATTTTTGCCGCTGCGGGGCTTGTGGCGTATGGCGCCACGCCTGTCCTGAGCCGGGTCGTCGGGGGGCGTTGTGGAAGGCGAGCAGTTCACGGTGTTGGTGGTCGAGGACGAGGCGACGCACCAGATGCTGATCCGGAAGGCGTTGTCTCGGGAGGGGACGCCGTTCTCGCTGGTGCAGTTCACGCGGGACTCGGAGGAGGCGGTGCGGTTCGCGCGCCAGATGGCGTTCGATGTGCTGCTGGTGGACAACCGCATCCCTGGGACGCGCGGGTTGGACCTCTTGACGGAGCTGCGCGAGGCGGGGGTCGAGGCGCCGTTCGTGCTGATGACGTCGGCGGGGAGTGAGGACCTGGTCGTTGAGGCGTACCGCCAGAAGGTGGACGACTACGTGATCAAGGACAGCGGCTTCTGGAAGGAGCTGCCGCAGGTGTTGTTGCGGGTCATCCGGACCGATCGCGCCAAGCGTCGCGTGCAGGAGCTGCACGCGCGCTACGAGCGGACGAACGCGAAGCTCGAGAAGCTCAACGCCGACATCCAGCTGCGCAACGAGGCGATCCGGGACAAGGTGCGCGCGCTGAGGACGGCCGTCGCGGCCCTCGCACCTGCGGACACCGCGGTCCTGACGCCCCTGGTGGAGGAAATCGAGGTCCTCCTGTGAGGTCGGTGCACGCAGGGGATTGACAAGCCCGCCGACCTGCCTTACCTACCGACTCACGCTGCGTGCGGGAGTAGCTCAGTTGGTAGAGCGTCAGCTTCCCAAGCTGAATGTCGCCGGTTCGAATCCGGTCTCCCGCTCCAGAAAAGGCCCCGGATTTCCGGGGCCTTTTCTCTTTCTGGGGTTCGGCCCCTGCTCCGCCCCGCGCTTCGGAGGCGCTGCCCGCCCCATGAGCTCCCCCGGCGGCCCCGGCGCGGGGTGTGATCCAGACCAGTAGGTGGCTCGACGGCCCAGGCCAGGCAGCGCGGCCTCGGCTGTGTGTTCTCGGGCGCACATCGGCGAGCTTCCGACTGTTTCCGATCACACCCCCCGGCGCGGGGTGTGATCGGAAACAGTCGGAAGGCGGGTGAGCAGCCCCTCGAGTGGGTGCGGCTCAAGAGTGGCCCGGATGAACG
>PHBI01000266.1:0-1178 GCA_002841945.1 Deltaproteobacteria bacterium HGW-Deltaproteobacteria-14
GGGTGTCGGTCTCGATGCGCAGGTGCCGCTCGGGGCCGCCGCCGGTCGCGGTGTGGGTGAGCCAGGTGCCGCTGTCGGTCACCGTCAGCGTGCCGTCCACGCGCAGCAGCTCGTTCGAGAAGGTGACGTGGGAGGCGCCGGCGAAGGTCGCGTCGCCGAGGAGGTGCATGGCGCCGACGTTCACCGTCGCCCCGCCGGAGGTCAGGGACTGACCGTCCACCATCGCCTTCGTCAGCGCGCCGTCGTTGAGCCGCCACACGAAGGGGTAGTCGGTGCGGTCGCCCTGGACCAGGGTGCCGACGTTCAGCTCGCCGCTCGCGCCGGTGACGAGCTCGACGTCCGTGGACTGGTTCAGGTCGAGGGTCGTCACGTGAAGCGTGCCGCGCAGGCGCAGGGTCACGCCGTCGGAGGAGCTGATGTCGCCCTGGTTGACGCGCAGCTGCACGTCCCCCTGAACGCGCGCGTTGCCGCGCACCTCGACGTTGTCGAAGACGTAGTAGGCGCCCCACAGATCGGTCCCGGGCGCCGCGAAGGTCGTGGGGTCGGGTTCGTCAACAAAGTTGACGGTCGCGCCGCTGTTCGCCGTGACGCGGTAGACGTGATCGTCGCCGAGGGACGCGGTCCCCTGCCCGACCTTGGGGTTGATGAGGTAGTCGGTGATGGGCCCGTTGCTGTCGAAGGGCGAGCCGCCGGTCAGGGAGGTCGCGGTGAGGCCGCTCATGCCGCCCGAGCCCTGAAAGACCAGCGGCGTGTTGTCGGTGAAGGTCACCTGCCCGTTGTTGTCGAACATGACGTCGCCCGCGGCGTCGCCGACCTTGCGGTAGAAGCTGCCCGAGCCGCCGGCGCCGCCGTTGACGCCCCAGCCGCCGTAGACCTTGGCCAGCGCCCACGGCTGGTTGTCGCCCGCGAGGCCGGTGTCGCCGAGCTTGCCGTTGATGGCGGCGCTCGCGACCAGCGCGATCATGCCGCCGCCGCCGCCGTAGGTGTAGCTGGTGTGACCCGATCCGCCCCGGGCCTGGAGGGCGCCCGCCCCGTCGATGATCGGCGCCTGCACGTAGATCGACCCGCCGGCGCCGCCGGCCCCACGGTCCGGCGTGCCGTTGCCGTTGGCCAGGATCGAGCCGTTGAGGTGCGCCGCCGTGGCGGCGATGATCTCGACGCTGCCGCCGCCGTAGGCG
>PHBI01000266.1:1219-5445 GCA_002841945.1 Deltaproteobacteria bacterium HGW-Deltaproteobacteria-14
CCGTGGGAGCTCCAGCCGCCGGCCCAGCCCTTGCCGCTCACGTCGATGGCGCCGCTGTTGATGACGTTGAGGGTGTCGGCCTCGACGCGCAGGTGCTTCTCGGGGCCGCCGGCGGTGACGGCGTGGGTGATGGTCGAGCCGGCGTCGGTGACGGTGAGGGTGCCGGCGACCTTGATGAGGTCGTTGGTCACCGTGAGGTCGGCGCCGCCGCTCACGGTCGCGTCGCCGAGGACGTCGAGGGTGCTCGCCGAGAGCTGTGCGCCGCCGAGCATCGAGAGCGACTGCAGCCGCTGCGCGCCGAGGCCGGAGCTGCCGCCGTTGAGGGTCAGCGTGAACGGGAAATCGGCGGCCCCGTTGGCGATCAGGGCGTCGCCGACGACGAGCCCGCCCGACGAGACCGTGACGGTGTTCACCGGGCCGAGATCGGCCCGGCCGACGTAGAGCTCGCCGTCGACGGCCAGGGCGGTGGGGGTGCCGACGCCGCCGAGCTTCACCCACAGATCACAGCTGCGCGCGTCGAGGTGCCCGAGCCCGTTGACGATGACGTGGTCCACCGCGACGACCCCGCGGTAGCGGGCGCCGATGGTCGTGGCGCCGCTCGGGTCCCCGGCGAGGTTCACGTGGAAGGTCGTGTTGTTGACCAGTTGGAAGATGGGGTCGTCGCCGAAGCCCGGGGTCGCGTTGGCGCCGAGGTTCACGTTCACCTGGGTGCCGGCGTAGAGATCGGCGCGGAAGTTGCCGTCGAGGTCGTCGAAGCCGGTGGCGTCGAGGCCGTCGACGTCGCTCTCGGGGATGCAGTGCAGGCGCGTGGAGCCGGAGGCGGACGCCATGCCGGCGTTGGAGACGTAGAGCCGCCCGTCGACGTCCCCGGGGTAACGGATCCAGACTGAGCCGGCGCCTCCACCGACGCTGCCGTAGCCCCAGCCGCCGTGGGCGGAGACCTTGTTCAGGAGGTTGTCCGGCGTGTACGCGGCGCTCGTGGCCCCCGGGTTCGTGAGGCCGGTGATCGCGATGCGCCCGCCCCCGCCGCCGTAGCTGTAGGAGGTGTGCGCCGAGCCGCCGAAGGCCTGGATGGCGCCGATCCCGAGCAGGCGCGGGGTGTCGAGGTAGACGCCGCCGCCCGCCCCGCCGGCGCCGCGAGCGCCGCTCCGGTCCTCGCCGTTGGCGTAGATCCCGCCGTCGTTGACGAGGTAGCCGCCGGGGCGGACGTGGATGCGCACCAGGCCGCCGCCCCAGCCGCCGTAGTAGCTCCCGCTGGTCGAGTACTGACCGCCGCCCGCGCCGGGCTCGGTCGGGTTCTTGAGCGCGCCGTACACGATGGCGCCCGCCGGCGCCGCGCCGCCGAGCCCGCCGTAGGTGCCGCCGACGTTCGCGGCGGCGCCGCCCGAGGTCGAGTTCCCCTGGGTGTTGGCGACGGTGTTGCCGCCGTAGGCGCCGGGGTAGCCGCGGGCGGTGACGTTGATGTTGCAGAGGGGCTCGATGCGCAGCGCGTCGACGCGGATGTCGATCTTCTGCCAGCTGCTGGTCGTGCCCTGGCTGTGGGTCAAGACGCAGCTGTTGGAGCCGTTGCGCTTGAGGGTCACGGTGCCGAACTCCATCGGCGCGCAGCCCCGGCTGTCGATGGCCAGGGTGCCGTTCTGGATGACGATGTCCTTGTTCAGCCCGGCGTAGTGGGCCTGGTAGACGGCGCAGGTCAGCGGGTTGTGGCCGAGCGCGATGGGGTCGTCGGCCGCGGCGAACTGCACCGTGACCGTCGTGGACAGGGGCTGCCCGTCGATGGTCGCGGAGACGACCGCGCTCTCGACGGTGGTCGTCGACCGCAGCGCCTGGGTGTAGCTGCCGTCGCCGACGACGTCGACGCCGTCGACGAGGGTGCCCTTGGTGGACGTGAAGGCGACCGCGTGGGCGTCGGTCAGGACGGTCCCGTTGGCGTCGCGGATGACGAGGGTGAGGGTCGAGGTGCTGGCGCCGTCGGCCAGGATCCCGGTCGGCGAGGCGCTCAGCGTCGAGCGGGTCACGCTCGGCGCGCCCGGCGGCGGCGCGAGGACCTTGATCTCGCCGGTGACGCCGTCGATGACGTTCGGGTCGGGGTGGACCGCGTGTACGCGCCCGGTCGTCCCGGCCACGGCGGCGGTGAAGGTGTAGCTCGACTGCGGGCCGACCAGCGCGCCGGGGAGGCTGCCGTCGGCCGACCAGATGGCGTTCACGTCGTTGACGTAGGTGAACGTGGCGTCGTAGCCGGCGGCGTAGAAGGTGCGCGTCGCGCCGACGACGAGCTCGAGGGCGCCGACCGGCTGGCCGCCGCCGCCGGGGGCGTCGCGGATCACGATCAGGGCGGCCGGGTTGCCGGGGCCGACCTGGGGCGGCGTGACCGTGACGAGGAAGCGCTGCTCGTCGATGAACACGCCGTCGGTCACGGTGATCTTGGCCGCGTGCGTCCCGAGGTCCGCCTCGGTCGGGGTCAGGCCGACGCTGGCGCTGCCGTTGCCGAGGTCGCTGAGCGCCATGAAGGCCGGCCCGTCGAGGGCGAAGGCGAGGCCGCCCGCGGGGGTGTCGGCGTCGGTGGCCGTGACCGCGAGGTACTGGCTCGAGTCCTGGGCGGCGTAGGCGTCGGCGATGGTCCCGAGCACCGGCGCGTGCCCGGGCGCGACGACGACGTCGTCCACGTCGATGTACCAGATGTCGGCGGCGACCCCACCGACGGCCACGAAGCGCAGCTGGGCGTCGGGCTCGTCGCCGACGTAGGGCGACACGTCGAAGGTCAGCACGGTGTCGTCGAAGGAGGCGGTGCGGGTGTAGAGGGTGTGCCAGTCGGTGGGCTGCGGCGCGGCGCGGTCGGCGTGCTTGGCGTCGTAGACCTCGATCTTGAAGCTCACCGAGGCGCCGTCGCCGTTCTGGAGCATGGCGGCGCGCGTCTGCAGGGTGACCTGGGCGAAGCCGGTCGCGTCGAGCAGCGGCGAGACCACCGGGGTCGTGAAGCCGGCGGCGGTGTTGTGGTAGTTGAAGCGCGGGTGCGGGTCCGGGCCGAGGGGCCCGGCGGTCGTGAGCTGCCAGCGCGGGATCCCCGGCGCCCACCACGGGACGTTGGCGGCGGTGAGCAGCAGCAGCTCGACGTGGGTGGCGTCGAAGCCCTCGTAGTACGGCAGGGTCGCGGCGGCGACCGGGGTCGTCGTGGCGGTGCAGTCCGGCTCGCAGCCGTCGCCGGGGAACGGGTTGCCGTCGTCGCACGCCTCGGCCGAGTCGGTCACGCCGTCGCCGCAGTGCGCGGCCTGACAGGTGGTTCGGCAGGCGTCCGCGAGGGCGTCCGAGTTGGCGAGCCCGTCGTCGCACTGCTCGCCGGCCTCGAGGGCGCCGTTGCCGCAGATCGCGCCGCCGGGCTCGCACAGGTCGCCCTGGCCGTCGAGGTCGGCGTCGGCCTGGTCCGGGTTGGGGGTGTCGGGGCAGTTGTCGGAGCCGTTGAGCCAGCCGTCGCCGTCGCGATCGGGGTCGCAGGCGTCGCCGAGCCCGTCGAGATCAGCGTCCTGCTGGCCGGGGTTGGGGGTCGCCGGGCAGTTGTCAGCGGCGTCGGCGACGCCGTCTCCGTCGGCGTCGGGCGGCTCGCAGCCGGCGATCCCCTCGTCGATGAGCCCGTCGCAGTCGTTGTCGATGCCGTCGCACACCTCGGGCTCGAGGGGCCCGACGTCGGGGCGCGGGGAGCAGTCGGCGAGCTGGCCGTCGCCGGGATCGCGCGAGTAGCCCACGGTGACCGACGACGCCGGCAGGCAGGTCCCGTCGGCGCCGATCTCGGCGTAGAAGTGCACCGACGGGCGCCCCTCGGTGTAGGTCGTCTCGGGGTTACCGTCCGGGTCGCTGTTGGCGAAGCCGAAGGCGCTGAAGGTGCAGGTCGCGTCGTGCGACGTGAGATAGGCCTCGTCGAGGCGCCACGCGGTGTTGAAGTACCGCTTGCCGGCGATGTGCTCGACCCCCTCGTAGACGCGCGAGTAGAGGACGCCGGGGAACGGCGGCACCTGCTCGAGGGCCGTGCAGAGCGAGGTCACGCCGTCGTCGCAGCACAGGTAGGCGTCGGTGAAGCCGACATAGTTGTCCTCGGGCGCGGCGTCGGCCCCGCCGGTGCAGGCGAACCCCGTCACCAGCGTCGGGCCGCGCTCGCCGCTCGTCGGGTGCTCGAGCAGCGCCGGGTTGCAGTCGACCTTGGCGCTGCAGAACAGGTCCTCGAAGCTGACGCC
>PHBI01000267.1 GCA_002841945.1 Deltaproteobacteria bacterium HGW-Deltaproteobacteria-14
CGACCCCGCCTGGGACCGCTTCGTGGCGGCGGCATCCGCGGGGGACCTGCTCGAGGGCTTCGCGAGCGCCGCGGCGGTGGTCGGCGCGGAGGTCGTGCGGGTCACGTCGGCCGGGCTCGAGGGCGCTGTCGCCGGGATCCTGGCGGCCGCGGGCGCCACGCGGCCGGTCTTCACCGCGGACTGCGGCCTCGCGCGAGCGCGCGAGGGGCTCGACGCCGAGCCCTTCGAGCGCGACGCCGGGGTGACGGGGGTCGCGGCGGCGGTGGCGCGCAGTGGTACGCTGGTGCTGCATGCGGGCCCGGGCTGTCCCCAGATGGCGTCGTTGGCGCCGCCGCTGCATGTCGCGATCGTCCGCGCCGGACAGATCGTCGGCGCGCTGAGCGACTACCTGACCGCGCCTGGCGCCGCGCCGAGCGCCAGGGTCCTCGTCACGGGGCCGTCGAAGACCGCCGACATCGAGGGCATCCTCATCACCGGCGTCCACGGGCCAGCCCGCCTCGTCATCGTGCTCGTCGCCGACGCTCCCGAGCGGTAGCGCCTGGCGGTGGCGCGGCGAGACTACTCCGGGTCGCGGGGGGTGATGTCGCGCGGGTCCTCGGCGTTGTCGAACCACTTCGAGCCGACGAAGCGGCGCAGCCCCGATGCGTAGAGGCAGTCGCGGAGCGCGTTGGTGCGCCACAGCACCCCCTGGTGGGAGGTGCTCCGCTGGATGAAGACGGCGCGCGACTTGGTCATCTCGCGGCGCGTCATCTGGCCCTCCTTCTGCTCGAGCACGTAGGGGATCTTGAGGCGCTCGAGCTCGCGCATCAGGCGCCGGCTCTCGATGACCGTCGGCTCGTCGCCGAAGTACGAGACCAGCTTGTGGCGGCTGCTCTCGGGGATCGACCTCTTCCAGGTCTCGGCGAGCCAGTCGCGGAAGATCCCGGTCTGCCCGTACAGCGCGTCGAAGAGGTAGACCTCGCTGACGTCCCAGCCGCCGTGGGCGAGGCAGTTCGACACGCCCTTGAAGCCGCCCGAGTGGGCGCTCATGATCAGCGTCCCGATGCGCGCGCGGCTCGGGATCCCGGCGGGGCCGAGCTTGGCCTGCACGTGCGGGGTCTGCAGCGTCTTGCGGAGCTCGGTCAGGAGCGCGAGCAGCCCGCGGGGCTGGTCGAGCTTGCCGTAGTCCATGCTCTCCGCCTTCACCGGCCCCTGGGGAAAGACGATGATCGCGTTCTGCTTGGAGTCGAACAGCTGCTCGCGCAGCTGGTGGCGCTTCATCGCGGCGTCCGCCGTGTCGCGGTAGCCGTGGAGGTGCATCACCACGTCGATCTTGTAGTCCGCGCGGATCCGGTAGTAGTGCGGGACGAAGGCGATGACCGTCGGGTCGGACCAGCGCGAGCCCTTGGTCGGGAAGGGCGCCGACTCGAGATCCATCCAGATGGTGGTGCCGCGTCGGCCGACGTAGATGTCGCGGATCTTGGACTTCTCGCGAGCGCGAGATGGCCGCGTCGAAAGTAGCGTCGTCGCGAATGCGGCTGCGCCTGCCGTGAGGATTGTGCGTCGCGAGATCGTGGGGCGATCAATCATTCGGAGACGTTCCAGATGAGCCGAGGGCCGATCGTCGGCGAAGCCGACACGCTCCCCGCGCGGGGGGGCGGCGAAGGCGGCTGGGGGTGAGCGAGTGAGGGGCGCTTGGATCGGGTCACCCCGAGGGCCCCCGTTCCGGGCTGAGCCCGCGAAGTCCGCGGGGGGATGGGAGCGCCGCTCCACCGAGGCGCCTCGAGCGAGCGCGTCATGACAGCGTCCATTCCGAGAGCTGGCGGAGGAGGAGGCCGGCGGCGAGGAGGCCGACGACCACGCCGGCGGCGCGGCGGGCCCGGCGATAATAGAGCAGGTGGCCGACGTAGGTGACGACGAGGACGCCGACGCCGATGAGGGGGTAGAAGGACCCCGGCTCGGTGGACGCGAAGGCCTCCCAGACCGACGCGATGATGGCGGCGATCGCGAACACGACGTACAGCCCCGGCAGCCACGGGTAGAGGCTCGCCTTGTAAGGGCGTGGGAGCTCCGGGCGCTGGCGGCGCAGGGCGAACATCGCGAGGACCGTGAGGGTGCCGGTGAGGAACATCGCGATGCTCGTCATCTTGATGATCGCCTCGAAGGTGCCGCTGAGCACGAGGATCGCGGAGAGGCCGGCCTGGAGCCACAGCGCCCGGCGCGGGACCTTGCGGGCGCCGCTGAGCTTGCTCGCCCCGGCCCAGAACGCGCCACCCTTGGCCATGGCGTAGGCGACGCGGGCGCTCGACAGGACGGTCGCGTTCACCGAGGTGACGATCGCCACGGCGATGATGATGAGGACCAGGGTGGCGAGCAGCGGGCTCCCGAGGGCGTTCGCCATGCCGGTGCCGGCGTCGGTCCAGCCGAGGGCGGCCACGCCGCCGAAGCCGAGCACCACGACGAAGGCGAGGCACAGCAGGAGGTAGAGGCCGGTGATGCTGAAGGTCGCGCCGATCATCGAGCGCGGGACGTTCTTGCCAGGGTCGCGGACCTCGCTGGCGACGTAGATGATGTTGATCCAGCCGCTGAAGGCGAAGTTCACGAGCAAGAAGCCGGCGGCCAGCCCGCCGATGGTGAGCTCGGTGGCGGGCGACACGGGCGCGACGTAGCCGTCGGGGCGGCCGCTCGCGAGGCCCACCCCGGCCAGCACGACGAGGGCGGCGATCGGGAGCAGGGTCAGCACGATCTGGGCGCCCGCGGAGACCCGCGTGCCCGCGTCGTTGAGGGCGGTGAGCAGCACGATGAGGACGATCGCGAGGAGCTGGGCGCCGCTGAAGGGGCCGAGGACGTCGGCGGTGAGGTCCGTCCCGACGAGGCCGCTGACCTGATACTGGAAGACGGCGACCGACATGCTCGCGATGGATCCGGCGAAGATGGCCGCGAACAGGACCCAGCCGCTCGCGAAGGCGGTCGAGGGGCCGAAGGCCTCGCGCTGGAAGACGTAGTCGCCGCCGGCCTTGGGGAGCATGGCGCCGAGCTCGCCGCAGGCGACCGAGCCGGCGAGGGCGAACAGGCCGCCCACGAGCCACATCGCGAAGAAGGCGGTCGTCCCGCCGACCGCCTCGGCGATCTGGCGCGGCAGGATGAAGATCCCGACGCCGAGCATCGACCCCGCGACGATCGCGTAGCCCGCCAGGCCGCCGATGACCCGCGGGGTCTCGGCGTCTTGCCCGCCTTGGGTCGCGGCGTCGGTGGGGGCAGGGGCGTGGGGCTCGGGCATGGACATGGGCCTTGAACGGTCGGTCGAGGGGCCGGATTCCGGGCGCGTCGCCGCGCGCGGCGTCTTCGCCGGCGAGGGCGTGCGGACAGGGGCGCCCGCGGCGCTTCAACTACCACGAGATCCGGCGGTCGTCAGGTTTGATTCCCCAACGACCGCCGGAGGTTACAAGCCCGCCTACGGCACCCGGGCGCCGCGGACGGCGAGCGCGAGCAGGTCGTCCGCCCGGGCGTCGTCCGGGGCGCCGAGGGGGTGGCGGGCGAGGTGGTCGAGGGCGACGCCGACCGGATCGGCCGCGCCCGCGAGGCGCGCGGCGGCGAGGGCCAGCAGGCCGGCGTCGGCGCGGGCGATCGGGGCGATCGCCGCGTCCGACGGCGGGGTGCGGGTCGCGCTCCAGATCGCGAGCCAGGCCGTCAGGGCGCGGACGCGATAGGGGTCGGGCCGCGAGACGTCGGTCCCCAGCGCGAGCAGCGTCTCGTGGAGGGCATAGGCCCCGGTCGGATCGGCGGTGAGAGCCTCGAGCAGCGCGTCCGCGGTCGCGTCGCCGGTGTGGAGGTGCTTGTCGACCGCCTCGGTGAGCTCGGGCGGCGGCGGATCGTGCTCGAGCGCCCGCGCCGTGAGGGCGCCGAGGCGGCGCAGCGCGACCGCGCCCTCGGCCTTGCGCAGCAACGCGACCAGCACGGTCACCGCCGCGTCGAGGCGCCCGGCGTCGAGCAGATCCGCGGCGGCCGCGAGGCGGTTCGCGGCGCTGTGCGGGTCGTCGTCGTCGTCGTCGTCGCCGGCGGCGACGGGCGGCGCCTCGGGGAGGAGCGCCGCGATGCGGGCGAACAGCAGCCGCCGCTCGAGGGTGGCCGGCAGCAGCCACCAGCGCGCCGCGGCGGCGTCCCGCGCGGCCGGATCGGCGGCGAGGCGGACCTCGTCGTCCGAGCTGGCGGCGGCGAGGGCCGCGGCGAGG
>PHBI01000055.1 GCA_002841945.1 Deltaproteobacteria bacterium HGW-Deltaproteobacteria-14
GCCGTGCCCCCCGCGGTTGGTGGTGCTGTAGGCGCCGCCGCCGGCGCCGGCGAAGCGCGGGTGGCGGAAGGAGTCGTAGCCGCGGGAGCGCTCGAGGCTGCGGTCGTGCGTGCTCCGCCCGCCGTGACCGCCGCCGCTGTAGCGGGCGGGCCGGAGCCCGTCGGTCGGCGCCTGGCCGCGCATGTCGGCGCCGTACCCGCCCGGGTAGCCGCGCCCGCTCACGTCGATCTTGGTGCCGATCCCGATGGAGACGTCCGCCGCGTGGACGTTGAGCTCGCGCTCGCTCCCCATACCCCCGAGGCTGTGAGTCAGGGTCGTGTTCGTGCCCGTCAGGACGAGGCGCCGGGCATCCACACGATCCCGGGAGATGGTGGTGGTGGAGCCGTCGGTCAGGGTGATCACGCCGTCGTCGTACGGGGCGCTGGTGTCGACGACGTCGAGCTGACCGACGGTGACGTTGGCCCCGTTGGCGATGAGGAGGTTCTTGGCTCGGAAGACGTCGCAGGACGGCGCGCTCGAGGCCGCGCAGCCCTCGGTCGACTTGTCGAGGGTCCCGCCGAGGACCTGAACCTCGAGCGCCGCGTCATAGACCCCGCCGGCGATGAGGTCCTCGACGACGAGGGTCCCGTCGTCCTCGCTGGCGGTGTCCTCGCGGAGGACGAGGGTGTCGACCTGCTCGAGGTCGAGGGTCCGCACCGTGAGGCCGCCGCCGAGGCTGAAGACCGTGTCCGAGAGGGAGGCGAGGTCCCCGTCGTGGACGAGGAGCTGGGCGTCCGCGACGACCTGAGCGCGACCGCGGATCTCGAGGTTGTCGAGCTCGTAGAACGCGCTCCAGGTGCTCCCCGCGGGCGCGACCGCCTCGACGTCGACCCCGTCCGCGGCGCTGACGTCGAGGAGCACGCTCGGATCGGCCGCGTCGTTGGCGACGATGGTGAAGACGACGTCGTCGGCGAGGCTCGGGGTCCCGTTCTGCGCCACGTTCGGGTTGATGGCGTAGTCGGCGAGGCTGCCGTAGGTGTCGAACACGGAGCCGGTGTCCTCGAGGCGCTGGTCGGCGTAGTCGCCGTTCTGGCTCCGGTCGGTCACCTGCCCCGTGCCCTGAAAGACCAGCGGGGAGGAGTCGGAGGCGGGGAGGTTGCCCTTGTTGTCGAACATCAGGTCGCCGGCGGCGCCGCCCACGGCGCGGAAGAAGCTCCCGCTGCCGCCAAAGACGCTGTAGTTGGCGTTGGGCCTGTAGGCGGCGGGGCTGCTGACGTCGACGTTGTCCCAGGGCGTCGGACCGCCGAAGACCCCGCTGATGCTCGCGCTGGCGTTCAGGGCGACGCGCCCGCCCCCGCCGGAGGTGGACTCGCTGGCGTTCGTGTCCCCGCCGCGGGCGAACAGCTGCCCCGAGCCGCCGATGGTCGCCGCTTCGATGTAGATCGCGCCGCCGGCGCCGCCGCCGCCGGAGTGGCTGATGGCGGCGTAGGGGTCCTCGCCGTCGGCGACGATCTGACCGTTGATGGTGACGCCGCCGGAGGCGTGGAGCTGGACGTTGCCGCCGCCGTGCCCCCCGCGGTTGGTGGTGGTGTTGTAGCCGCCGCCGCCGCCGCCGGCGAAGCGCGGGTGGCGGAAGGAGTCGTAGGCGTCGGAGCGCTCGAGGCTGCGGTCGTGCGTGCTCCGTCCGCCGTGACCGCCGCCGCTGTAGCGGGCGGCCCGCAGCCCGTCGGTCGGTGCCTGGCCGCGCGGGTCGGCGCCGACCCCACCCGGGTAGCCGCGCGCGGCCACGTCGATCTTCGCGCCCGCGCCGAGGATGATGTCGCCGGCGTGGACGTTCAGCTCGCGCTCGGCCCCCATGCCCCCGAGGCTGTGGGTCAGGGTCGTGACGGGCGCGGCCGCGACGGTGTCGGTGATCCGCAAGGTCTGCCCGACGTCGAAGCGGTCCCGGGTGATGGTGACCAGCGTCCCGTTCTTCAGGTTCGCGTCGCCGCTGACCTCGACCTCGCCCAAGCTCAGGGTGCTCGCGTCGGCGTTCATGCCCCCGCTGATCGACAGCAGCCCGGGCACGTTCATGGTGCTCTGGGTGGTCGCCGACAGGCTCGTGAGGGTGCGCTCGGGTGCGTCGAAGCCGCCGGCGTCGGAGAGCTCGAGCACGAACGGGTAGTCCGCGTCCCCGCTGGCGACCAGGGCGCCGATCGGCGCCAGCGTGCCGTCGTGCACCTCGACGGTCGTGACCGGGCCGAGGTCGATCCGGTGTCCGCGCAGCCCGCCGTGCATGACGAAGCGCGCCGCGTCCGCGAGTCCGCCGCCGACGACCAGGATGTCGGTGGTGTCGGCGTCGACCTGAGCGCCGCCGAGGATCACCAGGTGGTCGACCCGGGTCAGGCCGCGGTAGACGCTGACGTCTTCGGTGACGAGCGCGCTCGGGTCGCCGTCCAGGCCGACCTCGGTCGCGGTGTTGTCGGCCACGGTGAAGGTCGCGTCGTCGCTGAGCCCGTCCCCCCCCTGGCCGTCGTGGGGGTTGACGCGCGAGCCGGCGTAGAGCCCGACGCGCAGCGCGGCGTCGAGGTCCTCGAAGCCCGAGCCGCTCACCAGGTTGATGACGTTCGCCGGCAGCGCCACCAGCGGCGTCGAGGAGGCGCGCGTCCGGTTGCCGCCGTTGTCGTAGTAGAGGTGACCGTAGCTGTCGCCGGGGTAGACGACGTAGACGCTGCCTGCGCCGCCGGCGATCCGCGAGCCGCTGTCTTTGTCGTCGCCGGTGCCCCCGCGCGCCTGGACGCTCGTCGTCACGACCGCAGCGGCATAGGCCGCGCTGGTCGGGGTCTCGAGGCCGACGATCGCGATCCGCCCGCCGCCGCCGCCGCCGAGGCTGTTGTCGTTGCGCGCCTGGCCGCCGTTGGCGGTGATGGGCTTGTCCCCGTGGAGGGTCGGCGTGTCGATGAAGACGCCGCCGCCGGCGCCGCCAGCGCCGTACGCCGTGTCACGCGTCTCGCCGTCGGCGTAGATCCCGCCGTCGTTCACGAGCCAGCCGCCGTCCCGGACGCGGATCCGCACGAGCCCGCCCCCCGCGCCGCCAAAGTAGCTCGTGCTGGTGCTGTGGGCGCCGCCGCCGGCGCCCGGCTCCCGCGGGTTGTCGTAGCGGTCGTAGGTGAAGCCCGGCGCCGCGTTGACGTCGTTGATCACCCCGAGGCCGCCGTGGGAGCCGCCGACCGCGTGGGTGGCGCCGTCGGTGGTGCTGTTGCCGAAGGTGTAGGCGGGCACCGTCGTCGAGCCGCGCTCCCCGAGGTAGCCCTTCGCGGTGACGTTGATCTCGCAGCCGCTCTCGATGCGCAGGTCGTCGACGGTGATGTCGATCTTCTGCCAGCTCGTGCCGGTCGCCGCGCTGTGGGTCAGCGTGCACGTGTTGGTGCCGTTGCGCTTGAGGGTGACCGAGCCGAAGGACATCGGCGCGCAGCCGTTGGAGTCGACGGCGAGGGTCCCGTTCTGGATCACGATGTTGTGGTCGCCGCTCGCGTAGTGCGCCGCGTAGACGGCGCACGTCAGCGGGTTGTGGCCGAGGGCGATCGGGTCGTCGGCGCTCGCGAACCGCACCGTGGCGGTGGCCGCGAGCGGGGTGCCGTCGATGGTCGCGCTGATGGTCGCCGTCTCGACGCTCGTGGAAGACCGCAGGGTCTGGGTGTACGTCCCGTCGCCGTGGTCCTCGACCGCCAGGAGCAGCGCGCCGGCGTCGGTCGTCAGGGCGACCGTGTGCGCATCGGTGAGGACCGTGCCGGCGGCGTCCTTGACGGTGACGGTCAAGGTGGAGGTGCTGCTGCCGTCGGCCAGGATCCCGGTCGGCGAGGCCGTGATGGTCGAGCGCGTCGGGCTCGGCGCGCCGGGCGGCGGCGCGATGACGCGGATCGTGCCCGTCTCGCCGTCGAAGACGTTGGGATCGGCGTGGTTGGCCTGGACCGTCCCCTCGGTGCCCGCGACCGCGGCGCTGAAGACGAAGCTCGACTGCGGCCCGGCGAGGACCCCGGGGAGCGACCCGGTCGTCGTCCACATCGCCGAGACGTCCTGGAGGTAGGTGTAGGTGTCGTCGTAGCCCGCGGCGTAGAAGGTGCGCGTCTCGCCCGCGGTCAGGACGAGGGCGCCCACCGGGTTGCCGGCGCCGCCGGGGGCGTCGCGGATGACGATGAGCGCCGCCGGGCTCCCGGAGCCCTGCTGCGGCGGCGTCACGGTCACCCGGAAGCGCTGGCTGTCGCTGAAGACGCCGTCCGTAACCGTGACGGTCGCCGTGTGGGTGCCGAGGTCGGCCTCGACCGGGGACACGCCGATGGAGGCCGTGCCGTCGCCGTGGTCGCTGAGGCTCATGAACGCCGGGCCCGAGAGCGAGAAGCCGAGCCCCGATCCCGGGGTGTCGGCGTCGTTGGCCGTGACCGCCAGGTACTGGCTCGTGTCCTGGGCGGCGTAGGCGTCGGCGATGTTCCCGAGCTGCGGCGCGTGGCCGACGTCGAGGATGACGTCGTCGACGTCGATGTACCAGATGTCGGCGGCCACGCCGCCCTGGGCGACGACGCGCACCTGAGCGTCGAGCTGGCCGGCGACGTAGGGCGAGACGTCGAAGGTCAGGGTCGCCGAGTCGAGGGTCGACGTGCGGGAGTACAGCGTGTGCCAGTAGGGGCTCGTCGGCGTCGACGAGGTCGGCGCGCTGACGGCGTCGTAGACTTGGACCTTGAAGGTCATCGACCCGCCGTCGCCGTTGGCGAGCATCGCGGCCTGGAGCTGGAGCGTGACCTGAGCCGCGCCGGTCGCGTCGATGAGCGGCGAGACCGCCGTCGCCGTGAAGCCGCTGGCGGTGGCGTGGTAGCTGAAGCGCGGGTGCGGGTCGGCGCCCAGCGGGCCCGCGGTCGAGAGCTGCCAGCGCGGCGTCCCGGGGGCCCACCACGGGATGTTGGCCGGAGTGAGCGCGAGCATGTCGACCGACGTCGTGTCGAAGCCCTCGTAGTAGGGGATGGACGCGGCCGCCTGGGGCGTCGTGGTGACGGTGCAGTCGGTCTCGCAGCCGTCCCCGTTCCAGGGGTCGCCGTCGTCGCAGGCCTCGCCCGCGGCGCCGTCGTCGACGACGCCGTCGCCGCAGCGCGCGAGGGTGCAGTCGGTGCGGCAGCTCGCGTTGGGGGCGTCGGAGTTGGCGGCCCCCTCGTCGCACGCCTCGCCGGTCTCCTGGAGGTTGTTGCCGCAGATCCCGTTGGCGGCGAGGTCGCAGGCGTCGCCGAGGCCGTCGAGGTCGGCGTCGGCCTGACCGGGGTTGGCGTCGTCGGGGCAGTTGTCGGACCCGTTCAGCCAGCCGTCGCCGTCGCGATCGGGGTCGCAGGCGTCGCCGAGGCCGTCGTTGTCGAGGTCGCTCTGGTCGGTGTTGGGCGTCGAGGGGCAGTTGTCGACGGCGTCCGCGACCCCATCGCCGTCCGCGTCGGGCGGGTCACAGCCGGCCAGCTCCTCGTCGATGAGGCCGTCGCAGTCGTTGTCGAGGCCATCGCAGAGCTCGGGCTGGCCGGGGCCGACGTCGGCGCGCGCGGGATCGCAGTCCGCCGCTCCGCCGTCGCCCGGGTCCCGGCTGTAGCCGACGGTGACGGCGGAGTCGGGGAGGCAGGTCCCGTCCGGCGCGATCTCGGCGTAGAAGTGCACCGCCGGGCGCCCCTCGGTGTAGGTGGTCGCGGGGTTCCCGCCGGGATCGCTGTTGGCGAAGCCGAAGGCGCTGAAGGTGCAGGTGGCGTCGTGGCTGACGAGGTAGTCCTCGTCGAGCCGCCAGGCGGTGTTGAGGTACTGCTTGCCGGCGATCTCCTCGGTCCCGGCGTAAATCTGGGTGTACAGCACCCCCGCGAGCGGCGGCTCCTGGGAGAGCGCCGTGCAGACCGAGGTCACGCCGTCGTCGCAGCAGAGGTAGGCGTCGGTGAAGCCGACGTAGTTGTCCTCGGGGTCGGCGTCGGCGCCGCCGGTGCACGCGAAGCCGGTCACCAGCGTCGGGCCGCGCTCGCCGGTGGTCGGGTGCTGGAGCAGCGCCGGAGCGCAGTCCACCTTGGCGCTGCAGAAGATGTCCTCGAAGCTGACGCTCAGGTCGAGGAAGCCCTGGCTCGCGGCCAGGGCCACGTATACGTCGACGCTGACGAAGGTGTCGGCGTTCTCGGCGCAGGTGAAGGCCTCCTGAACCGGGGGCGGCAGCACGATGTCGAGGGGCTGGCCGCCGAGCCCGGTGATCGACGTGACGGTGACGGTGACGCGGCTCTCGTCCGCGCCTCCGGCGACGCAGGGGCCGACGTAGGAGAGGCCGCCGCCAGCGATCGAGTCGAGGCCGGCGACCTGAACGACCGGCTGCCAGCTCCCGCCGTCGAGGTACTCGACCTGGAGATCGTAGGTGACCACCCCCACGCCGGCGAGCTCGAGAGGGAGGACGGTGAGCTGGATGCGGCTCGGTCGCGGCGTCTCGCTGCAGGCGGTGACGCCGAGCGTCGCGAGCGCCACGATCACGAACCGCAGGACGCGTACGAGCGCGATCCCGGGGTGCCGAGTGGGCCAACGGGGACGAGAGCGGAGTCCCATGGGGACCTCTCGGGGGCGTGGGTGTAATGGAGTGGACCGATCCCATTCGACCGGTTGCTCCGTTGTACCACAGCAAATCGGGTGAACCAAACGATCGAATGTCGCAGTGGAACCTGGCCTTCCTCCCGATGATGCAATGCAGGGAGCCGTTGCGAGATCCGCCTCCGCGGTCGCCCGCGTCGCCAGGCGTGGAGGGCGTCAGCGGCGCGGACGGGGCCGATGCGAGGCCAGGCGGCGGACGTCCGAGGCCGGGCGGCGGACGTCCGAGGCCCAGCTCCGCCGTCCACCCCTGGCCGGCTGCGCGTGGGCGGTGGCACATCCTCGCTCGACTCTCTATGTGCCGATCAAACGGCGTCGTGCGCCTCGTGTATGTGCCGCGATCGTCCAAGCTGCCCGCGTCGCCGGCCGATCTCGCTCCGGGCGCGTCAGGGTCCGCGCAGGAACAACTCAGCGGGATGGCCAAGGAGGCGGCCCGCTGGGCGGTTCGACGAGAGCGCAGTCAGACCGGGCGCCTTCGGAGCGTGCGGGGGCGCGCGGATGGCGGCGCCGGCGAGACGACGAGCTATCTCGCGGGCCCCCCTCAGTAGGGGAGGTCGGGGCCGCTCGGGTCGCTGTCCATCGCGGCGTTGAAGTAGACGAGCGAACCGATGAGCCAGAGCAGCGTGCCCAGGCCGATGGCTCCGAGGGTGAGGCCGGCCAGCCACCCCGGGCTCGCCAGGGCTGTGGCGCCGAGCTCCTGGCCCGCGGCGGCGCCGAGGCCGACGACGCAGTAGGCGACGATGCCCGCGACGGCGACGACGAACCCGCAGATGACGAGCCGACGGCCGCGGCGGACGCGCTGCTCTGCCATCCGATAACGGTCCGCCCTCGAGGGCGCCGCCGCCGCCGCCGCCTCATTGGTCCTCGCGCGCCCCCCGACGACCATCAGGTCGGGGTGCGGGCTGCCGTTGCTCACTGAGTTCATCGCGCGATCCCTCCTGTCTGCCACGCGTCGGCGGTGTTGTGGCCGCCGGCGTCTTCGAGGTGGTGTCGGTCGTCCGGTCGCCGGAGCCCGAGCAGCACCGCATAGAGTACCCGCCTGGCCAGACCGAGGAAGGTCAACAGCCACGCCGCCACCGCCGCGATGACGAAGAGCCTCGCGAGCCACAACAGAAACGGAGCGTCGAGCGCGGACGCCAGCCGAAACGTGCACGCGGCGTACATTCCAAGCGGAAACACCAGGCCCCAATAGAGCGGGTCGTAGGTGAGCCGGACCTTCCTGAGCCCGTGCCGCCAGATCCCGAGGATGAGCAGCATCGGGATCCACCAGGTCGCCGTCGCCCAGAACATCACGGTCAGCCCGAGGATGAACGGTCTCAGCGGGGCGAGCGTCGGCGAGCTCTCCACCGCGGTGGAGAGCGTCGCGCCCGCCAGGGTCGAGATGGCGACCGCGCCCATGTTGATCCAGTACGGGGGCATGAGATCGCGAGGCGAGAACGGAAAGAACATGTATCGATAGAAGATGAGCCCGATGATCCACAGGTAGAGCATTCCGCCGCCCAACCAGAAGGACATCAGCACGAACAGCGCGACCTCCCGATCGCCCAGCAAGGCACCGTCCAGGGCGCAACCCAGCACGCAGACAGACTGGGTGGCCACCACCGCCACGAGCCATCCACCGTTGATCCCCTGGGCGAGGGTCGGCTTGCTGTCACCCACCGTCAGCAGGGTGAAGACCGTATAGGTGCACACCGCCCACAGCGCGACGCACGCCCACCAGAGGATCGTCGCGGCGAGGGTCGCGTCGTGGAGCAGCGCCAGCTGGGTCCCGAGCACGCCGGTCGCGGCGGCGATGGTGAAGAACCCCGGGGCGCGCCCGTGGTCCCGCCAGTCCGCGGCGACGCGCGCGGGGAACATCACGATCCGCGCGATGAGCAGGACCCACAACGTCGGGTAGGCCACCATGTTCACGACGGAGAGCGCGCGCGAGAGGTCGCGAAGGCCGAAGAGGTGACACGCGATCGCCACGATCCCGGTCGCCATGGCGAGCGCGAAGTACGCTGGGTGCATCGGGGCCAGCCGCGCGCTCAGGTGGGCGACGAGAGGTCGGTCCACAGCCGCGTGGGCACCGTCGAAGAGACCCTCTGGAGGCGATTGACTCACCTCCGCAGGTTAGGGGCTATCCGCGGGGCGCGGCATCCGCGCTGGTCCGATACTGCTGTAAGATGATGGGAAGTGGCGTGTCGGTGTTTGTCCTACGCGCGCTGCGCGGTCTCGAGGGCGAAGGCCCGCACGGGGGCGCGCAGATGGCGGCAGATCCGCCGGCGCGGCGACGCGCTGGCTCGGCGCCGGGCTTCAGCGCACCAAGCCATGCTGCAACGCGTAGCGCATGAGCTGCGCGTTGGAGCTCATGCCCATCTTCTCGAGGATCCGCGTGCGGTAGGTGCTGACGGTCTTCACGCTCAGGTGCAGCTGGGCCGCGACCTCGGACACCGCGCGCGCCGCCGCGAGGAGCAAAAACACCTCGTACTCGCGGGGCGACAGGAGCTCGTGCAGCGCCTCGGTCCCCGAGCCGACGAGGGCGACGTGGTCAGCCAGCGTCCCGGCGACCGTCTCGCTGAGGTAGCGCTTGCCCCCGAGGACGCTGCGGATGGCCTTGAGGAGCTCCTCCGGCGCGCGATCCTTGGTCAAATAGCCCGCGACACCGGCGCGCAGCGCGCGGACGACGAACTGCGGCTCGCCGTACATGCTCAGGACGATGATCGGCATGTGGGGCCGCAGCGCGCGGAGCTCGGGCACCACCTCGAGGCTGTTCTGGTCCTTGAGCGCGATGTCGAGCACGAGCAGCGACCAGCTGGACTCGCGGACGCACTCCCGCAGCTCGCTGCAGGAGCCGACCTCGCCGACGGTGGCGCCAGCGAACGCGTCGCTCACGATCCGGCACAGCCCCGAGCGCACGATGACGTGGTCGTCAGCGATCAGAATGCGCATCCGCGACCTCCGGTGTGGGGTGTATCGGGACGGTCACGCTGACGGCCGTCCCTCGCCCGGGGACTCCGCGGATCGTCAGCTCCCCGTCGATGAGCATCGCGCGCTCGCGCATACCGATCAGCCCGACGGACTCGTTGCTCTCGACCGCGTCCGCCGTGATCCCCTCGCCGTCGTCACGGACGGCCAGCGTCATGGTCGCGTCCGTGGCGGTGAGCTCGATCTCCACCACCCGCGCGTCGGCGTGGCGAATCACGTTGGTGAGCGCCTCCTGCGCGATCCGGAACAACGTCACCGAGACGCGCTCGTCGAGGCGCGAGTCGACGGCGTCCGCCTCGACCTCGACGACGAGCTCCGTTCGCGCTTCGGTCTCGCGAGCCTGCCACTCGAGGGCCGCGGTCAGCCCCAGCTTGTCGAGGACACCCGGGCGGAGACCGGAGGAGATGTGCCGGACGAAGTCCACCGCGGCGTCGATCTGCCGACTCATCGCAGCGATCTCGGCTTTGAGGGCGGTCGCGTCGGGCTCGCGCGCTTGGCTGCTCGCGCAGTGCAACGGAAGCCGCGACAGGTCGATCTTCAGCGACGTGAGCACCTGGCCGATCTCGTCGTGCAGCTCGCGCGAGATCCGCGCCGCTTCTGCTTCACGCACCACCTGGAGGCGGCCGGCGAGGGCCCGCAGCCGAGCTTGCGCGTCCAGGGCCTCGCGGTGCCGCGCCGCGAGGGAGTCGGCCATGGTGTTGAACGCCGTCGCGAGCGAGGAGAACTCTCCCTGGCCGCGTGGGACGGTCGCTCGGGCCGCGAGATCTCCGGCCCCGAGGCGCTGCGCCGCGCGAGCCAGTGACCGCACTCCGCGCAGGACACCGAGCTCCGCCGCGATGAACACCGCCGCGACGGTGAACAAGAGGAGCGCTCCCAGCCCGATGAGCGCGCGATAGAAGGTCCCGTTGACCTTCGCCAGGACCGAGTCATAGGGCATGCCCACGAGGACGAACAGGCCGGTCGCGTCGAGCGGAGTGGCCACGAAGAAGCGTCGGACGCCGGTACCCTGGAGGGTCAGCGTTCTCCCGTGCTGGGATCGCGCGAGCGCTGAAACATCGGCGATGTCCGCGTCCTCCGTGCCAACGGCCAGCGGCTGCGCGGCGTCACTCCGCGCGAGCACGCGGCCGTCTCGATCGGTGACGAGGAGTGAGGAGCCGTCGGGAAGATCGCTGTGTCGCGACACCTCCGAGAGCCAACTCAGATCGAGGCCGCTGAACAGGACCGCGATCACGTCGTGGTGGGCGTCGCGCACGGCGTAGGCGTGGTTGAGCGTCGGCCGCTCGAAGATCGGCGAGATGAGGTACCTCCCGGCGACCGCTCCATCGGAGCGCAGCGCGTCGAGGTACGCCGGGTTGTCGCTCCAGCTCCGATAGCTCGCGAGCGGATAGGCGCTCGCCAGCACCCGCCCATCGGGGGACAGGACACCGATGTTGGCCAGCTGCGGGTGTCCGGCGAGCAGCGCCCGCAGGAAGGACGGGTCCGTGATCACCGGCGAGCTCGGCCCGTCACGGGCGACCTTCGCGCCGAGCCAGGACAGGAGCTCGCTCGCGCCTCGGATCTGATGGGCGTGCTCACGGCCCGCGAGCTCCGCCAGGTGCAGCGCGTCCTGCTCGGTCCGCTCGAGGGTGGCCGAGCGTTCACTCTCGGCCACGAAGAACGCGAACAGGACCGCCGGCAGGACGGCGAGGCAGATGAGGAACAGCAAGCGCCCGCGCAGCGAGAAGAGAAACGACGCCGTCGCTCGCCTGCGGCGCTTCATTCGACGGCCCGACGCGCCGCGCGAACGTCAGCGCCGCACCCACGGGCTCGCCGCGCGCGCGCGGCGAGCGGACCGAGGCGGCGCTCCGGTGAGCGCGCACGGCGAGGTGGGTGGGCGTCACGCGCTCGCCGCTGCGCTGGCACTTCGAGCGGCGGCCCGTTGCAGAGCGCTCGCCCACCTTCACGTATGCCCACGTCGCCGCCTCCCTGACCCAGACTGGGGTGATCTCCGAGCGCTCAAGTGCAGGGCAGCCTCGATGGTGAGCGCAGCCGCTGTCAAGGACCGGCCATGGCCGGACCCGAGGCCCCCGCGTCCCTTCGACCGCCGGTCACCCCCGCTGCGCGAGCCCGGCTCGCTCGACGTCGCGTCCGAGCCGATCGCCGGTCCGTCGGGCGCCCCGTCGGCCCGCGGCTCCCGGGCGCCGGCGCCCGCGACCGGGCGCGCTGCACCGGCGGCGGCGGGAGCGACCTCGTCGGGGCAGGTCGGAGGCGCGCCATCGAGATATAATCTACTTTACGCGATTAAACTTCGCGACTACGCTGCCGGTCGGTGCGAACGCCTCGCGCCCACGCGACGAGGCACCACGACTCGCTCCGCCGCGAGTCGAAGGAGTCGATGATGACGACGACCGAACGCCGCGCCCGGATCGCCGAGCGGAGCCGCGTGGCGGGGGATCCGATCGCGCTGTTCCCGGTCGCGCGCGTCGCGGCGATGGTGCACGGCTTCTACGCCAAGGTCCGAGAGGACGCGGTGCTGGGGCCGGTCTTCGACCGCCGCGTCGACGACTGGCCGGTCCACCTCGAGCGCATGGTGCTGTTCTGGCGCACGGTCCTGCGCTGCGAGCCGGCGTTCAAACCCGCGCTCCGCGGCGCCCCACCGCAGCTCCATCAGCAGATCGCCGAGCTCCGCCGCGACCACTTCGAGCGCTGGCTGGCGCTCTTCGCGGAGACCGTCGAGGCCACCTTCGACGCCGAGCCGGCGCGCTACGTCCTCGAGTGTGCCGAGCGCATCGGCGCGTCGCTGTCTCGGCACCTCGACCCGGTCCCGACCGGGCCGGACGGCTCGGCCTCCCCCTCGGCGCGGGGCCCGGTGACCACGGACGCGGTGCGACCATGATCGTGCTCAACGCGCAGCGCACGCAGCTCCTCGACGCCATCAAGCGCGAAGGGACCGTGTCGGTCGACGCCCTCGTCGGTCGGAGCGACCTCTCCAAGACCGCGGTGCGAGCTCACCTCCTCACCCTCGAGGAGCTGGGCTTCATCGAGCGCGCCGAGGTCGCGGGCACACGGGTGGGGCGCCCGCCCCTGGCGTTCCGCGTGACCGAGCGAGCGCGACCGCTCTTTCCGTCCGTCGACCCGGAGCTGCTCACGAGGCTGCTGGGATTGCTCGGCGAGCGCGGCCACCAGGACGTCATCGACGCCTTCTTCGAGGACATCTGGGCCGAGCGCCGAAGGGAGTACGCGCAAGAGCTGGCGGCCCGGTTCGGGGCCGACCCGACGCTGTCCGAGCGGCTCGAGGTGTTGGAGGCGGTCCTGGATCGGGGCCACTTCATGCCCCGGATCGAGGTCGGCGACGCCGATGAGGCCGATCGCCCCGGTCGGCGACGGCGCGTGGTCATCAACGAGTGCAACTGCCCGTTCGGCGCGGCCGTCCGGGCGACGCGGGTCCCGTGCGTGCTCGAGCGGGAGTTCCTGGGGGAGGTCGTCGGCGCCCCGCCGACCGCGACGAAGTTCGCCACGTCCTTGTCGAGCCTGTGCGTCTTCACGTTCGACGCGGGCCACGCCCCCGACCGAGCGGCGTGACCCCGTGGAACGTCGCATCACCAGCCTGATCCACCGCATCCACCACTCCAACGACGAGCGAGGCGTATGCACCGCGTAGCCCTCAGAGCGGGCGCCTGGGCGTCCGGCGTCACCCTCGGGCTCGGTGGCCTCATCGTCCTCGGCTCGCGCAACCTGGCGCACTTCGACGCCGCGCTCGTCGCCTACACGTTCGCGATCCTGTTCGCGACCTTCGGCCTGACCTATCGCTACGTCGTCTGGCTGCAGCGCCCCCCGACGCGGCTCTATTGGCGCCGGGGCTGGCAGGCCTTCCTCTCGCGCGGGCTCCACCCGCGCCGCTTCCTGCGCGGCGTCGGGCGCTTCACCTCCGACATCGTGATGAACCGCTTCATCTTCCGGCGCGACCGCCTGCGAGGCGTCGCCCACCTGTGCATCATGTGGGGGACGCTGCTCGCCGCCGCGATCACCTTCCCGCTCGTCTTCGGCTGGCTGCACTTCGCCCCGGTGCCCGGCGACCTCACCCAGTACCGCGTGGTCGTCTTCGGCTTCCCGACCTTCGCGTTCCCCAGCGCGTCGCTCTTCGGCTTCATCCTCTTTCACGGGCTCGTGTGGGCCTCGTTTCTCGTGATCATCGGCGTCATGCTCGCCATGCGCCGCCGCATGCGCGACGGCGGCGCGGCGTCGCTGCAGCGCTTCGCCGAGGACTTCCTGCCGCTCTTTCTGCTCTTCGCGGTCAGCGTCACCGGCCTCATGCTCACCGTCAGCTACACCTGGCTGAAGGGCCGCGGCTACGACTTCATCGCCGTACTGCACGCCATCACCGTCATCGCGACCTTCCTGTGGCTGCCGTTCGGCAAGCTCTTCCACATCTTCCAGCGCCCGGCACAGCTCGGCGTGGGCCTCTACAAGGACCTCGGCCACGACGGCCCGCACGCCGCCTGCCGCCGCTGCGGCGCCGCCTTCACCTCGCTCGCGCACGTCAACGACCTCATCGGCGTGACGCGTGAGCTCGGCTACGACTACGGCGTCGACGACCCGCGCATCGAGCACTACCAGTGGATCTGCCCCCCGTGTCGCCGCGCCACCCTCGCCCTGGCCCAGAGCCGCGCGTGGGCGGACGTGCGCGGCGGGGTGACGCTCGTCGCCGCGTCCCCCGACGCGACCGCGCCCCTCTCGCCGACGCCGCGCCACGCCAACCCCGGCCGCGGCGAGGGGCCGCTCGGCGTCGAGGACGCGACGAACTTCCACCCCTGAATCGGGCCGCCGCGCCACCGCGCGCGGCGCACGACCGAAGGACTCCGCCCACCATGCCGATCCCCGACCCCGAGAACCTGGCGCTGCTCGACGCCTTCGGCCCCCACCGCGCGTACGAACGCGACCGCGCGCAGGCCCCGGGCGCGCCCGCCGACACCCACCTCGTCAAGACCCACTGCTGCTTCTGCGGCCAACAGTGCGGCATCCAGCTCGCGGTCCGCGACAACGCGGTGGTCGGCTTCGAGCCCTGGTACGACTTCCCGTTCAACAAGGGCAAGCTCTGCCCCAAGGGGATCAAGCGCTACCTCCAGAACCAGCACCCCGATCGCCTCGTGCACGCCTACGCCAAGGACGCCAGCGCCCCCGAGGGGTTCCGCGCGCTGCCCTACGCCGCGGCCATCGCCCGGGTCGCGAGCGAGATCGAGCGCATCCAGACCCAGCACGGCGCCGACGCCTTCGCGGTGCTCACCGGGGCGAGCCTGACCACCGAGAAGGCCTACCTCATGGGCAAGTTCGCGCACATGACGCTGCGAACGGCCAACATCGACTACAACGGCCGCCTCTGCATGGTGAGCGCCGGCGCCGGCAACAAGAAGGCGTTCGGCGTGGACCGCGCCGCCAACCCCTGGGACGACATCCTCGGCGCCGAGGTCCTCCTGATCGCCGGCGCCAACATCGCCGAGTGCGCGCCGATCACCACCGACTACGTGTGGCAGGCCCGCGAGCGGGGCGCGCGGATCATCGTCGTCGACCCGCGCCTCACGCCGCTCGCGCGCACCGCGGACCTGTTCCTGCCCGTCAAGCCCGGGCGCGACGTGGCGCTCTTCAACGGCATCCTCCACCTCATGATCGAGAACGACTGGCTCGACCGGGCGTTCATCGACGAGCACACCGTCGGCTTCGAGGCGCTCGCGGAGCACGTCGCCGAGTGGACGCCCGCGCGGACCGCGGAGGTCACCGGCATCGCCGAGCCGCTGATCCGCCAGGCCGCCGCCATGTGGGGCCAGGCCCGGACGAGCTTCCTGATGCACGCGCGCGGCATCGAGCACCACAGCCACGGCGTGCAGAACGTGCTCGGCGCGATCAACCTCGTGCTCGCCTCGGGGCGAATCGGCCGCGAGTTCTGCGGCTACGCCACCATCACGGGCCAGGGCAACGGCCAGGGCGGCCGCGAGCACGGCCAGAAGTGCGACCAGCTGCCGGGCGGCCGCGACCTCGGCGACCCCGAGCACCGCGCCTACATCGCCGATGTGTGGGGGATGCGCCCCGACGAGCTGCCCCAGCCCGGGGTCGACGCCTACGAGATCTTCCGCAAGGTCGAGCGCGACGAGGTCCGCGGGCTGCTCTCGATCTGCTTCAACCCGGTGGTGTCGCTCCCCGACAACAACTTCATCCGCGCCATGCTCGACAAGCTCGAGTTCTACGTGGCGATCGACTTCTTCATGAACGAGACCGCGCGCTACGCGGACGTGGTCCTGCCGGGCTCGCTGCACGAGGAGGACGAGGGCACGGTCACGCAGACCGAGGGCCGCGTCATCAAGATCAACAAGGCCGTGGATTGCCCGGGAGAGGCGCGCCAGGATTGGATCATCATCCAGGACATCGCGCGCGCCCTGGGCCGCGAGCGCGGGCTCACCTTCGCGAACCCCGAGGCGATCTTCGACGAGCTGCGCGTCGCCTCGCGCGGCGGGCTCTGCGACTACTCCGGCATCACGTACGACAAGATCGAGCGGCAATACGGCGTCTTCTGGCCGTGCCCGGACACCGACCCCGACGGCGAGCCGTGCCCCGACCACCCCGGAACGCCGCGGCTCTTCGAGCCCGGCTCTTGGAACTCGGTCGCGCGCGGCGCGGGGCCCTTCTACTTCGCCGACGGCAAGGCGCGCTTCAACGTCGCGCGCTACGCGCCGCCGACGGAGGTCGTCGACGACGCGTTCCCGATCATCCTGACCACCGGGCGCGTCGTCAGCCAGTTCCTCTCCGGTGCGCAGACGCGCCGCATCGGGCCGCTGGTCGACCACCAGCCCGAGCCCCGCGTCGAGATCCACCCGCGCCTCGCCGAGCGCTTCGGCATCGCCCACGACGACTGGGTGCGGGTCAGCTCGCGCCGCGGCGAGTGTACGCTGCAGGCGAACGTGGTCCGCACCATCCGCCCCGACACGGTGTTCATCCCGTATCACTGGGCGGGCCGCAAGAGCGTGAACCAGCTGACGATCTCGGCCCAGGACCCGATCTCGAAGATCCCCGAGTTCAAGGTCTGCGCGGTGAAGCTCGAGAAGGCGACCGCGCCGGCGTACCGCGCCGATCTCGAGCCCCAGCAGTAGGCCCCGGAGGTTTTTATGCCCGTCCCGACCGACCTCCACTTCTATATCGACCCGGCGCGCTGCATCGGCTGCAACGCGTGCGTGCAGGGCTGCAGCGAGTGCGAGAGCCACAAGGGTCAGTCGATGATCCAGCTCGACTTCATCGACACCCTGCGCTCCCCGCAGACGGTGCCGGTCGTGTGCATGCACTGCGACTCGCCGACCTGCGCCGAGGTGTGCCCGGCGGACGCGATCAAGCGCACCGAAGACGGCGTCGTCCTGTCGGCGCGCAAGCCGCGGTGCATCGCGTGCAACAACTGCGTGCTCGCGTGCCCGTTCGGCGTGCCCAAGATGAACACCGACATGGGCCTGATGATGAAGTGTGACCTGTGCTACGACCGGACCTCGGTCGGCAAGAAGCCCATGTGCGCGTCGGTCTGCCCGAGCCAGGCGCTGTTCTACGGCACGCGCGAGGAGATCGAGCGGCTCAGGCCGCGCTCGACCCCGGTGTCGACGTTCCAGTTCGGCCGCCAGACCATCACCACGCGGGTGCGGATGATGGTCCCCCGGGAGGCGCCCCCGCACCTGTCGGCGCTCGACGGGCTGCGCGACCCCGGCATCGGCCACGAGGTCTCCGACGACGTCTTCGCCACCCACGCCCGGTGGGAGGAGTGACCGCCATGACATCGAAAACGATCGACACGAGCCCGTCGGAGGTGCGCGAGCCCGACGACGTGACGGTGGCCCCCGACGGGCGCCCGATGGCGGCGCAGCCCGAGTGGCGCCGCGAGTTCCCCATCGACTGGCCGGCGGACGAGTACGTCTCGCGCCGGGCGATGTTGAAGTTCATGACGCTCACGAGCGCGGCGTTCGTCGGGGGGCACGCCTGGCTCGCCGCGACGGCGGGGGGGCCAGAAGGCGCGCCGCTGCCGCGCCTGGCGATCGGGCGCGTCGACGAGCTCGCGCCCGGGGGCGCGCGGATCTTCCAGTACCCCGAGGGCAGCCCGCCGCGGCTGCTCATCCGCATCGATGAGACGCGCTTCGTGGCGTATGACCAGGCCTGCACGCACCTCTCGTGCCCGGTCATCCCGGAGCCGCGGGCCGGCAAGCTCCACTGCCCCTGCCACAACGGCTGGTTCGACCTCGCGAGCGGGGCGCCGCTCGCCGGGCCCCCGCGCCGCCCGCTGCCGCGCGTCACCCTCGAGATCGAGGGCGGCGTCATCTACGCGACCGGGATCGTGACCGTGGCGGCCGTCTCGTGAGGGACGCGAGCGCCGCCGGGCGCGTCCCCATCGCCCGCCCCCCGCGCCGCAAGCGCCTCGACATCGTCAACGCGATGCTGTTGCTCGTCGTGCTCATCAACATCCTGCAGCTGTGGCTCTTCACCGCGACCGTCCACGCCGCGCTCGGGGGCGACACCGACCCCGTGTGGCCCGCCGGCCTCGCGAGCCTCGCCTGCTTCGGGCTGAACGTCGGCCTCCTGCGCTACCTCCGCCGCCTGGATCACTGACGGGCGGGACCGGCTGGCGCCAGCCCGTCGACGACCAGCGCCGCCGGGTCGCCGTCCACCCAGCGCGCGGTCACGCCGTAGACGGCGCGGAGGTTGTCGGACGTCAGCACCGCGCGCGGGGGGCCGGCGGCGAAGACCCGCTGGCCCGAGAGCAGGACGACCTCGTCCGCCGTCCGCGCCGCCAGCGCCAGGTCGTGCAGCACGCACGCGACCGCCCTGCCCTGCCCCGCGAGCTCGCGCAGGAGCCCCGCGAGCCGCAGGGCGTGGGCCGGGTCGAGGTGGCTCGTGGGCTCATCCATCAGCACCACCGGCGTGTCCTGGCACAGCGCCCGCGCGATGAGCACCCGCTGCCGCTCGCCAGCCGACAGCGTCGGGTAGACCCGGTCGGCCAGGTGCGCCGCGTCCACCGCTTCGAGCGAGCGCAGCGCGTGCGCCCGGTCGTCTGCGGACTCGAAGCGCCCGCCGCTCAGGTGCGGCGCCCGCCCCATCAGCACCAGCTCGAAGGCCGTCCACGCGAACGACAGCGCCGGCGGGTCCAGGACCAGCGCCAGCTGCCGCGCGCGCTCTCGTGCGGGGATCACCCCGAGCGCGCGCCCCCCGAGGGTCACGCGCCCCGCCGAGGGCGCGAGCAGGCCCGCGAGCACCCGGAACAGCGTCGACTTTCCAGCCCCGTTGGGACCGAGCAGCGCCGTCACCCGCCCCGGCGCGACCTCGAGGTCCACGCCGTCGAGCACCGGCCGCCCGCCCGGATAGGCGAACACGACCCCGCGCGCGGCGAGCCCCACGCTCACTCGGCCACCCGCGTGGGCCGGTGCCGCAGCAGCGCCAGAAACAGCGGCCCGCCGACGAGCGCCGTGACCACCCCGACCGGCAGCTCCGTCCCGAGGGCCGGCGCGAGGGCCGACACCGACGCGTCCGCGACCACCACGAACCCCGCCCCGACCAACGCCGACAGCGGCAAGACCAGCCGGTGGTCCGGCCCCACCACGAGCCGCACCGCGTGGGGCACGATGAGCCCGACGAAGCCGATGAGCCCCGTGACGGCGACGGTCGCGCCCACCGCCACCGAGATCACCACGAACAGCACCAGCCGCAGCCGGTCCGGCGACACCCCGAGGCTGCGCGCCGTGTCGTCGCCGAGCGCCAGCAGGTTCAACCCCCGCGCGCTCAGCAGCATCGCCACCAGCCCCACCCCGCTCGCGACCGTCAGGATCGGCAGGAGCAGCGGCTCGGACGGGTCCGCCCCCACCGACCCCATCAGCCGCATCAGCGTCAGCTGCACCGCCCCCGGGTCCGCCAGCGCCTGCAGCACCATCAGCCCGGCCCCGGCTAGCGCGTTGAACACCACCCCGATGAGCAGCATCCGCAGCGGCGCGATGCGCCCGGCCTCGGTCGCCAGCGCCGTCACCACCAGCAGCGCCCCCATCGCGCCCAGAAAGCCGCCGAGCGGCGCGACGAGCGCCGTCCCGAACCCCACCAGCGTGACCGCCGCGCTCCCCAGCGCCGCCCCGCCCGACACCCCGAGGATGAACGGGTCCGCCAGCGGGTTGCGCAGGAGCCCCTGCAGCGCCGCGCCGCTGGCCGCCAGCGTCGCGCCCACGACCAGGCCTTGCGAAATGCGCGGGAGCTGCAATTTGTGCAGTGCAGCATACTGCCAGCTCGAGGCGTCCGACAGGGCCGTCCCGAGGTCGAGCTCGGGCATCCCGAGAAACAGCGCCAGGACGGCGGCGCCCACCGCGAACACCGCCCCCGCCGCGAGCCACAGCCACAGGCGGCGCGGGGTCAACGCGGGCCGCGCCCTCACGGCGCCCCGGCGACCCGGTCGAGCAGGTCGGAGAGCTGCAGCGCCGCCGCGCCGATCCACGGCCCGTTCTGCGCGAGGTGGTCGTCGGGCCAGACGTAGACGTGCCCGGCCCGCACCGCCGGGACCTCGGGCAGGCTCTTCCAATACGCCCGCGCCGCCGCGTCGTCGGGGTAGGCCTCTCCAGGGGCGACGTGGAGGATCAGCTCCGGCCCCCGCGCCAGCACCGCGTCGAGGGCCAGGCGCGTCGTCAGCGGCCCCCCCTGGGCGATGTTCCGTGCACCGCACAAGTCCAGCAGCGCCCCCAGATGGTCGCCGCCGCCGGTGGTGTACACATAGCCCTGCTGTACGTCATAGACGAGCAGCACCTTGACCGGCCGACGCGACGCGGCGCGCTCCTTCGCGAGCGCGAGATCGCGGTCCAGGGCCGCCACCAGGGCGGCCGCGGCCGCCTCCCGCCCGAGGGCGGCGCCGAGGCGCGTGACCGCCGCCCGCAGGTCGTCGATGCCGACGAAGGACGGCGCCACGGCGTTCAGCCCGAGGGCGGTCAGCTGCTCGCGCAGCGCGGCCTGGGACGGGTAGTCCCCGAGGACGACGAGGTCGGGGTCCTGCGCCAGGACCGCCTCCGGCCGGGCGTCCATGCCGCCGATCACCGGCGGACCGGTGACCGCGCAGTAGCGGGTGACGCCGACGAGGTGCGCCTTCGCCCCGAGCGCGTCGATGATCGCCGAGGCCGCCGGGACCAACGAAACGACCCGCGGCGTCGGCGCAGGCACCTGCCCGGCCCCGCGCCCACACCCCCCCAGCGCGGCCGCGACGACGACGAGCGCCACCCACGGCGCCGGCGCGCGTTGCACAACCCGCGTCATTCCCGGTAAAGACACGACCGGCTTGGCACACGAGGACAGCGATGGTTGAGCGAAAGGTCGCATTCGTCACGGGCATCACGGGGCAGGACGGGTCCTACCTCGCCGAGCTCTTGCTGGGCAAGGGATACGAGGTGCACGGCCTGATCCGCCGCTCGAGCTCGTTCAACACCGAGCGCATCGAGCACCTCTACCAGGACCCGCACGAGTCGGACGTCCACCTGCACCTCCACTACGGCGACCTGACCGACGCCTCGAACCTGTCGCGGCTGCTCGACAAGATCCGCCCGGCGGAGGTCTACAATCTCGGCGCGCAGAGCCACGTCCAGGTCTCCTTCGAGGTCCCGGAGTACACCGCCCAGGTCGACGGCCTCGGCGCCCTGCGCCTGCTCGACGCCATCAAGGAGAACGGGCTCGACACCCGCTTCTACCAGGCCTCGACGAGCGAGCTCTTCGGCCTGGTCCAGGAGGTCCCGCAGACCGAGCGGACCCCCTTCTACCCACGCAGCCCCTACGCGTGCGCCAAGCTCTACGCCTACTGGCTGGTCGTGAACTACCGCGAGGCGTACGGCCTGCACGCGAGCAACGGGATCCTCTTCAACCACGAGAGCCCGCGCCGCGGGAAGACCTTCGTCACCAAGAAGATCACCCGCGCCGCGGCCCGCATCGCCGTCGGACTCGACGAGCGCCTCCACCTCGGCAACCTCGACGCCCTGCGCGACTGGGGCTACGCGCCGGAGTACGTCGAGGCGATGTGGCGCATGCTCCAGCAGGACGCGCCGCGCGACCTCGTCATCGCGACCGGCGAGGCGCACTCGGTGCGCGAGTTCGCCGCCGAGGCCTTCGCCCGGGTCGGCCTGCCCCTGCGCTGGGAGGGCTCCGGCGTCGACGAGCGCGGCGTCAGCGAGGTCGACGGGCGGGTGCTGGTGCAGATCGACCCGCGCTACTTCCGGCCGACCGAGGTCGAGCAGCTCCTCGGCGATCCGACCCTGGCCCGCGAGACGATGGGGTGGACGCCGCAGACGAGCTTCGCCAAGCTCGTCCAGGTCATGGTGGACGCGGACCTCGTGGAGGCGCGCCGGGACGCAGCACACGAGGGGAACCCGACATGAGCGAGCTCGATCTGAGAGACAAGCGCGTCTGCGTCACCGGGGGGGCGGGCTTCCTCGGCTCCTACGTCATCGACCGGCTCCACCGCCGCGGCTGCACCCAGGTCTCGGTCCCGCGCAAGAAGGACTTCGATCTCCGCGACCGCGCGCAGGTCCGCCGCATGCTCGAGGCGGTGCGCCCGGACGTCCTGATCCACCTCGCCGCGGTCGTCGGCGGCATCGGGGCCAACCGCGACAACCCCGGCAGCTTCTTCTTCGACAACCTCGTGATGGGCGCCGAGCTCATCGACCAGGCCCGGCTGCTCAAGGTCCCGAAGGTCGTGACCATCGGCACCATCTGCGCCTACCCGAAGCACACCCCGGTGCCGTTTCACGAGGACGCGCTGTGGGACGGCTACCCGGAGGAGACCAACGCCCCCTACGGCATCGCGAAGAAGGCGCTGCTCGTGATGTCGCAGGCGTACCGTCAGCAGTACGGGATGAACGCCATCTACCTGCTGCCGGTGAACCTGTACGGGCCGCGCGACAACTTCGACCCCGCCTCGTCCCACGTCATCCCGGCCCTCATCAAGAAGTGCATCGACGCCCGCGAGGCCGGCCACGACTTCATCGAGGTCTGGGGGGACGGCAGCCCGTCGCGCGAGTTCCTCCACGCCCGCGACGCCGCCGAAGGGATCGTGCTCGCCACCGAGCGCTACGACGATCCCGAGCCGGTGAACCTCGGCACCGGCGAGGAGATCACCATCAAGGCCCTCGCCGAGCTCATCGCGGAGCTGACGGGCTACGACGGCGAGCTGCGCTGGAACCCCGCCCAGCCCAACGGTCAGCCGCGCCGCCGCCTCTCGACCGAGCGCGCCCTCGACCGCTTCGGCTTCCGCGCCCGCACGGCCCTCGCCGACGGCCTCAAGGAGACCATCGTCTGGTACGAGCACCAGCGCGCCGGCGCGTAGGCCGGTCGAGCGCGCTCTCTGCTTGGTCCTCGGCGCACAACTGGCGTAGGGTGCGCCCATGAGCGACGTCACCCTGCTGCGGCAGCTCGCCGACCTCATCGACGCCGGCACCCCCTGCGCGACCGCCCAGATCGTGCGCGCGACCGGCTCGATCCCCAACGAGCTCGGCGCCACCATGCTCGTCGGCCCCGGCGGCGAGCTCCTCGCGGGCACCGTCGGCGGCGGCGCCATCGAGGCCGGCGCCCTCGAGGCCACCGCCAAGGCCATCGCCGCCGGCAAGAGCCAGCTCTACTCGACCAAGCTGACCGAGCACGAGGCCGGCGGGATCGGCATGATGTGCGGCGGCTCCTGCGACGTCTTTATCGCAGTGCACAACCCCGCGCCCCGGCTGCTGCTGCTCGGCGCCGGCCACGTCAACCGCTGCCTCGCGCGCCTCGCCGACGGCCTCGGCTACCGCATCACGGTCGTCGACGACCGCCCCGAGTGGGCCAACGCCGACAACTACCCCCACGCTGAGCTCGTCCTCGCCCAGGCCGAGGACGCCATCCCGACCCTCGGCGTCGACCGCCACACCTTCATCGTCGTGGCCACCCGCGACCGCGACACGCCGGCCGTCGCCGCCGCCTCCAAGACCTCGGCGCGCTATATCGGGGTCGTCGCGTCCAAGCGCAAGGCCATCCAGCTCGTCAAGGACATCGCCGACCGCGTCGACCTCGACGCCCTCGTCCCCCGCCTCCACGCGCCGATCGGGCTGCGCCTCGGCGGCCGCTCCCCCGAGGCCGTCGCGCTCAGCATCCTGGCCGAGATCCAGGCGCTCCAGCACGACGTCCAAGGCGACTCCATGCGCCTGCCGCCCGAGAAGCTCCTGTGCTACGTGCCGACTGCGTCGCGCTCGTGACCGCCGCCGGGGCGTCCACCCGGATGGGCTCCCCGAAGGCGCTCGTCGACTGGGGCGGCCGCCCCCTCGTCGCGCACCAGGCCGCCACCCTCGCGGGCTTTCGGGACGTCGCCGTGGTCGTGGGCGCCGAGGCTGAGCGCGTGATGACCGCCGCGCCCCTGCCCGCCCCGGCGCGCTACGTCGTCCACCCCGGCTGGGCCGCCGGCCGCTCCTCGAGCCTCGAGGTCGGAGCCCGCGCGCTCCCCGACGACGCGGGCGCCGTCTTGGTCTGCGCGGTCGACCAGCCGCTGACCACCGCCACGGTCGACGCCCTGCTCGCCGCCTTCGACCCCGCCGCCCACGACCTCGCCCAGCCCCTCGCCGCCGGCCGCCCGGGGCACCCGCTGCTGCTCGCCGGCCGCCTCCTCGCCGCGCTGCGGCGCGCCTCGGCCCACCCGACCGGCCTGCGCGACATCGTGCGCGCGGCCCGCCACCGGGCGCTCCTCGTCCCGGTCGACGACCCCGGGGTCCACGCCGATCTCAACACCCCCGACGCGCTCCGTATCGAGCGGGTCCTGCGGCGCGAACCCTGACCCAAGCGGGTTGCCCGCGACGGCGTCGACGCCTATCTTCCCGCCGCCCTGCTCCCCGGCCCCTGGAGACACGCCATGCGACTCCCGCGTCTGCTCCTGCTCGCGCTCCTCCTCCTGCTCGCGCCGCCCGCGCTCGCGCAGCTCGCCCCCGCCCCCGCCGCCGAGGCCGGCGAGGCCAAGGCCGAGGTGCCCAAGGCGCTCGCCAGCCCGCGCGCCACCATGCAGACGTTCCTGACCGAGGCCGTCGCCGCGGCTGACGGGGGCGGCACGGCCCACCTCGACGCCGCCGCCGCCTGCCTCGATCTGTCGGCCATCCCGGCCCCGGCGCGCCTCGACTCGGGACGCGAGCTGGCCATCAAGCTCAAGGAGGTCCTCGACCGCATCCGGCTGGTGGACTACGCCACCATCCCCGCCAACCCCGAGGGCCCGCCCTACGTCTTCGACCGCGACGCCGACACCGGCGTCTCCATCGTCATCGCGCGCGCGCCGTCGGGCGAGTGGCGCTTCACGACCGAGACCGTCGCGGGCATCGACGACCTCTTCCGGAGCCTCGAGGCGCGCGCCAAGGTCGCGGGGGTCGCCGGATCCCCGGCGAACCTGTCCCCGTCGCTGTGGCTGCGCTCGAAGATGCCCGACGCGCTCAAGAAGGTCGGCTTCCTGATGGAGCACTGGCAGTGGCTGACCCTGGCGCTGCTCGTCATCTTCGGCGTGCTGTTCGCGCGCCTCGTCCGCTTCCTGCTGATGGGGCCGGTCAGCCGCCGCCTCGACCAGCGCGAGCTCGGCGTCCCGCGCGAGCTGGTGGCGCGGACGCTCAGCCCCCTCGGGCTCATCGTGATGGCGATCTTCTGGGTGACCGGGCTGAGCTGGGTCGGTCTGTCCCCCGATCTGCACAGCTTCTTCGTCGTGATCGTGAAGTTCCTCGCCGCCTTCGCGCTGGTCCGCTTCGCCTTCCGGATCGTCGACATCATGTCGCACGTCCTCGCGACCCGCGCCGCGAAGACCGAGGGCCGCTTCGACGACCTGCTGGTGCCGCTCTTCCGCAAGTCGGTGAAGGTCGTCATCTTCGCCGTCGGCGTGGTCTTCATCGCGGACGTGGTGGGGATCTCGGCGTCGAGCCTGCTCGCCGGCCTCGGCCTCGGCGGTCTGGCCATCGCGCTCGCCGCCCAGGACACGGTGAAGAACTTCTTCGGCTCGCTGACGGTCATCCTCGACCGGCCCTTCGAGGTCGGCGACGCGGTCATCATCGGCGGCAGCACCGAGGGCGTGGTCGAGGAGGTCGGCTTCCGCTCGACCCGCATCCGGACCTACGAGAACTCGCTCATCACGCTGCCGAACGCGACCTTCATCTCCGCTCAGGTCGACAACCTCGGCGCGCGCAACTGGCGCCGCCTCAAGGCGACCATCGGCGTGACCTACGACACCCCGCCCGACAAGCTCCGCGCCTTCACCGAGGGCCTGCGCGAACTCATCCGCAACCACCCGCTCACCAAGAAGGAGGGCTACGCGGTCTACTTCAACGGGCTCGGGGCGTCGTCGCTCGACATCCTCTTCATCACGCACTTCGAGACCAAGTCCTTCGACGCCGCCGCCAAGGGGCAGCACGATCTCCTGCTGTCGGTCGTGACCCTCGCGAGCCGCCTCGGCGTCGAGTTCGCCTTCCCGACCCGGACCGTCGTCCTACAGAAGGGCGGCGCCGCCCCGCCGACCCAGACCTACGCGCCGGCCGACGCCGCTCGGGTCGACGCCGACCACCGCCTCGGCCGCGAGGAGGCCCTGCGCATCCTCGGCAAGGCCCCGGTCACGACGGCGGGCGCGCCGGACGCGAGCGACTGAACCGCGGCTCAGCGCCGGTCGCCCGCGGCGCCCCCCTGAGCTCAGGACGCCTGGGCGAGATCCCGGAATGACTTCAGCCGGTTACCCACCGTTCTCCGGGACACGCCGAGGGCGTCGGCCGTCTCGTCCTGGGTCAGGCCGCCGAGGTAGAAGCACGCCGCGGCGTCGCGCACGTCCTCGGGCATGCGCCCCAGGATGCGGTTCATCTGGACGCGCGCGTCCAGCGAGAGGTCGGCCTGCGGCGTCGCGGGGGCGACCTTCACGTCGATGAGCCGGCGCCGGCGCGTGCCGTCGCGCTTGACGTTGAGGCAGTGGTTCATCGTGACCCGGTAGAGCCAGGTGCGCGGGGAGGCCGCGGCGCGAAACCCCTCGCGGTGGTCGATGGCCTTGATGAAGATGTCGTGGAGGGCGTCCTCGGCGGCGGACGGGCAGCCCAACACCGACTGCGCGCGGCGGCGGACGGCGGCCCCATAGGAGCGATAGAGGTCCTCGATGGCGTTCATCTCGAGTGCGGCAACGGTCATCGGCGCTCTCCAACGTGGTGACGTCGAGAGGACCGCGGGCGGCGCGCTGGTAAACCCGCACGAGACGCTTTTTGAGACACCCAGCGTCGACCGCCGGTGCACGACCGAGGCGCAGAAGCACGAAACCCCTGGCGAGCTCACGCGGGAGCTCGCCAGGGGCTGAAGGGGTTCGAGGGACGGCGGGATGTAGCGACTGATGACCGGCGCCAGGCCGCGGGGTTCGCGCCGGCGCCGGGCTCAGCAGACGGGGACGCCGCTGATCGAGGTGGAGTTCATCGGGCTTTCCTTTCCAGCGTTCATGGGGCTGCCTATGAGCAAGGCGCGTGCCACCTCTCCGCTCGGATCCCGCGCGCCCCCCGGCGCGAGGCGAAGGGCCCCCAACCAGGCGGGCCAGCGGTGGCGCGACCGGATCCCGGGCCCCACGACGTCGGTCAGGGACACCGCGTCATCGCTGACACACCGACCGTGTCAGCGGGACGCTCCCGAGCGCTCGAAGCGCCCGTGGGCTTGTCTCTTCGGCCTGTGAAGCCCCTGATCCCCCCCGTGACAAGGATGTCGCGCCGACCGTCTCCCGGGGTGGACACGCGACGGCGGCGCGCGGGCGTGATCGTCGTTCAGGTTTTGCGGGCTGTGCGCCCGGTGGGCTGGCGCGGGCGGGTCACGCGCGCCATGATGCCACCGAGATCCGGAGGAGGTGGTGGATGGAGCTCATCAGCGTCAACCCGGCCACGGGCAAGGAGCTGTCGCGCACGCAGACGCTGTCGGCGGAGGCGGTGGAGGCGGCGCTGAGCGACGCGAGCGCCGCCTTCCGGCGTTGGCGTGCGACGCCGATCCGCGAGCGGGCCAACGTCCTCTCCCAGGCGGCGCGGCTCCTCGAGGCCGACGCCCCGCGGCTCGCGGCGCTGATGTCCTCCGAGATGGGCAAGCCGTTCCGTGAGGCCATCGCCGAGGCCAAGAAGTGCGCCTGGACGTGCCGCCACTACGCCGAGAACGCCGAGCGCTACCTCGCCGACCAGGACGCCGAGAGCGACGGCAGCCGCGCCTTCGTCCGCTACCAGCCGCTCGGGCCGGTGCTCGCCATCATGCCGTGGAACTTCCCGTTCTGGCAGGTGTTTCGGATGGCCGCGCCGGCGCTCGCGGCGGGCAACGTGGTCCTGTGCAAGCACGCGCCGAGCACCTCGGGCTGCGGCGCCGCCATCGCGTCCATCTGGCGCCGCGCCGGGGCCCCGGGTGGCGTCTACCAGGACCTCCCGGTCGCGGTCGACCAGGTGCCCGCGATCATCGCCGATCCGCGCGTCGTCGCGGTGGCGGTGACCGGCAGCACCCGCGCCGGGCGCGCCGTCGCCGCCGAGGCCGGGCGCCACCTGAAGCGGACCGTCCTCGAGCTCGGCGGCAGCGACCCCGCCGTCGTCATGCCCACGGCGGACCTCGACAAGGCCGTCGAGGCCATCGTCCGCTCGCGCACCCTCAACAACGGCCAGTCGTGCATCGCCACTAAGCGCGTGATCGTCCACGAGGCGGTCGCCGACGCGTTCACCGGGCGCCTCGTCGCCGCCATGCAGGCCCTCGCCGTCGGCGATCCGATGGACGAGAGCGTCCACGTCGGACCGCTCGCCAGCGCGGCGGCCCGCGAGCTGCTCGCGGGTCAGGTCGCGGCCTGCGTCGCCGCCGGCGCCCGCGTCCACTGCGGCGGCAAGGCGCTGTCCGGGCCGGGCTACTTCTACCCACCGACCGTCCTTGGCGAGATCCCGCGCGGCACGCCGGCGTGGGAGGACGAGCTGTTCGGCCCGGTCGCGAGCGTCTTCCGCGTGCGGGACCTCGACGCCGCCATCGCGCTCGCCAACGACACCGTCTACGGGCTCGGGGCGGCGGTCTACAGCCGCGACGAGGCCGAGATCGCCGCCCTCATCGACCGGATCGACGCCGGGTGCGTGTTCGTCAACGGGCTCGTCAAGAGCGACCCGCGGCTGCCCTTCGGCGGCATCAAGAGCTCTGGTTGGGGTCGCGAGCTCGGCGCGCTCGGGATCCGCGAGCTGTGCAACGCAAAGACGGTCTGGATTGCCTGAGCAGAGGGCAGTCGACCGACGCAGCCGCACCGCGTCAAGGCGCCCAAGCCCGCCTGAACGCGACGGATTCCGGGTCGCGCACTGGACAAGACCTCCCCGCGTGTGGTGAGCTGTTGGCGCACCGGGTCGGTCTGGAGAGCGCATCATGGCGGACAGAGCACACCGCGAAACGCGGCAGGCGTCCGAGGCCCCTTCCCGTACCACGCAGCCCGATGACAGCGACAGCGCGTCGTCGTCGGTCGGCGTGGCAGGGGTAGGCGTCACGAACATCCAGGCCCTCATGGGCGCTGGCGGGAACCTGTCGATGGTCCAGCTCGCTGGCGGCGGCGACGGCGACACCGCCGGCGTGCACGCGGCCGCGGCCGAGGGCATCAAGGGCGGGGGCGGCGCGCTCCCGCACGCCAGCGCGATCCAGAAGGCGTTCGGCGGCCACGACATCAGCGACGTCAAGGCGCACACCGGGAGCCAGGCGGCCAAGGCCAACGAGGCCATGGGCGCCCAGGCGTACGCCACCGGCAACGACATCGCCTTCAAGGGCGCTCCGGACCTCCACACGGCCGCCCACGAGGCGGCGCACGTGGTCCAGCAGCGCGGCGGGGTGTCGCTCAGCGGCGGCGTCGGCAAGTCCGGCGACAGCTACGAGCAGCACGCCGACGCGGTGGCGGACAAGGTCGTCAAGGGCGAGTCGGCCGAGGGCTTGCTCGGCGGCACGTCCGGCGGCAAGAGCGGCGGCGTCCAGAAGAAGTCCGTCCAGCAGCTGGCCGTCCAGATGGTCACTGGGACGGGCGGCGGCGGCGGCGGCGGTGGAACGGGTCCGACGACGACCACGACGACGCCCCCGGCGCCGACGACCACGCCCGCCCCGACGACCACCACGCCGACGCGGTCGCCGCGGCCCGCGAACGACACCGAGTACATGGCGCTCGCTGGCTGGACCGCGTTCAGCGCCAACGTGACGCGCTTCGGCATCGGCGAGCTGGCGCTCCCCGCCTGGAAGAAGGCGATGGACCAGCTCTACGAGAACGAGGCGACCTACGAGCGCATCAAGAGCGACCCGAACGCCGTGCTCGCCTGGGTCGACTCGGTCCCTGCCCGGGTCGGCTTCAGCGAGATGGCCGAGCTGCTGCTCAAGAAGCACCCGCTCGACACCACGAAGAGCTACGCGCTGTGGTCGGGCAAGCCGTCCGAGGAGTACGCCGGCACCAAGGGCTGCGAGGTCCTCGAGAGCTCGGTCCTGGGCGAGCTCTTCAACAACGTCCGCCTGGTCTTCACCGAGTGGGAGGTGATGAAGACCCTGTGGCGCGCCATCTCGAACGTCTACGCCCTCGAGATCGGCAAGATCATGACCGGCAAGAGGATCAAGGTCTTCCACCGCAAGGAGGGCGAGATCTTCCAGCAGGTCGAGTCGAAGGCGCTCAGGGACGTCGGGATCAAGACCGGTATCCCGCCGATGTACGAGTTCCACCCGCTCGTCGTGCCCGGGATGTTCGGCCACGAGAGCAGCTACGAGCCCTCACCGACCAACCCGGAGTGGCGCAAGCTGCTGACGGACGCCGCCGGCGGCGACACCGCCAAGGCGAAGTCGGCCGCCGAGGCGGAGATGGTGAAGATCTTCGACTTCACGGGCACGGTCCCGGTGGGCGCCCTGGTGGACAAGGGCCCGAAGACCAGCGAGAGCGCCAGCAACGGCGTGAACGCCGCGCACAACGCGACCGTCCTGGCCGGCTGCCAGCGCGCCAAGCGCGCCCTCGAGTCCGCGGCGGCGACGTCGACCACGGCCCCGGCGACCACGCCCCGTCCCGGAAGGGTGTAGCCCATGGCAGCAGCGTCCGAAGCGCTCACCCGCTTCATGGACAGCCTCGACCGAGGCGTGACGAGCCGCGAGGATCTCGAGCGGCTCGACCTCGTGTCCCTCGAGGCGGTCACCGATCCCGCGGAGAAGACCCAGGCCACCGACGCGCTGGCCGCCAAGCTCAAGGCGCCGACCGAGGACCCACGCCTCGTCGACGCCCTGGCGACGCTCCGCACGCCTGCGGCCCTCGACGCGCTGACCTGGGCCTCGCGGAGCGCGCCGCCCCTCACCCGCGCGCGCGCGGCGCGCCGCCTGTGGACGATCCGACGCGATCCGAACGCCTTGGCCAACCTGCAGGCGGTGGCCCGCCTCGACGCCGACATCGTCGCCGAGGAGGTGCTCCCCGCGCTGCTCGAGATCGGCAGCGACGAAGCCCTCGACGTGGCGATGTCCATGGTGGTGTCGTCGGCGCGGCGCTCGGTCCGGGCCTCAGCGCTCCACGCCATCTCCCTCCACTACGGTCTCGAGGCGTACGAGCACATCGCGACCGGCCCCGTCTGGGACCTCACCCTCGGCGTCACCTCGCGCTTTCCGTCGGTGCGTGCCCGATCCCTCGACCGCCTCCGGGACCTCGTCGCGAAGCGTCGCATGGGCGCGGACGACGCGGCGCTCGGCATCGCGTGCGAGGCGGACGACTGGTCGAGCGAGCTCGCGGCCGTCGTCGCGGCCTCCCAGGACCCCACCCGGTCCTTCGATCAGGGGGGGCTCGCCGCGCTCGCGGGCGGCGAGCGCGCCTGGGCCGTCAACCTCGTGATGCGGGGCCTCGAGCAGGGCCAGGCCCGCGCCGAGGAGGCCCTCGAGACCCTCGGTGGCGAGCGCGCCAAGCTCGCCTTGGCCGACTGGCGCGCCGGCCGCGTCGACCCCGAGTAGCGGCCGGCGCCTGGTCGGCTGGAGGGCGCTCGTCACAATTGTCAACCATGTTGACAACTCGCTAACGGGTCCCTTCCCTCAGGCGCGCCGGCGGCGCCGGCGGCGCGTCGCGATCGTGCTCAGCGCGAGCAGCAGCAGCAGCGCCAGTGAGCCATCGGGGCCGGCCCCGCAGCCGTCGCCGCCGAACAAGACGACCGCGGTCGGGCGCCCGGACTCGGGGTCACACACGTCGCCCAGGCCGTCCTGGTCGTAGTCCTCCTGGTCGGCGTTCGCCTCCGCCGGGCAGTTGTCCGCGCCGTCGAGGATCCCGTCGCCGTCGACGTCGTCGACCAGCGGATCGAGCCCGAGCGCGACCTCCACGCCGTCGCTCAGCCCGTCGTGATCGGTGTCTGCGTCGAGGGGGTCGGTCTTCCACACCTCGACCTCGGCCCCGTCGTCGAGCCCGTCCCCGTCGGTGTCGGCGAGGTTCGGATCGGTCATGTAGATGAGGCGCTCGTCGGCGTCGCCGAGCCCGTCCCCGTCCGTGTCGAGCTGGGCGCAGACGTCGACCTCGCAGCCCCAGCCCTCCTCGAGCGCGCAGGCGTCACACCCGTCGCCGGAGGAGCCGTTGCCGTCGTCGCACTCCTCGCTGCCGCCGAGCTTGCGGTCCCCGCACACCTCGTCGTGGACACAAGCGCTCTGCCCTCCGAGGGCGCCGCTGCACGACCACTCGGGCTCGATGGCGCACCCGTCGCACCCGTCACCGGGGTCGCCGTTGCCGTCGTCGCACGCCTCGCCCCCGAAGCGCTTGCCGTCGCCGCACACCGAGGTGCACGGCTCGTTCGGCGCCACGCAGGCCCAGCCGTCCTCCTCCGCGCAGGTCGCGTCACAGCCGTCCCCGGGGTCGGTGTCGCCGTCGTCGCAGCCCTCGACGCCGGCCACGATCCCGTCGCCGCACCGCTGCGCCCCGCACGCCGACGGCGCCGACACCGTCGCCGCGGTGCAGCTCCACCCCGGCTCGACCTTGCAGCTCGGCCCGCAGCCGTCGCTCGGGCTCGCGTTGCCGTCGTCGCAGACCTCGAAGGGATCGGGCCGGCCGTCCCCGCACGTCCCGAAGCACGGCGTCGGGACGGTCCCGAGGTCGCACACGTAGCCCGGCGCCAGGACACACGCGTCGCACCCGTCGCCCGGGTCGGCGTCACCGTCGTCACACTGCTCGCCGTCGACCGCGATCCCGTCGCCGCACCCCGCCGCCTCGCACACTCCGGCGGCGCACACCCAACCCGGCTCGATCTTGCAGCTCGACGAGCAGCCGTCGGCGCTCGCGATGTTGCCGTCATCACACGCCTCGAGCGGCCCGCGCACCCCGTCGCCGCAGCTGTGAACGCACGCGTTCGGCGTCACCGCCAGGTTGCAGACCCAGCCCGGCTCGACGTGGCACTGCACGCAGCCATCACCCGGCTGCCCGTTGCCGTCCTCGCAGCTCTCGTCGCCAGCGATGACGAGATCACCGCACTGCTTCGCACCGCACAATGACGGCAGCCCGACGCACGCCCAGCCCGTCTCGACCCGACAGTTCGGCGAGCAACCGTCACCCGCGGCGACATTGTCATCGTCGCAGAACTCGCCCGCGTCGATGATCCCGTTGCCGCATGTTGCAACGCACACGTTCGGCTCCACGTGGGTGTCGCAGATCGCGCCGGCGTCCCACGCGCAGTCGCTGCACCCGTCGCCGGGGGTGTGGTCGCCGTCATCGCACAGCTCGGCGCCCGCGCGGATCCCGTCGCCACACTCCGCCGCCGCGCACGTCGACGGCGTCGACAGCGTCGCCGTGGTGCAGCTCCAGCCCGGCTCCACGGCGCAGTTCGCGGTGCAGCCGTCGCCCGCCTGCAGGTCTCCGTCGTCACACCCCTCATACGGGTTCGGTCGCCCGTCGCCGCAGGTGTGGGCGCAGGTCGTCGGGATCGACGTCGTGGTGCACACCCAGCCCGCGCTGATCTGGCACGCCGCGCAGCCGTCCGACGTCGCGGTGTTGCCGTCGTCGCACCGCTCCGCGCCGGCGGTGATCCCGTCGCCGCACTGCGCCGCCGCGCACACCGAGGCCCCACCGCTCGCCGAGCACGCCCAGCCGAGCTCGACCCGGCAGATCGGCGAGCAGCCGTCCCCGCCGTCGATGTCCCCGTCGTCGCACGCCTCGTTCGGATCGACCGCCCCGTCCCCGCAGGTCTCGGCACACACGCTCGGCACGCTCGCGCCGTCGCACGCCCACCCGGCGTCGATCGCGCACGCCGTGCAGCCGTCGCCCGCCGTCAGGTTGCCGTCGTCGCACGCCTCGTCGGCCACCGCCACGCCGTCGCCACACTGCGCCGCGAGGCAGACCGACGGCTGCCCCGCCACCGCCGCGCAGCTCCACCCGAGCTCGGCCCGGCAGGTCGGCGAGCAGCCGTCACCCGCCGCGATCCCGCCGTCGTCGCACACCTCGAGCGCGTCCACCGCCCCGTCGCCGCAGGTCTCGGCGCAGGCGCTCGGGAAGACGGCGACGTCACACACCCAGCCGGCCTCGACCTGGCACTGGAAACACCCGTCACCCGCGAGCGCGTCGTCGTCCTCGCAGGTCTCGAGCCCCGCGATGACCCCGTCACCGCACTCCGCTGCACCGCACTCCTGGGCACCCCCTCCTACCGGCGTCGCGCAGCTCCAACCGGCCTCGAGCTCGCAGTTTGCAGTGCACCCGTCTCCGGCCTCGAGGTCCCCGTCGTCGCAGGCCTCGAGGGGGTCGAGGGCGCCGTCGCCGCAGGTCTGCGCGCACACGCTCGGGAGGCCGGTCGTGTCGCAGACCCAGCCGGCGTCCGGCGCGCAGGCGCTGCAGCCGTCCCCGAGCTGCGCGTCGCCGTCGTCGCAGCGCTCGCCGCCGTCCACCCAGCCGTCGCCGCAGTGGGCCAGCAGGCAGTCGGTGCGGCAGGCGCCGTCGCTCGTGTCGGAGTTACCGATGTGGAACCGCGCGACCCCCACGACGCGCCCCGGCTGCGCGTCGACGCCGGGCCCCACGAGCCGCTGGTCGGACCCGACGAGCAGGCCCCCCCCCGCCGCCACGCGGCCGCCGCCGAACGCGCCGACGAAGCCGCCGGCGGCGTCGTATTTCACGACCTCGCGGGTGCCGGTCGTCTGGCCGATGACGAAGACGCTGCCGTCGGCGGCGAAGGCGAAGGCGGTGATGGTGTCGAGGCGCGCCGAGGCGTCGACGAAGACGCCCACGTCGGCGCCGTCGAGGCCGCCCCAGCGGTGCAGCGTCGCCCCGATGGCGGTGTAGAGGTCGCCGCCCGGGCCGAAGCCGAGGGCCCGCTCGCCGACCGCGGCGCCGAAGGGGGCCGGCAGCAGCGCGCCGCTGTCGAGGTTGACCTCGCGCACCCCCTGGAGCGCGCCGCTGTTGTTGCGGTCGCTGACGATGAGCAGCCGGTGGGTGCCGGGGACGAAGTCGACCGCCTGGGGGCGAAGCAGCCCGCCGCCCACGGGGAGGTTGGCGAAGTGGGCGCCGCTGGTCCGGTCGTAGATCTCCACGCGGTGGTTGTCGCGGGCGACCACGTAGAGCCCGTTCTCCGGGCCGGCGACGACGTCGGTGATGCCGTCCCCGAGGGCGTCGATGAAGAGCCCGAGCCAGGCGCCTGTGGTCGCGTTGATGCGATGCACACCGCCCGCGACCGGATCGGCCAAGTACAGCGTCGTCCCCGATTGTGCGATGCCGCCAAAGCCGAGGATCCCCGAGGCCGAGGTGCGCAGGTCGAGGAACGCCCCGGCCGTGCCCCAGTCGCAGGTCTCGCCGACGTCGAGCACGCCGTCGCCGCAGACCGCCGCGGCCGGGGGCGCCAGCGCGCCCACCACGGTGAGACACGAGAGCGTGACGGCGATCCGCGCGGGGTGGTGCATCGGGGTCTCCAGGGGGCGGGCGGCGAGCGCCGGGGCGACCGGGGCCGACTCGGTGGGTCGGCGGGCGAGCGGTGCGCGTCTGATACGGGGGTTGGGTGGGCGAAGGCCCACGCCTTTTCGTATCATTCTTGACCGCTCGGCCCAACAGGATCCTCTCCGTCAGTCCCGCGCGACCAGCGCCTCCACGACCCGAGGCCCGCGGATCCCGCTCGCCAGGGCCTCCCGCAGCGCCGCCCCGGTCGCGACGACCCGATGCGGCACGCCGAACGCCGCGCACGCCGCCGCGAAGGACCACCCGTGGGGCGCCGTGAACCAGCGCGCGAGCAGCTCGGGGTGGGCGGCGATGGGCAGCTGGTCGAAGATGTGCCCGCCGCCGTTGTTCACCACGACCACCGTCACGTCCGCCCGCACCGTCGCGGCCGCGGCGAGCCCGCCGAGGTCGTGCGCGAAGGACTGGTCGCCGAGCACCAGCACCACCGGCCGCCCGCCCCCGGACGCGAAGCCCGCGGCGGTCGCGACCAGGCCGTCGATGCCGCTCGCCCCGCGGTTCACCCCGACCGGGACCGCGGGCCCGTCCGACGCGGCCCAGCGGTCGAGGTCCCGCACCGGCATGCTGTTGCCGACGAAGAGCGCCGCGCCGCTGGGCACCGCCCGGGACACGAGCCGCGCGAGCGCCGCCTCGCTGAGCGCGCGCGCCTCCTCCGGGCGGCCATCCAGCGCCCCCTCGAGGCTCGCGGAGCGCGCGCGCCACGCCGAGGCGCGGGGGTCGAGGGGCCGCTCCGGGACCGCGGCGGCGAGGGCCGGCAGGCCGGCGTCGAGGCGCCAGGTGACGGTCCCCCCGGGGTCCTCACGCCCTGGCCCGAGCGCCGAGCGCACGTGTTCCCGCGGGGCCGCGCCCGCCAGCCAGCGCTCGAGGCGCCCGGAGACGACGCG
>PHBI01000056.1 GCA_002841945.1 Deltaproteobacteria bacterium HGW-Deltaproteobacteria-14
ACAGACATCTCCTGTTCTTTGCCGTCGAGACCCCAATTCGTTCCGCAATATCTTCGCGCGCCTCGAGAAACATCCCGAGAATGCCGCTGCCCCGCCGCTCGACACGACACACCCCTGCGCCGCGTCCAACCACCAAACCCATAGCGCTCGCGCGTGCTCGGACCGCCGCAGCCGCTACCAGAACATGATGGTGAAGTGGTCGCCGAACAGCGTGACCGGGATGTGGAGGTGCCCCACGACGTCGAGCCCCGCGAGGCCCACCAACGTCAACCAGACGCCGGACACAGCGAGCAGGACACGCTGCACCTTGCTGGCGTTCAGGCGCTTGAAGACCCGCGGCAGCAGCGTCACGCCGAGTAACATCGGCGTCGTCATCAGCACCAACAGCACCATCACCCCCGCGCCGTGCAGCGGTGACCCCGTCGTCGCCGCGAGCCCGAGGGCCCAAAACGTGATCATGCACGGCAGAAGCCCCATCACCGCGCCGAGCAGGAACGGCCGCCCCGGGCCCCCCGCGATCGCCAGCGGGTGCAAGAGCCGCGGCAGCGCCTGGGACACCCGCTCGATCCACGACCGCTTCTCGAAGCGCCGCTCGAGGGTCGTCTTGACCGGCTTCGGCCGGCGGCGCCAGAAGGCCGTCACCAGGATGGTCACGCCGAACGCCAGCGCGAAGATCGCCCCCGCTGGGCCGAAGACCGCGTCGAGCCCGACCCCGGCGAGCCCCGCCAGCGCCCCGAGCAGCATGTAGGTCACCGCGCGCCCGCCCTGATACTGCAGGATCGCCAGCGCCCCCCGCGGCACGCTGTGCCCGCGCGAGGCCCCCGCGACGTCGAAGCCGATGAGGATCGGCCCGCACATCCCGGCACAGTGGAAGCTGATCCACACCAGCCCGACGCTCAACAGCTGGGTGTACGCGCTGGCCGCCGCCTCGCTCATCGCCGCCCAGTCGGCTCCGTCGGCGCCGTCACGTCGGCTCCGACCGCGTCCTGCCTCGGCTCGGCGGCCGGCGCCGGGAGGGCGGCTGGCTTCGCAGGTTCGTGGCGCGGGATCAGATCCACCGGCGTCGACGCCGCGATGACGAAAAACACCACGTTGAACGCGATCAAGAGCCCGAAGAACCCAGCGATGAACCAGCCGGGATGGATGTCTTTGATGCGCTGCAACATCACCGCTTCTCCTCGCCCTCGTCGCCGTGGTGCCGGTCGCCCTCGTCGCCGTGATGCTCGTCGTCCTCGTGCGCCTTCGCCTTTCGCACCGGGCGGCGCGGGCCGAGCACCGCGACCGCGACGTCCTCCACCTCGCCCGTGGACGTGTCGGTGACGGTGAGGTGCACCTCCATCCCGTGCTTGTAGTGCTGGAGTGGCACCTTGGCGAACACCGGCAGCTCACGCCCCTGGAAGGTGTCGAGCTCGACGTCTGTCTGCGGCAGGAAGAGGACGTCGGCGAAGCCGTCGGCCGGGGCCAGCTTGAACAGCGTGTGCCCGTTGCGCTTGTTCACGACGTGGACGCGGAAGGTGTTCTCGATCGTCGCGTCGGTCAGCGTGTACGGCGCCCCCTGGACGCGCAGGACGTTGACCTCGAAGGTGTCGTTGCGGCTCATGACGATGGTCGAGACCACCACCAGGATGAGCCCGGCGATGGCGTAGGCGATGACCCGCGGGCGCTTGAAGCTGCGCCGCTTGCCGTCCTCGATCGCCGCCAGCGAGTCGTACCGGATGAGCCCGGTCGGGCGCCCGACCTTGGTCATGATGTCGTCGCACGCGTCGATGCAGTAGGCGCACCCGATGCACTCGAGCTGCGGGCCGCTGCGGATGTCAATCTGCGTCGGGCAGACCGCGATGCAGCGCCCGCAGTCCACGCAGTCGCCGACCGACGCGTCGAGCTCCTTCGCCCTGACCTTTCCCCGCGGCTCGCCGCGGGCGTAGTCGTATTGCACGTTGATGGTGTCGCGGTCCTGCAGCACCGACTGCAGCCGCCCGTAGGGGCAGATGACGATGCACAGCTGCTCGCGGAACCACCAGAAGTTGCCGTAGATGATGGCGGTGAAGATCGCCGCCCACATGAAGGTGCCCATGTGCCCCGCGGGACCGTCCTCGATCATCGCGCCGAGCGTGTCCACCGAGGTGAAGTAGGCCAAGAACACGTGGGCGATGGCGACCGATAGGGCGAGGTAGATGGCGTGCTTGAGCGCGCCCTTGATGACCTTCTCGCCGGTGAACGGCCCGTCCGCGAGGCGCCGACGCTTGGACGCCGGGCCCTCGATCCAGCGCTCGATGCGCCGGAACACGCCGTCGAGGAAGACCGTCTGCGGGCACGCCCACCCGCACCACAGCCGCCCCCACAGCGCCGCGACCACGATGAGCGCGAAGCCGATCCCGGTCAGGACGAAGAACGCGAGATAGAAGTCCTGCGAGTTGTAGGTCGCGCCGAACAGGTAGAAGCGGCGGTCGGGCAGATCGATGTGGACCGCCGGGTGGCCGCCGATGTGCACGAAGGGCAGCGCAACATAGACGGCGATCAGAATCGTGTAGACCCACGGCTTTAAGCGGCTCCAGCGCCCCTTTGCATCCGCGGGATAGACGTATTTCCGGGAGCCGCGCTCATCGAGCACGCTCACGGTGTCGAGGTTCGGGCCGCTCTTGTCGGGCTTGTCGAGGCTCATCGCGCTTCATCTCCGGGTTCCGCGTGGGGGGCGGGAGGTGAGAACCCCACGGACGCGCCGGGGAGGCGAGTCGCCCCCCCGACGCCCGATACGAGCGCTACTGCGCCGGCGGAGCGCCCGACGCGTCGACCCCCTGCGGCTCCTTGCCCGGGACGTTGGTGTCCTTGAGCGTCGCGATGAACGCGTAGAGCTCACGCACCTTCTTGTCGCCGAGGACCGGCCCCCACGTCGGCATGCCCTTCTCCGGCACGCCGAACGTGATGGTCGACCAGATCTCCTTCGGCGACGACCCGTGGATCCAGTAGGCGTCCGTCAGGTTCGCGCCGATCTGCCCCTCGCCGTGCTCGAGGTGGCAGCTCTTGCAGTTGGTCATGAAGACCTCGCGCCCGGCCGCCACCGCCGCCGGATCCTGCGCGATCGCCACCAACTCCTCTTCGTTGACCGACTTGGCGGCCATCGCCTGCTGGTACTCGGCCATCTCGGCCTTGTGGGACAGGTACTGCTCTTCGGACCGCTGGTAGGACATGCTCTGGGTCCCGATCCAGTAGATGATGCCGAAGATGAAGGCGAGGACGAAGGTCCACAGCCACCACGCGGGGAGCGGGTTGTCGAACTCGCGGATCCCGTCGTACTCGTGGTCTGTCTCGACGTCGTAGATCGGGTTTGCGTCACCGACGGCCATGGGCGCCTCCAACAGTATCTTTCGGGTTGAGATGGGACGTGGTCGCGAGCTCGTCGTCCTCGAGCGGGAGGTTCGCGAGGTGCTGGTCGTCGGGGTGTGCCGCGCCCCGGCGCCAGACGTGGATCGACACCACCACGAAGATCACGATGAACAGCATCAGCGCGAAGATCGGCAGATCGATGATGGTGTTGTGCTGCATCACTTCTTTGTACATGCGGATCCTCCGGGTCAGCGGCTCGGCGTCGGGGCGCCCGGGAAGTTCTTCACCGGCTCGGCCGGCTTCGACACGGTCGCGCCGCCCGGTCGCCACGCGTTCAGCGGGTTCTCGGGGTTCTTCCCGAGCCGCTGGAGGTAGGCGATGAGCGCGACCATCTCGCTGTCCCACGCGACGTCCTCGCCCTCCTTGCGGAGGTCGTCGCTGACCGCGCGCGCCTGCCGCTCGAGGAGCTGGTTGGCCTCCGACACGTCCTGGCTCGTGTAGGGCACGCCGAGGGTCTTCATCGCGTTCACCTTGAGCGCCGTGTGCTCGAGGTTGACCTTGTCGTCGGTCAGGAACTGATAGGTCGGCATGACCGAGCCCGGCGAGGTGCTCCGCGGATCGTTCATGTGCTGGAAGTGCCACAGGTTCGGGTACTTCCCGCCCTCTCGCGCCAGGTCCGGCCCGGTCCGCTTCGACCCCCACTGGAACGGGTGGTCGTAGATCGACTCGTTGGCCGTGCTCGCCTCGCCGTAGCGCAGCACCTCGTTCACGAACGGGCGAATCTGCTGACTGTGGCAGAGGTAGCACCCCTCGCGGACGTAGACGTCACGCCCCACCAGCTCGAGCGGGGTGTAGGGCGTCTGGGCCACGCCGAGCTTCGGCACCGCGCTGTCGATGGCGACCACCGGGACGAGCTCGGCGACGCCACCGACGAGGACCGCCAGGGTCACGAGCACCGAGAAGAGCAGCGCCTTGCCCTCGAGCATGCGGTGCATGTTCTGGCCGTACTTGCTGTCCTTCTTACCCATCATGAAGATGCCGCCGATGATCATCATGAGCACGACGCCGAGGGCCACGACCGCCCCGACGAGGTCGGCCGCGAGGAAGCCGAGGCTCACCAGGGTCCCGACGTAGGCGAGGATGAGGACCGGGTGGAAGGCGACGTGGGTCCACGGGATGTTGACCTCCTCCTTGACCGTCTCGGTGACGGTGACCGTCACGGTGGTGGGCTTGCCGGCCCGGACCGTCCGCCAGACGTTGTAGCCGAGCAGGATGAAGCCGGTGAGGAAGAGCGTGCCGCCGATGGCGCGGGTGAGGTACATCGGCCAGATGGTCATCGTGGTCTCGACGAAGCTCGGGTACATGAGCGCGCCGTCCTCGGTCATCGCGCGCCACATGAGGCCCTGCGAGATGCCGCCGACCCACATCGACACCGCGTAGAGCAGGATGCCGATGGTCGCGATCCAGAAGTGCGCGTCGGCGAGCTTCTTGGAGTGCAGCTCGCGGCCCCACAGGCGCGGCACCAGCCAGTACATCATGCCGGCCGCCATCAGGCCGTTCCAGCCGAGGGTGCCGTTGTGCACGTGGCCGATGATCCAGTCGGTGTAGTGGCCGAGCGCCGACACGCTCTTGATGCTCAGGAGCGGCCCCTCGAAGGTGGACATGCCGTAGAAGGTCACGCCGGCGATGAGGAACTTGATGACCGGGTCGGTGCGGAGCAGGTGCCAGGCGCCGCGCAGGGTCAAGAGGCCGTTGATCATGCCGCCCCACGACGGGGCCCACAGCATGAGCGAGAAGATCATGCCGAGGGACTGGGCCCAGTCCGGCAGCGAGGTGTAGAGCAGGTGGTGCGGGCCGGCCCAGATGTAGAGGAAGATCAGCGCCCAGAAGTGGATGATCGACAGCCGGTATGAGTAGACCGGTCGGTTCGCCGCCTTCGGGAGGAAGTAGTACATGATGCCGAGGATCGGCGTGGTCAGGAAGAAGGCGACGGCGTTGTGGCCGTACCACCACTGCACTAGCGCGTCCTTGACGCCGCCGTAGACCGAGTAGCTCTTGGTCATCAGGATCGGCAGCGCGAGGTTGTTGATGATGTAGAGCACGGCGACGGTGATGATGGTCGCGATGTAGAACCACAGCGCGACGTAGAGGTGCTTCTCGCGGCGCTTGGCGAGGGTCCAGAAGAAGTTCACCGCGAAGACGACCCAGATCAGCGTCACGCCGATGTCGATCGGCCACTCGAGCTCGGCGTACTCCTTGGACTGGGTGATGCCCAGCGGGAGGGTGACCGCCGCGGCGACGATGATGAGCTGCCAACCCCAGAAGTGGATGCTCGACAGCGCGTCGCTCGCCATGCGCGCTTTGGTCAGCCGCTGGGTCGAGTAGTAGATGCCGGCGAACATCATGTTGCCGACGAACGCGAAGATCGCCGCGTTCGTGTGCAGCGGTCGCAGCCGACCGAAGTTGAAGTACGGCTCGACGTTCGCCCCGGGGAAGGCCAGCTGGTAGGCGATCCATACGCCGAGGAGCATGGCGACTATGGCCCAGATGACCGTCGCCAGCAGGAACTGCCGGACGATCTTGTCGTCATACGAGAAGGTTACCTCTCTAACACTCATCTCTGTCGCCCTCGTCAGGGGTTGGGGGGTGGCTGTTGTCGTCGATTGAAGTCGCGGGCGAAGCCGCAGTGGTCGGCACTTGGAAGTCGTCGCTGTCGTCGAGCGGCAGCAGCGCGAGGCGCTCGATCTGATCGCGGTCCCGCTGGGCCGCGCTGTAGAAAAACAGGATGAGACCGAGGGCCGCCAGGCCGAGGCTGGCGAACACGGTCAGATACAGGATGTTCATCGCGTCACCCCGCGGGCGTCCGGCAGCGCGACGGCGTGGGCGGTGGCGACCCGGGCCGGGGCGTGCTCGCGCAGGCTGAAGAGCGTCAGCGCGAGGACCGACAGCGAGCTGAGCGGCATCGCGACCGCGCAGACCAGCGGGGAGAGCAGGCCAGCGAGGGCCAGCGCGACCCCGGCGAGGTTGTAGGCGGCGGCGAAGGCGAGGTTGCGGACGACCGTGCGACGCAGGCGCCCTCCGAGGGCGATCGCCTCCGAGATCGGGCCGATCCCGCTCGCCATCAGGTAGAAGTCGGCCCGCGCCGGCAGCGTCGGGCGATCGACCGCCGGCGTCCCGGCGCACAGCGCGGCCTCGAAGGCCGGTGCGTCGTTGATGCCGTCGCCGATCATGAGGCTGTCGTGCCGGTCCGCAGCGCGGATGACCGCCGCCTTGTCCGCCGGGCGGCAGGCGGCGCGGGTGCGCTCGGCCGGGATCGCCAGCGCGCGGGCGGCGGCGTGGACCCGGGCCTCGGCGTCGCCGCTCAGCAGCCACACGTCGACCCCGGCGTGACCCAGGGCGGCGACCTCGGTGGCGACGTCGTGGCGGAGGGTCTCGACGAAGGCGAAGCGCGCCAGCACCACGCCGTCGCGCTCGAGGAGCAGGGCGCGCTCGCCGTCGGCGTCGACGTCGGCGTCCGCGACCAGGCGCCAGCTGCCCTCGGCCGAGCGGAGCGTGAGGCCGACCCCCGGCTCCTCGGTGACCGCCGCGCCGGGGTCCAGCGTGGCGCCCCCGCGGCGGCCGAGGTGGGTGAAGAGCGCGCGGCTCTTGGGGTGGCTCGACCGCACCGTCATCTGGAAGAGCGCCGCGCGGGCGGCGGGCGGGAGCCCGTCGAGGGCGGCGGGGTCGGCCAGCGTGAGCTCGCCCAGGGTCAGCGTGCCGGTCTTGTCGAAGAACACCTGGCGGACACGCCGGACCTTGTCGAGGAAGCCCGACTCGCGCACGAAGAGGCCCTTCTTGCGCAGGCGCGCGTGGACGATCTCGTAGGCGAGCGGCGTGGCCAGGCCGATCGCGCACGGGCAGGTGACGACGAGCACCGCGATCGCCACCTCGAAGGCGCGAGCCGGGGAGTCGGACCACCACAGCGCGAGCGCGAGCGCGGCGAAGCCGAGGACGAGCAAGACGTAGGCGCTGCTGACCCGGTGCCAGAAGCCGTCGGGCGCGTCGCCGCCACGCGAGCCGGGGGCGAGGAGCGTGTGCAGCGCCGAGTCGCTGAACCCCTGGGTCGCGACGAGCTCGCGGGCGACGCCGCCGACGAGGTGGGCGCCGGCGGGGACCACGCGCTCGCCTACGAAGGCCACCGGGTCGGACTCGCCGTCGATCCACGCCAGGCTGAAGTCCGCGGCCCCGCCGACGACCCGGGCGTCGACCGGCACGAGCTCGCCCGGGGTGACGAGGAGCCGCGTGCCGCACAGCACCTCGTCCACCGGGGCGAGGGCGAGGGTGTCGTCGGGAGCGATCACCCGGACGTGGAGCCCCGAGAGGCCGGCGTCGGCGAGGAGCATCCGGCGGTTGCGCTCGACGAAGCGGCTCTGCAGGTAGCGGCCGAGGAGCATCAGCGCGATGAAGATCGCGAGGGTGTCGAAGTAGGCCTGATCGCCGCCGCCCTCGAAGAAGAGCCAGGTCGATCCGCCCCAGGCCAGGGCGATCCCGATGGCGATCGGCACGTCGAGGTGGAGCGCGCGGCGGCGCAGCGCCCCCCAGGCGCCGCGGAAGAAGACCGGCCCTCCGACGAGGACCGACACCGTCGTCAGCGCGAAGGCGAGCCACCCGAAGAGGCTGAAGAGCCCTGGCTCCTCCTCGGCGTTGAGGCCGAGGTAGCCGGCGGCGCTGAGGATCATGACGTTCATCGCCAGCGCGATGGTCACCCCGAGGCGCACCGAGAGGCCGTCGCTCTCGCCGCGGCTCGCCTTGAGCGGGGGGCCGGAGCGGTAGCCGAGGTGCGCCAGGTCGCCGAGGTAGGCGGCGACGTCGAAGCGCTCGGGGTCGAACACCAGCTCGATGCGCCCGACGCCGGGGTTGACCCCGATGTGGACGGCGCCGTCGCGCCGCTGGAAGAGCGTCTGGATCACCCACACGCAGCCCGCGCAGTGGAGCCCCTGGACGTCAACCGTCACGCTCAGGCGGCCGTCGCGGGATAGATCGCGCGCCCGGGCGACGAGGGGGCCGAGCCAGGTCATCGGGCCCGCGTCCTCGGCGCCGGGGTTCACGATCCCGCACGACAGATCGTAATAGCGCGTCAGGCCCTCGGCGTGGAGCATGTCGTAGGCCACCCGGCACCCGGCACAGCAGTACGGCGCAGCCGGGGTCCTGGGCGGCACGGGGCTCTGGCAATGCGGGCACGGCTGGGCGACTTCGGACACTCGCTCTCCGCTGGAGGGCTGGATACGGCCTCCGCGTTTAGCAAACCACGTGCCAAGGGCCAAGCATTTGAATGCTTGGCCCGCCTCGCGGAGCTGCGTCTCCGCTGAATCGATCGCCGCCCGCGTCTATGTGCTATCTCGCACATCGGCTTGTGTGGCATGCCCCATGCTCAGGTGTCTCGGGAGCCGGCCGACGGAGGGCGGGCTCCCCCTCGCGCTCCACGCGGAGCGGCGATGCCGCCAACATCGCGGGTGGCACGAACATTGCTGTCTCATCCCCGTGATGACCGCCCGAACCTCCCAGCCGAGGCCGTAATGAACGCTCCATCGCTGCAGTCGACCGCCCCCCCGGATGTCACTCCGGACATCGTCCGCACCTACGACCGCCCGGGACCGCGCTACACCAGCTACCCGACCGCCGACCGCTTCACCACCGACTTCGGCCCCGGGGACTACGTCGCCGCCCTCGCGCGCGCCAACAGCGAGCACCCCGGCGAGCCGGTGTCGCTCTATTTCCACCTGCCGTTCTGCGAGGCGCTCTGCACCTACTGCGGCTGCAACGTCGTGGTCAGCAAGAGCGAGACGACGCGCCGTCGCTACCTCGACCGGCTCGCGGCGGAGGTCGCGATGGTCGCCGCGCACCTGCCCGACCGCCGCCTCGTGTCGCAGCTCCACCTCGGCGGCGGCACCCCGAACAGCTACTCCGACGCCGAGCTCACCGAGCTGATGGAGATCGTCCGGAGTCACTTCGACGTGCCGGCCGACGCCGAGGTCGCCATCGAGGTCGACCCGCGCCACGCCGACTCGGCGCGCCTCGCGCACCTCCGCGAGATCGGCTTCAACCGCCTGTCGATGGGGGTGCAGGACTTCGCGCCGAAGGTCCAGACGGCCATCCGCCGCGTCACCTCCTTTGGCCACGTCCGCGATCTCGTCGAGACCGCCCGCGAGGTCGGCTTCGTCAGCGTGAACCTCGACCTCATCTACGGGCTGCCGTTCCAGACCGGGCCCGACTTCGGCCGCACCGTGCAGAAGGTCATCGCCCTGCGGCCCGATCGCGTCGCGCTGTACAGCTTCGCGTGGGTCCCGTGGGTCAAGCCCCACCAGAAGGTGATGGACGCCACCACCTTCCCCGACTCCGACACCAAGATCGGGCTCTTCTGCGACGCCCGCCGCACCTTCCTCGACGCCGGCTACGACGCCATCGGGATGGACCACTTCGCCCTGCCCGACGACGAGCTCGCCATCGCCCAGCGCGAGGGGCGCCTGCGCCGGAACTTCCAGGGCTACACCGCCATGAAGGTCAACGACGTCGTCGGCTTCGGCATGTCGGCCATCGGCGACATCGGCGGCGCCTACGTCGCCAACACGCGGCAGCTCCACTCCTACAACAAGGCCATCGACGCCGGCGCGCTCGCGGTCGATCGCGGGGTCGCCCGCGACGTCGACGACGAGGCGCGCCGCTGGCTCATCCACGAGCTGATGTGCAACTTCCACGTCGACGACGCCCAGCTCCAGAGCCGCTTCGGGCTGAGCCTCGCCGTCGACTTCGAGTCCGAGCTCGCGGAGCTGCGGGCCAGCGAGGACCTGGCCCCGCTCATCGAGGTGGGCAGCGAGCAGGTCGACGTCACGCCCCTCGGGCGCCTCTTCGTGCGCAACGTCGCGACCGTCTTCGACGCCCGCCTGCGCCGCAGCAAGCACGACGGCCCGCTGTACTCGCGCATGGTGTAGCCCGGCGCCTCCCCGGCGTGTGTGAAATGGCACGTCCCCGTTCGGGGCGCGACCGCGACGAGGTGGTTATCATGTCGCAGGCGCCGCCCTGCGGCGCCTCCATCCCGCGCACCCGGAGGCCCTCGTGACCACCTCCTCCCCGTACCGCGCCCGCTACTGGCAGCAGCTCGCCGACGGCCGCTTCCAGTGCGATCTGTGCCCGCGCCACTGCCGCCTGCACCCCGGACAGCGCGCCTTCTGCTTCGTCCGCGAGGCGGACGCCGACGGCGTCGTCTTGAGCACCTGGGGCAAGAGCACCGGCTTCTGCGTCGACCCGATCGAGAAGAAGCCGCTCAACCATTTCCTGCCCGGCACGCCGGTGCTGTCCTTCGGGACCGCGGGGTGCAACCTCGGCTGCCGCTTCTGCCAGAACTGGGACATCTCGAAGTCGCGCGAGGTGGCTCGGGCGAGCGACCTCGCCACGCCGGACGGCATCGCCCGGGCCGCGCTCGCCGCCGGCGCCCGCAGCGTCGCCTTCACCTATAACGACCCGGTGATCTGGGCCGAGTACGCCATCGACACCGCCATCGCGTGCCACGAGCGCGGGGTCCGCACCGTCGCCGTCACCGCCGGCTACATCACCGAGCTGGCCCGCGGCGACTTCTTCGCCCACATCGACGCCGCCAACGTCGATCTCAAGGCGTTCAGCGACGGCTTCTACCGCAAGCTCTGCTTCGCCGAGCTGGCGCCGGTGCTCGAGACCCTGGACTGGCTCGTCAACGAGACGCCGGTGTGGGTCGAGATCACCACGCTCTTGATCCCCGGACACAACGACGACGAGGCCGAGCTCCACGCGCTCTGCGCCTGGATCGCCGAGCACCTCGGGCCGGACGTGCCGCTGCACTTCTCGGCCTTCCACCCTGACTTCAAGATGCTGGAGGTCCCGCGCACCCCGGCGCTGACGCTGGCCCGCGCCCGGCGCATCGCCCGCCGCCACGGCCTGCGCTACGTCTACACCGGCAACGTCCACGACCACGAAGGCGACGCCACCCGCTGCCCGAGCTGCGACGCCCTGCTCATCGGGCGCGACTGGTACGAGCTCCTGACGTGGAACCTCGACGCCGAGGGGCGCTGCCCGAGCTGTCACGCCGTCATCCCCGGCGTCTTCGAGCCCCGCCCCGGCGCCTGGGGCGCGCGTCGGCAGCCCGTCCGCGTCGTCGGTTGATCGGGCTGCGCCGCACCCCGGGGCGGTGTGAAATCTCACACAGCTGCCCGTCGGGCTGCAGGGCGCCGCGCGCTGCCCGGCGCTCGTCCACCCTGCCGTCGCATGCGGTCAGATGTTGGCGACCTCCGCTGTGCCGCGGATCCGGCGCAGCTGGTCGAAGGCGAGCAGCAGCAGCGACGTCAGCGCGCCGCCGAGGAGGGCGAAGTCGCCCACCAGGAGCCCGAAGGCCGCGTGGGGTTCGCCGAGCTCCGGGCCGCCCGAGAGGCTCCCGTGGACCCCGGCGGCGATGAGGAAGGGCAGGGCGCTCATCAACAGCACCCACCCGGCCGCGCGCTGTGGGCGCTGGCGGAGGTGGTTGTTGAGCACCCAGGTCAGCGCCCACGCGAGGATGGCTGCGGCCACGGTCAGCGCCGTCATGTGCATGATCCACGGGCCGCGCAGCCACACCGCGCTGAACGACAGCGTCGGCTCGACGCCGAGGACGATCCCGACGTAGGCGACGAGGTAGGCGACCCCGCGGATGACGAAGGGCCAGACCGGCGTGTCGGTGAGCTTGGCGCGGCGCGTGATGTAGAGCAGGGCCAAGAGCAGCGCGAGCCACAGGCCGATCGCCAGCGCGATGGGGAAGAACTCCACCGGGCGCTCTCCCGCGTAGGGACGGACGGCGACCGGGAGCTTGGACCGCCCCGGCCCGCCAACGAGCCCGGCCCCCTCGGCGGGAGGCTGCGGCGGCAGCGGGAGCCGCGAGAGCAACGCGCCTTGCTGTCGCGAGGTGCGTGCGACAGCGCTCTCCATATCCACGCGCGCCGGGTCCAACACGGGCCAGATCACCCGCCCCAGGCTGGCCTTGGGCGGAGGTAGCCCGAGCAGCGCGGCGATCGTCGCGGCCAGGTCCGTGTTCGGGCCGTGACAGCCCTCGCGCACGCTCGACGCGCCGGCGCCGACGACGAACAGCGGCGTCTCGATCACGACCTGCTCCGGCCCGCCGTGGCCACCGCGGTCGATGTGGCCGTGATCGGAGGTCACAAAGAGCGTGTCGTGTGCGGGGTCGAGGCGCGCCCACAGGGCGCGGAGCTGCGCCCCGGCGGCGACGACGGCGGCGTCGTAGGCTGACCCGACCCCCTCCTCGTGGGCGACGTCGTCCGCCTTCACGATGTGGACCAGCGACAGCGACCCGGGACCTGGCGCCCACGTGGCGATCCACGGGTCGAACTGGTCCTGCGGGACGAAGTGCGAGCCCGCGCCGAACGCGTGCGGGAACAGCTCGCCCCACCAGTCGGTGCCGTCGGCCACCGCCTCGATCCGCCAGCCCGCGCCCGCGGCGACGTCGAAGATCGTCTCGAGGTGCGTCTCGCCGACGTAGTCGTTGGTGCGCACGCCGCTCAGCCACGGCGGGGCGCCGGTCAGCAGCGCGACGTAGTTCGGCCGCGAGTAGCTCGGGAGCTGGGCGTCGAGGACGCAGCGCGCGCCGACGTCCGCCGGGAAGCCGAGGAGCTCCGCGCGGTCGAGCCGCAGGCCGTCCACGACCGCGACGACGACCCGGCGCGTCTCGGTCGTCGGCGTCACCTGGGCCGGCGGCGGTGACCACAGCGCGGCGTCCGGGGGCGTCGTGTTGAAGGTGTCCATGAAGCCGAGGGCGTGCCAGAGGCCAAAGCCTCCGAGCGCCAACGTAGCGGTAAGGGTCGCGCGGGTGCCGAACATCGCCGGGGAGCATACGGTGCGCTCGCCGCGCCGTGAAGCCACGATCACCCGCCGTGCCCGCCGCGCCCCCGCCGGGGCGCGTGGTGGGGGCGACAATTCCAAATCGCCCCCCGCTGTGGTTAGCTCCGCGCGCACTCGACCGGCACCCGGAGTCCTCATGCGCCACGCCACCCTCCTCGCGATCGCCGCCGCCCTGGCCCTGACCGGCGGGTGCGGCAAGAAGGACACACCGCCCGCTGCCCCCACGGCGCCGCCAAGCGCCCCTGGTGCGGTGCAGCAAGCGCCGGCCGATGACACGGAGGATGGACTCGTGGAAAAAGACACGGCGTCAGCCGCTGCGCTTGTTGCGGTGCGTCATGGCGCCCTCGTGGCGGCCCAGCCCGAGACGACCCGGATCCCGGTCCTCGAGGCCTACCACGGGGTCGAGGTGACCGAGGACTACCGCTGGCTCGAGGACGGCGCCGCGGCCCCGGTCAAGGCGTGGACCGAGGCGCAGAACGCCCACGCGCGCGCCCTGCTCGACGCGCTGCCCCACCACGCCGAGGTCCGAGCGGCGGTCGCCACGGTGTTCGGGGCCGAGGTGGTCAGCTGGAGCCACGTCACGACCTCCGGTGGCCGCTGGTTCGCGATGAAGCGCCAACCCCCCAAGCAGCAGCCCTTCCTGGTGGTCGCCGACGACCTCGGCCAGGTCGACGCCGCGCGGGTCCTCGTCGATCCGGGCGCCGCCGACGCCGCGGGGACCACGGCCATCGACTGGTTCGTCCCGTCGCCGGACGGCACCAAGGTCGCCGTGTCGCTCTCCAAGGGCGGCACCGAGTCCGGCGACGTCCACGTCTTCGACGCCGCCACCGGCGCCGAGGTCGGCGACGTCGTCCCGCGCGTCAACGGCGGCACCGCCGGCGGCGCCCTGGCATGGAACCGCGACGGCAGCGGCTTCTGGTACAGCCGCTACCCGCGCGGGGACGAGCGCCCTGACGAGGACAAGGACTTCTGGGTCCAGATCTACTACCACGCCCTCGGCGCCGCGACCTCGGCCGACAGCTACGAGCTCGGCAAGGGGATGCCGCGCATCGCCGAGTACGACCTCGCCACCGACGAGCGCAGCGGCCGCGTCCTGGCGACGGTCCAGGACGGCGACGGCGGGCAGTTCGCGCACTTTCTGCGCGAGACCGACGGCAAGTGGCGCCAGTTCAGCACCTTCGACGACAAGACGGTGACCGCCAGCTTCGGGCCGGACGACACGCTGTTCGTGATGAGCCGCGAGGACGCCCCGCGCGGCAAGGTGCTGCGCGTCCCCATCGACACCCTGCAGGTCGCCACCGCCCCGGTCGTCGTCGCCGAGGGCGAGGACGCCATCGTCGAGGACTTCTGGGGACCGCCCACCGTGCTCGCGACCGCCTCGCGCCTCTACGTCGTCTACCAGCGTGGCGGGCCGTCGGTCATCCGCGCCTTCACCCTCGACGGCGCGCCGGCGGCCGGCCCCGAGCAGCCGCCGGTGTCGTCGGCTGGCGGGCTCATCCCGCTCGGCGGGGACGACGTCGCCTTCTGGTCGCGCTCGTTCGTGACCCCGACCACCTGGAACACCTTCGCCGCTGCGGACGGCACGACGACGCCCACCGCCTTCGCCTCGGGCGCGTCGGCGGACCTCGGCGACGTCGAGGTCGTGCGCGAGCTCGCGACCTCCAAGGACGGCACGTTGGTCCCGGTCAACATCCTCGTCCCGCGGGGCACCCCCAAGGACGGCACCGCCGCGTGCGTCGTGTACGGCTACGGCGGCTACGGGGTGAACATCGAGCCGACCTTCGCGAGCCGCTACCGGCCGCTCTTCGACCAGGGCGTCGTGGTCGCCATCACCAACCTGCGCGGCGGCGGCGAGTTCGGCGAGGCCTGGCACCGGGGCGGCAACCTCGCGAACAAGCAGAACGTCTTCGACGACTTCGCGGCGGCCATCGCCCACCTGGCGGCCGAGAGGTACGTCGCGGCGGACCGGGTCGGCATCCTCGGCGGCTCGAACGGCGGGCTCTTGATGGGGGCGACCCTGGTGCAGCACCCGACCGTCCCGGCGGCGGTGGTGTCCTTCGTCGGCATCTACGACATGCTGCGGGTCGAGCTTTCCGCCAACGGCGCCTTCAACGTCCCGGAGTTCGGGACCGTCGCGGATCCGGCGCTCTTCACGGCGATGTACGCCTACTCGCCCTATCACAACGTGAAGGACGGCGTGGCCTACCCGCCGACGCTCTTTCTCACCGGCGAGAACGACCCGCGGGTCGACCCGCTGCAGTCCCGCAAGATGACGGCGCGCCTGCAGCGGGCGGTCGCGGACTCGCCGGCGCCGCGCACGCCGATCCTGCTCCGGACCAGCGCCGACGCCGGCCACGGCGGCGACACCAAGCTCGACGAGCGGGTCGCGCAGTACGCCGACGCCTACGCCTTCCTGTTCGATCAGCTCGGCGTCGCGTGGCGCGCGCCCACGGGCGCCTCGGAGTAGGCCCCCCGGCGCGGCGTCGCGCGCTCAGGGGCGGCGGTCAGCGCTGGTCGTCGCTCCGGACGTCGGCGACGGCGTCGGTGGTGGCCGGCTGGTCCTGGTCGTCGCCCTGCTCCTGGAGCGGGGCGCGCTCGCGCTGGGCGGCGCGGGCGCCCGGGCCGGGGGCCGGGCGGATGGAGGCGCAGGCGGTGGCGCCGAGGACGAAGAGCGAGGCGATCAGGGCGGTGAGCTGGCGCATGGTTCGGGCTCCGGGGAGTGCGTGTGTATCCCGGACCACAGCAAGGCGCGTGCCAGCGCGACAAAATCCTGTAACATGATGATTTTTAGTTGTTTTTATGATTGGTTCGGCCGCCGTGGCGGCGCGGTGGACGGTAGCTCTACGGTAGGGGTACCGCTCCGCTGGCCGGCGAGCCTCGGTCGGTCGGCGGGACGCCGCCGTGCGCCGAATCGGGTCGGGCCAGGTCAGGTCAGGGCGTTTCGCAGCGCGGCCCGGAGCTCGCCGGCGCTCGACCAGCCGGTGGCGCGGGGGCCGATGGCGCGGTCGATGAGCCGGCCGAAGGGCTGGGGCAGCGGCTGGTTCGTCATCTGGACGAGCAGCGCGGCGAGCGAGCAGATGTCGTCGTAGGCCGAGCGGTGGGTCGTCGTGGCGACGCCGAGGTCCAGCAGGTCGGCGCTGAGGCCGTCCTCGAGCTGGCGGACGAAGATCGCGTCCTCGTCGATCCCGCAGTGGAGGGTGTCGCGGAAGTGCGCGCTCTCGAGGGCCGAGAGCAGCTGGTCGGCGATGTGCAGGGTCTCGGCGGGGCTGCAGGCGCGGCGCCGCAGGAACACCCCGAGGGTCTCGCCGGCGTCGAGGTCGTAGACGAGGAAGACGAGCGCGCCGTTGACGAGCCCGCAGTCGCGGAGCGGGGCGACGTGGGGGTGGTGCTCGCCGCTCGCGATGGTCGCGCGGTCCACGATCTGCAGCGCCTCCCCGGTGGACGCGCAAGGCACGAGCCGCACCAGGACGTGGGCCGGTCCACCGAGGCAGTGGCCCCGCCACAGCGTGCCGTCGCCGTCGCGCGCGGCGAGGCGCTCGTCCAGGACGTAGGTCCCCCCGAGCGCGGTGCCCGCGAGGGGGATTTCGAGGTCGACCGTCACCGCGTCACCGTAGCAAATCGGCTGCCTGGCGCCTACTGCTCCTCGCCGCTGGGCGGCGCCGCGTCGGCGATTGCCGCGGGTCTGGCCCCCGGCCTACTCCTTGTCGGTGCGCAGGACGGCGACGAAGGCCTCTTGCGGGATCGACACGCTCCCGACGGTCTTCATGCGCTCCTTGCCCTTCTTCTGCTTCTCGAGGAGCTTGCGCTTGCGGCTGATGTCGCCGCCGTAGCACTTGGCCGTGACGTCCTTGCGGAAGGCCGCGATGTTCGCGCGCGCGATAATCGTCCCGCCGATCGCCGCCTGGATCGGGATCTTGAACTGGTGGCGCGGGATGGCGTCGGCGAGGCGCTCGACGTAGGTGATGCCGCGCTGGCGCGCCTTGCTCTCGTGGGCGAGGTAGCTGAGGGCGTCGACCTGCTCGTGGTTGACGAGGATGTCGACCTTGGCGATCTGCGACGGGCGGTAGTCGAGCTCCTCCCAGTCGAAGGAGCCGTAGCCGCGGGTGATGGTCTTGAGGCGGTCGTAGAAGTCGAACAGCACCTCGCCGAGCGGCATCTCGGCCTGGACCTCGACGCGGCCGACCGCGAGGTAGTTCATGCCGAGCTTCGAGGCGCGGTAGTCGGTGCACAGGTCCATGACCACGCCCATGTACTGCTCGGGGACGAGGACCGAGGCCTTGATGTACGGCTCCTCGATCTTGCCGATCTGGGTCGGGTCCGGCCAGTAGCTCGGGTTGTCGACCTCGACGTGGCGGCCGTCGCGGAGCTCGAGCTTGTAGAGCACCGACGGGGCCGACAGCAGCAGCGACACGTCGAACTCGCGCGACAGGCGCTCCTGGACGACGTCGAGGTGGAGCAGGCCCAGAAACCCGCAGCGGAAGCCGAAGCCCAGCGCCGCCGAGGTGTCCTTGGTGAACGAGAGCGAGGCGTCGTTGAGGGCGAGCTTCTCGAGGGCCGCGGCGAGGTCCGCGTACTCGTTGGTCGTCATCGGGTAGATCGACGAGAAGACGACCGGCTTGGCGGGCTTGTAGCCCGGCACGGGCGCGGCGGCGGGGCGCGACGTGTGGGTGATGGTGTCGCCCACCTCGATGTCCTGGATGGTCTTGACGCCGGCGATGATGTAGCCCACCTCGCCGGCGGCCAGGGACTTGCCGGGGGAGCGCTCGAGGCGGATGCGGCCGACCTCCTCGATCTGGTAGTCGCGCCCGGTGTGCATCAGGCGCACCTTGTCGCCGGGCTTCATCGTCCCCTCGAAGATGCGGCAGATGAGCACGATGCCGCGGTAGCGGTCGTAGTAGGCGTCGAAGATCATGGCCTTGAGCGGCGCGGTCGCGTCGCCGCTCGGGGGCGGCAGCTTGGTGACGATCGCCTCCAGCACGTCCTCGATGCCGACGCCGTTCTTGGCCGAGATGGGCACCGCCTCGAAGGGGTCGAGGCCGAGGTCGGCGTCGATCTCCTCGCGGACGCGCTCGACGTCGGCGGCCGGCAGGTCGATCTTGTTGATCACCGGGACGATCGTGAGCTCGTACTCCATCGCCAGGTAGAGGTTGGCGACGGTCTGCGCCTCGACCCCCTGGGCGGCGTCCACCACGAGCAGCGCGCCCTCGCAGGACATCAGCGAGCGGCGCACCTCGTGGGAGAAGTCGACGTGCCCGGGGGTGTCGATGAGGTTGAGCTCGTAGGTCTTGCCGTCGCGCGCCGTGTACAGGAGCGTGATGGTGTTGCTCTTGATCGTGATCCCGCGCTCCTGCTCGATGTCCATCGAGTCGAGGAGCTGGTTGTGAAACGCCCGGTCGTCGACGCCACCGCAGGCCTGGATCAGGCGGTCGGCGAGGGTCGACTTGCCGTGGTCGATGTGGGCGATGATGCAGAAGTTGCGGATGTGGTCCAAGGCACTCCCTGACTGGCCGGCGAAGCGGGGGCTTCTTACCACAACTTCCATCGGGTGCTAGCCTGCGGTTCTGGTTGTGGAGCGGTGCGCAAGGAGGAGGCCATGAGCTCACGCCGTGAAATCGACGCCCTGGTACGCCGGGCCTGGACCTTCGTCGACGCCGGGCAGGTGGCGCCCGCGGCGGAGCAGTTCGACCGCGCCATCGCGCTCGCCCCCGACGACGCCGCGCTGCACCTCGAGAAGGGCGTCGCGATGTTCAAGCTCGGGCGCCACGACGCGGCGCTCGAGGCCTTCGACGGCGCCTTGGCGCAGGCGCCGGACGACGTCACGGCGACGGCCAACCGGGCCAAGGTGCTGCGCCTGCTCGGGCGCGACGCCGAGAGCCTGGCGGGCTACGAGCGGGCGCTGGAGCTCGCCCCGGGCAGCGTCAAGGCGATGTACGGGCGGGTCGACGCCCTGTCGGCGCTGGGGCGCCTCGACGCGGCGCTGACCGCGGCCGAGGTGGCGCTCGAGGCCGACCCGAAGAGCCCCGACGGCCACTACTGGCTCGGCCACACGCTGCTCGCGTTGGGGCGGCTCGAGGACGCCAAGCGCGAGCTCGACGAGGCCGTCGGCGGGCGCCCGGGGTTCTTTGATGCGTTGCAAGATCGGGCGCGCCTCCATCAGAAGGAGTCGCGTCAAGAGAGCGCCCTGAATGACTTTGTTGCAGCGCAGCGCGTCAAGCCCGAGGACGTCGGCGTGGCGCTCGCGATCACCGAGGTGCTGATCCACATGGGGCGCAGCGGCGAGGCGCTCGGGACGGCGCAGCGGGCGATGTCGCTCGACCAGAACAACCCGCTGGCGTGGCGCTACAAGGGGCGCGCGCACATGATGCAGAAGAACCCGGCGCACGGGCACCTGTGCCTCGGGATGGCGCTCTTTCTCGAGGGCGAGCACGAGGCGGCGCTGACGGATCTCGACAAGGCCCTCGAGCACGAGCCGCGCCTCGGCCAGGCCTGGAGCAACAAGGCGGTCATCTACGACAAGCTCGGCCGGCGCGAGGAGGCCCTCGCCGCCTACGAGAAGGCGCTCGACATCGACCCGCGCCAGGTCGCCATCTGGAACAACTTGGGGACCCTGTTGTACTTCCACCTCGGCCGCCAGGACGAGGGGCTGCGCTGCTTCAAGGAGGTGGTGCGCCTCGACCCGCCGCGCTGGTTCAAGCTGCCCGAGGCCGTGCGCGCGCAGATCGCGGCGCCGGCCTAGCGCTCGCGTGCCTTTCGGGGAACACCCCACGGGCGTCGGCCGTTACGCGCCGCGAATGACGCGCGCCCTGCTCCTGACGCTGGCCGCCGCGCTGACCGCCTGCGGGCCGGGCAGGGCGTCCGGGCCGCTGCCCCACGAGGTCTACGTGTGGCAGCGCGCGTGGACGCCGGCGGTGCGCGAGGCCGTCGCCGCGCGCGCCGGCGACTTCGACGCCGTCACCGTCCTCGCCGCCGAGGTCGGCTGGGAGCGCGGGCCGCGCACGGTCGCCCGGGTCGACGTCGCCTGGGACCAGCTCGCCGGGGCGCGCGCGGTCGGCCTCGCCCTGCGCGTCGGCCCCTTCGACCGCGCGAGTTTCCCTTCCGCCAGGCCCGCTTCGCATGGGCCGGGCGTGCCTTTCAGGCCGGGAAACGGTGTCGTATCGGTCGGGCCCCTGCGGTCTCCGCGGCTCCCTACGGCCGACTTCGTCGTCCTCCGGGACCAGCTACGACCTCCGGGTCCCGACCTGCCGTTGGGGGCTACCGAATCCCACGCCGCCGCCGGCGACGCCCTCGCCGCGCTGGCCGCTGAGGTCGTCGCGGCGGCCCGGGCCGCCGGGGTCCAGCCGCGCGAGCTGCAGCTCGACTTCGACGCGCCGACGGCCGGGCTCGCCGACTACGCGCGCTGGCTGGACCGGATCCACGCCAGGGTTCCCGACCTCCCCCTCGTCATCACGGCGCTCCCCACCTGGCTCGACGCCCCCGCCTTCGCCGCGCTCGTAGGCGGCGTCGACGCCTTCGTCCTGCAGGTCCACTCGGTCACGCGCCCGACCGGGCCCGACGCCCTCCCGCCGCTCTGCGATCCCGCGCTCGCTCGCCGCTGGATCGAACGCGCCGCGGCCCTCGGCCGCCCGTTCCGCGTCGCCCTGCCGACCTACGGCTATCGCCTCGGCTTCGCCCCCGACGGCCACCTCCTCGGCCTCACCGCCGAGGCCCCGGCGCGCCCCTGGCCACCTGACACCACCGTCCGCGAGCTGCGCGCCGACCCCGCCGCGATGGCGGCGCTCGTCGCCGAGCTGACCCGCGACCGGCCCGGGAACCTCGAGCGCGTCAGCTGGTATCGCCTCCCCATCCCCGGCGACGCCCTCGTCTGGAGCGACGCCACCTTCGCCGCCGTGCGCCGCGGCGCCCCCGTCGCCCCCGCGCTCGCGGTCGCCCTGGCCTGGCCCGAGCCGACCTTGGCCGAGGTCCGCGCCACCAACGCCGGCACCGCCGACGCCGCGCTCCCGGGCACCGTCCGCGTCACCGGGCCGACTCCCCTGGCGTCGGACGGGCAGAGCGGCTACACCCGCGCTGACACCCTGGCCGTCACGCTGTTCGAGCGCGGCCCGGCGGTCACCCCCCTCGCCCCCGGCGCCACCCGCCCCATCGGCTGGCTCCGCTTCTCCACCCCCCCGAGCCGGGAGGCCGTCGTTGTCACCGTCGCTCCGTAAACGCTCGCTGGCCGCGGCCCTGATCGCCGTCACCGCCGCCACCGTGACGGCGCCGCGCCCCACGGCCGCCTGCGGCCCGAACTTCCCCAACCGCCTGCTGCTGTCGCCGGACGAGGTGCTGCTCAGCGGGCCGGTGGCCGACTTCGCCCGCGAGCTGGCGCGCCTGGTCCCGGCGCCGGCGAAGCCGTTCGAGGTGGTGGGCGTTTACGACGGCGGCGCCCAGACGCGGACGGTGGAGGCCGACGACCTCGACCGGGCCTTGGTCGCCGCCGGGGCCACCCCCGAGGTGCGCGCCGCCGCCGTCGCCAAGCTCGCCCAGGCCCGCAAGGACGCCGACCCACGCGCCCTCGACGGCCTCACCCCCGCCGACCTCCGCGAGTACGCGCGCGGCGCGATCCTGTATCGCGCCGGCAAGATCGGCGAGGCGCGCGCCGTGTGGCGGGCGCTGCTCGACCTCCCGCCAGCGGAGCGCCCGCGCCGCTCGGTGTGGGCGGCGTACATGCTCGGGCGCTCCTACGGCGCCAAGGGGGAGCTCCGAGGCGGCGACGATCAGCCCGAGCTCGCCGCCGAGTGGTTCGCCAAGACCCGCGAGCTCGCCGCCGCCGGCTTCGCGGACCGCCTCGGCCTCGCCGCCACGAGCCTCGGCTGGGAGGCGGCGCTCCGCCTCGATCAGGGGCGCACCGAGGACGCCGTCGGCGCCTACCTCGCCCAGGCCGCCCACGGCGACGCCTCCGGCGTCAACTCCCTCGCCGTGGTCTCCGAGCGCGTCCTGGCCGACCCGGCGCAGCTCCCCGGCGCCGCGGGCAGCTCCGTGCTGCGTCCGGTCCTCACGGCGCTGCTGCTCGCCCGCAGCAGCTACGCCTACGTCCCCCCCGACGGCGACGCGTCGACCCCGGACCGCACCCTCGCCGGCGCCTGGCTCGACGCCCTCGAGGCGGCCAAGGTGGGCGCCGTCCCCGGCGCCGATCGCCTGGCCTGGCTGGCCTACCGCCTCGGGCGCTACCCCGTCGCCGAGCGCTGGCTCGCCGTCGCCCCGCCGGGCAGCGTCGTGACCCTGTGGACCCGCGCCAAGCTCGCCCTGCGGGCCGGCGACGTGAAGGCCGCGGCGAAGCTCCTCGCCCAGGTGGCCTCCGGCTTCGCGGAGACCGAGCGCTGGCAATACTGGCCCGGCGACTGGGGCGCGTGGGGCGCGTGGGACATGGAGGTCCAGCCGGCCGGCCGGGCCCGCGCCGAGCTCGCGCTGCTCGAGCTCTCCAGCGGCGAGCTGGTCCGCGCCTGTGATCTGCTGCTGCGCTCCGAGTACAACCTCGACGCTGCCTACCTCGCCGAGCGGGTCATCACCGTCGACGAGCTCAAGACCCTGGTCGACGCGCGCTGGCCGGCGCCGAGCGAGCCGGACGCGGTGGAGCCGGGCGGGGCGCCCAGCGCGCAAGGCTCGCCGGTGGTGCTCTACAGCGGGCGGCGCTTCGACGTCGAGATCCGCGCGCGCGCCGTCTGGGTCCGCTACCTGCTCGGTCGTCGCCTGGCGCGCGCTCGGCGCTTCGACGAGGCGCGCGCCTACCTGCCCGCCGCGCAGGCCGCCGTCCTCGACCGCTATCGCGCGGCCATCGCCAGCGCCCGCGACCGCGCTCGCCCGGACGCGGACCGCGCGGCCTCGTGGTGGGAGGCCGCCAAGATCGCGCGCCACGACGGGATGGAGCTGATGGGGACCGAGGGCGCCCCGGACTGGCAGATCTACAGCGGGAACTTCTCGCTCGCCGCGACCCTCGACGGGCGCACGGCGCTGAAGAGCGAGCTCGCCCCCGCCGCCCCGCGCGAGCTCACCCGCGCCAAGGAGCTGGCGCCGATCCCCGACCGCCGCTTTCACTACCGCTACGTCGCCGGCGACCACGTCATGAACGCCGTGAAGCTCCTCCCGAGGGACTCGGCGGCCGCCGGGGTGATGCTGTGCCACGCCGCCGCCTGGGTGATCAACCGCGACCCGCCGGCCGCCCGTCGCTTCTACGAGGAGTACCAGCGCCGCGGCCGTTACATCCCGTCCATCCCCGACTTCGGCGGGTCGTGCCCCGCGGAGCCGTGATCCGGTGGGTGACCGTCGGGACGCGCTTGCGCCGACGGCGGCTTTTGACCAACTTCGCACTCGCATTCGACGCGAACTGGAGTCCCGGCCGCGGGCGGCAGGGACACCAACTGGAGACTCCTCGATGACCGACGCCGCGCCACCGTTCGACGCTCGCGCGCTGACCCGACTCGGCCGCGTCGGCGCCATCGCCGCCTCGCCGTGCGGCGGGTGGCTCGCCGTGGTGGTGGAGCGCCTCGACGCCGACGAGGCGCGCTACGTCGCCGATCTGTGGCGCGTCCCGCTCGTGGGCGACGCCGCGCCGTGGCGCCTCACGGTGGGCGACTGCCGGGACACCGCCCCGTGCTTTCGCCGCGACGGCGGCCTGTGCTTCCTCAGCGACCGCGCGCTCCCGGGCGACGACGCGCGCGGCCGGGCCGGCGACGAGCGCCGCTCTCAGGTCTGGCTCCTGCCGGCCAGCGGCGGCGAGCCGCGCGCCCTCACCGACGAGCCCCTCGGGGTCACCGACCTCCGCTGCGCGCGCGCCGGAGACCGCCTGGTCGTGCTCGCCCCGGTGCACCCGGCGATCCCCCGCGAGCAGCAGCGCGCCTACGCCCGCGACAAGGCGCGGCGCGGGCCGTCGCTGCGCCACTACCGCGCGATGCCGGTGCGCTTCTGGGACCACTGGTTCCCGGAGACCGAGCCGCACCTGCTCGCCTTCGACGGCGACGGCGCGGGCCGCGTCGACCTCACCCCGGACGCCGGCCAGGCGCTGCACGAGTGCACCTGGGACCTCGCTCCCGACGGCGGCGCCGTCGCCGCGACCTGGGGCATCCTGAGCCCCCACGACCGCATCCACGACCGCCCGCTGGCGCTCATCCCGACCGACGGCGCGCCCGCGCGCTTCATCGGTGGGGGCCCCGGGGTCGTCAACGCCATGCCGCGCTTCTCCCCCGATGGCCGCGCCCTGGTCGCCAGCCGCTACACCCGCTCGCCCCTGCGCTACGGCCACCGGACGCTGTGGAGCTACGATCGCGACGCCGTCGATGGGGCGCCGCGGGAGCTCACCGCCGCGTGGCACGGCTGGCCGCAGCCCTGGGCCTGGAGCGAGGACGGCGCCACCGTCTATGTCACCGCCGATCAGCGCGGTCAGCACCCGGTCTTCGCCGTCGCGGCGGCGACCGGCGCGGTGACGCGCCTCGGCGACCCGGAGTCCCGCGGCAGCTACGCCAACCTCGTGTCCGTCCCGGGCGGCGCGCTCCTCGCCGGGGTGCGCTCGAGCCTCCTCGAGGCCCCCGAGCCGGTGCTGCTCGACCTCACCGCCCCGCCGGCCGCCGTCGCACCGCGGGTCGCCGCCCGCCTGTCGGGCTTCGGCGAAGGCCAGGGCGCCGCCATCGCCCGCGTCCGCAGCCTCGACGCCGCCATCGGCGACGGGCGCAAGATGCAGCTCTTCATCGTCGAGCCGGTCGCCCCGCCCGAGGGGGAGACCGAGGCCTTCTGGTGGATCCACGGAGGCCCCGTGTCCGCCTGGGCCGACAGCTGGCACTGGCGCTGGTGTACGCTGCTCCTCGTCGCCCAGGGCTACACCGTGGTGCTCCCGAACCCCGCCGGCAGCACCGGCTTCGGCGACGCGTGGCTCAACGACATCTGGGGCAACGTCTGGGGCAACCGCTGTTACGAGGACCTGATGGGCCTCGTCGAGGTCCTCGAGTACGACGAGGAGATCCTGCCGAGCAACACCGTGGTGATGGGCGCCTCTTTTGGCGGCTACATGGTGAACTGGATCGGCGGCAGCACCGACCGCTTCCGCCTGCTCGTGTCCCAGGCCGGCATCTTCTCGATGACCTCGTTCTACGCCATGACCGACATGCCGTCGTGGTGGCTGCTGATGATGGGCGACACCCCGTACCGCGACGCCATCGGCTTCGGGCGCTACTCGCCCAACCGCAAGGTCTCGCACTGGCGAACGCCGACCCTGATCGTCCACGGCGAGAGGGACTACCGGGTCCCGGTCGGCGAGTCGCTGGCGCTGTTCGAGGCCCTCGACTACCACGGCGTCCCCGCCGAGCTCGCCGTCTTCCCCGACGAGCACCACTGGCTGCTCAAGCCCCACAACGTCATCGCCTGGTTCGATCTGCTGCTGGACTTCGTCGCGCGCCACTGGGAGGCGGCGGCGGAGCCCGTGACCGCCCCTCGGTTCAGCCGGCCGACCGGACCCGACGCCACCGCCTCGGGCGACGGCTCGCGACCGCCCCGCGGGGCATGACGTCCGCCGGCTATCGCGAGCTGCTGCGCGACAACCGCGCCGTCCGCTGGCTGTGGATCGGCTCGGCCGTGTCGCTGTTTGGCGACTGGTTCAACACCATGGCGATCTTCGGGCTGGTCGAGCGCCTGACCGGCTCGCCCCTGGCGCTGGGCGTCGTCTTCGCCATCAAGCTCATGGGCTACGCGGTCTTCGGGCTGCCCGGCGGCCTGCTCGCCGACCGGGTCAACCGCAAGGCGCTGATGATCACCGCGGACCTCGCCCGCGCCGTGATCGTGCTGGGCTTCATCCTGGTCGAGGACGCCGGCGACATGCCGCTGCTCTTCGTCCTGATGACGCTGCAGGTGGGCTTCGGCGCCAGCTTCGACCCGGCGTTTCGCGCCTCCCTCCCCAACATCACCACCCCGCGCGAGCTGCTGACGGCCAACGCCCTGCTGGCGGCCACCTGGTCGGCGCTGCTCGCCATCGGCGCCGCCGTCGGCGGCCTCGCGACCGCGCGCCTGGGGACCGACGCCGTCTTCGCGATCGACGCCGTGACGTACCTCTTCAGCGCCTACGCGGTGAGCCGCGTGGCCATCCCGTTCGTCCGACCGCCGCCGGCCAGCGCCAACATCGCCGTCGCCGCCGCGCGCGAGCTCCGCGCCGGCTGGCGCTACCTCGTGGCCCGCCCCGCCGTCGCCCGCATCGCCCTCGCCAAGGCCAGCTGGGCCATCGGCGGCGCGGGGCTGGTGTACTTCCTCACCCAGCTCGGCCCGCTCCTGACCCCCGGCGACGCCGCGCTCGGCATCGGCCTGCTCTTCTCCGTGCGCGGCGTCGGCACCGGGCTCGGGCCGCTCATCGCTCGCCGCTGGTTCACCGATCCGGGGCGCTGGCCGGTGCTGCTCGGCGCCTGCGTCGCCGCGAGCGGCCTCGCCTACCTCGCGGTCGGCGTCGTCGCCTGGAGCTTCCTCATCGCCGTGCCCATCGCCTTCGCCCACGCGGCGAGCGGGGCCAACTGGGTGGTCTCGACGCAGATCCTGCAGGAGCGGGTCGCGGACGGCTTCCGCGGCCGCGTCTTCGGCGCCGAGATGGTCGCGCTGATGTCGGTCGAGGCCGCGTTCACCCTGCTCGCCGCCGCGCTCCTCGAGGCCGAGGTCCTCGACCTGCGCGCCGGCGTCCTCATCTTCGCCGCGGCTCAGTTGTTGTGCGGTGCAGCATGGATGTTCTGGCCGCCAAGGCGTGACTCGATGGATGAATCGCTCTCGTGAGGCTCATCCGTGCTGCACTGCAGCGCGGCGCCCGGGGGCCAGGGACGACGCTGGTCACGTCGGTGCAGGACGGCGCAGGACCCGCCTCCGGCGCGTCTCAGCGCGCTGGCGTCTTAGGGCCCCTACCGCGGAGATCGCGGAGGAGCCTCCGCGCCCGGCCCCGACGCCGGGTCCGGCCGCTCCGCTCGCCGCGGCTCAGCTGCCCGTGGACAGGACGCCGCGCACGGTGGCGATGAGCGTCGAGGCGCTGAACGGCTTCGGCACCGCGGCGAGGAAGCCGTGGGCGCGGTGGTCGGCCATCACGGGGTCGTCGGAGTAGCCGCTCGACACGATGAGCCGCGCGTCGGGGTGCTGGGCGTGGATCGCGATCGCGGCCTCGCGTCCGCCGAGCCCGCCGGGGATGGTGAGGTCCATGATCACGAGATCGTAGGGCCGACCCGCGCTCGCCGCGGCGTCGAAGGCGGCGATCGCCTCCTCGCCGTCGGCGCAGTCATCGACCTCGAGGCCCACGCTGCCGAGGGCGGACTGGATGAGGTGGCAGATCATCTCCTCGTCGTCCATCACGAGGACGCGGCCGCGGAGCTTGGGCCGGTGCTCGGCGCGTCGCGGGGCCGGCTCCGGGGTGGCGCGCTCCGACGCGGCGCTCAGGAGGAGCTCGAAGGTGGCGCCGCGGCCGGCGAGCGAGTCGACCCGGAGCTGTCCGCCGTGACGGCGCACGATCGAGTAGGCCGACGCCAGGCCGAGCCCGTGCCCGCCGGTCTTGGTGGTGACGTAGGGTTCGAAGATGCGCGGGAGGAGGTCCTCGGGGATGCCGCCGCCTTCGTCGCTCACGCGGATGAGGACGCACGGGCGGCCGGCCGTGCCCGCGTCGGGGGCCAGCGCGGCGTCGATGTGGACGGTGCCGCCCTGGGGCATGGCCTCGCGCGCGTTGAGGATGAGGTTGCCGAGCGCCTGGCCGATCTGGCCCTCGTCGGCGAGGACGTCGGGCAGGTCGGGGGCGACGTCGATCCGAGCGCGCACCGCGGAGCCGCGCAGGACGAAGGTGGCGACCTCGCGGCACAGGGGTTCGACCGCGACCGGCTTCAGCGCTGGCGCTCCGCCACGGGCGAAGGTGAGGAGCTGGCGCGTGAGCGCGGCGGCGCGAACGGTCGCCTGCTCCGTCTCCGCGAGCACGTCCTGGACCGGGTCCGAGGGATCGACCAGCGTCACGGCGAGGGAGACGTTGCCGCGGATCCCTGTGAGGATGTTGTTGAAATCATGCGCGATTCCGCCGGCGAGCAGGCCGATGGACGCGAGCTTCTGGGCGCGCACCATCTCGGTCTGGACGCGGTGGCGATCGGTGAGGTCGACCATGGCGCCGCGGATGCCGACGACGACCCCGTCGTGGACGACGGGCGCGGAGGTGAGCTCGACCGGGAAGGACGCCCCGTCGGCGCGCCGGCCGGTGAGCTCGTCGGTGAGCTCGCCGGTGCCCTCGGGGCGTTGGAGATGTCGCTCGAGGGCGGGGGCGGCCTCCGCGGCGAACAGGGCCGTCACGGGCTGGTTGGGGCGCACCAGCGCTCCGCCGAACTTCGTCACCAGCGCCTCGTTGGCGAAGCGCAGGCGGCCGTCCAGATCGGCCTCGAACACGGGGATCGGCAGGAGATCGGCGAGGTTCTTGTATCGGGCCTCGCCCTCGCGCAGGCGCTCCTCGACCGCCCGGCGCTCAGAAATGTCGCGGGAGACGGTCACCAGGGCGCCGACGGCCGGGTTGTCGCAGTGGTTGGCGGCGGTGGCCTCCATCCAGACGTAGCTGCCGTCCTTGTTGCGGTAGCGGTACTGGACCGACATCATCGCCCCGGCGCGCTCGATCACAGCTGCCATGGCGGCGCCAGCGTGCTCGCGATCGTCGGGGTGGATGAGCTCGAAGGTCTGCATCCCGGCGAGGTCCTCGACGGTCCAGCCGTGGATTTGGGTGCACGCCGGGGAGTTGTAGACCAGCGTCCCGTCGGGCTCGATGAGGGAGATGATGTCGGGGAGGAGCTCCATGATGGCCCGGAAGCGCCCCTCGCTCGCGTCCCGGGCGTCCTCGGCGATCGCCTTGCGGCGGCGCAGCTCCGCGGCGAGGTCCTCGGCCTCGCGGGTGCTGACCTCGAGCGCCCGGTGCAGGCGGGTGTTCTGCTGCTCGGCGTCCTCGTAGCTGCGGGTGATGTCGGCCAAGAGCGCGGTCAGCGCCTCGGGTGCGGCCGCGCGCATCGCCGCGGCGAGCAGCTCGGGGGCGATCGCGGCGTCCGCGGCCAGCTCGAGGTGGCGGCGGAGCTGAGCGATCAGGAGCGGCGAGCTCATCGACGCTTCCGCTCGCCGAGCACCATCACGGTCATCGTCTGGTTGTGGTGCGCGCAGACCCCGGCGCCCGCGACCCCGCCGATCTCGCCGTAGGTGTAGAAGCCCGCGATCGGCGCCCCGGCGGCCAGGGCGCGGATGACGGCGTCGACCTCCAGCTCGGTCGAGGCGCCGAGGACCGCCTTGCGCCCGATACACGAGAAGAGCAGGGCGAGCTCGGGCTCGGAGCCGTCGGGCAGGCGCGCGAGGGCGCCCGCTTCGCCCGCGCCAGCGACGAGCTCGGCGTTGGACGCGTGCATCAGGCGGATGCGGCTCCCCTCCGGGATCTCCCCGAAGAACGTCAGGGCGCCGGTCGCGTGATCGACGGCGGACAGCGACCGGGCGACCAGGCGGTCTCCGGAGAGGATGGCGACCGGATAGACCAGCGCCGAGCTCGGCCGGTGCGCGGCCTCCTCGCCGAGGTAGCGCGCGTAGACGTCGAGCGCCCGGACGCCGTCGATGTCGTAGACCACGGGGCCGCTGGCGCGGGTCACGACGCGGTCGAGGCCGAAGGGGTGCCAGCCGCTCGCCGACGCGGAGCCCGCGAGGACCGCGTCACCGTAGATGCCGAGGGCCGCGGCGTGGTGGTCGAGGAAGCCGGAGGCGGTGATGACGCCTGTGCGGGCGAACGCGTCGCCGTCCCCCGCGAGGCCGCCAGCGATCACGACCGCTGGGGGGAGCCCGGCCTGGAGGCCATCGACGAGGCGCTGGGCGCGGGTCTGGAGGCCCTCGCTCAGGATGATGAGCGCGCGCAGGTCCGGGGCCGCCAGGGCCTGGGCGAGCGCACGGCCGGCCTCCCCGTGGTCGCCGTCGAGCGCCACCTCGGCGACGCGGGCGTGGGCGCGGTCGAAGGACAGGGCGGTGATGACGACGGCGTCGGCGCTGACCCCGGTCCCGCTGATCTCCCCTGCCGTCGTGCAGCCGAGCAGCGCCGCGTCGGGCCAGAGCGCGCCGAGATCGGCGGCCAACTCCCCATCCTCGAGGCTGCCACGCGGACCGAAGACGAGCAGCACGTCCGGCCGGCGATGCTCGGCCGGCAGCGCGGACATCGTCCGCAGACGCCCCCGCTGGGTCCACTGCGTCACCTTCATGACAACCTCTAACTGTACGACTACCCGCGCATTTGAACCGCCCGCGTGTGACGCTGTCAACCTGGGGCCGGCCCGCGTGAGCGTCACTCACCCTGGTCGGCCGCTCGGCGGCCGCGCTTCAGCCCTCGCGCACCCACACCCCGGTGCACTCGGGGACGTCCCGCCCGCCGGCGTAGCGCGTCGCGAGCTCCGGCCCGAAGAAGAAGCCGATGAGCTCGGCGAGCTCCGCGGCGTCGGCGAAGCGATAGTCCGTGCGGATGACGCGCCGCGCGAAGCCGCGCGCCTCGAGGTGCGCGTAGAACGGCACCAGCTTCGCAGGCGGCGACGGCGTCTCCGTCCCGGTCCCGAGGGTCTCGATGATCACCGCCCGCGCGCCCGGCCGCGACACCCGGGCGATCTCGGCGAGCGCCGCGTCCACTCGGCCGCGCCAGCCCTCCGGGTACCAGCCGACCGCGTGCGCGATGGCCCACCCTGCGAAGACCGCGTCCGCGACCCCGTCGGGCGCCGGCAGCGCGTGGTGCTCTCCGACCGCGAGCGACACGCGAGCGCCCAGCCCCGCAGCGTCGAGGCGCGCCCGCGCCACCGCCAGCATCGGCGCCGCCGCGTCGAACGCCAGCACCCGCGCCGCTCGCGGCGCCAGCAGCCGCGTCACCCGCCCGGTCCCCGCCCCGAGCTCGACGACGGTCTCGACGCACTGCGGGATGAGATCGGCGATGGTCCGCGCTAGCGCGCCGTCGACGTCTTCCCGCGACACGAGTCGGTCATATTGCGCTGCGTCATGGTCGTAGATCGAAGCGTGATCGGGCATCTCGTCCCCGCGCGTGGCTCGGTCGGCGCAGCGACCTATAGCGTTCATGACGGGCCGCTGCTAGCCTGCCGCCGATGCACCGGACCCTGCTCGTCGCCGGCGCCCTCGCGCTCGTCACCGCTACCGCTACCGCGGCGCCACCGCCCGAGCCGGCGTCCGATGCGCCCGAGGCCGCGACCGAACCCGCGACCCCACCCGAGGGGGCGGACGCCGCGAGCGCCGAGCAGGCGCCACCCGCCGCGGACCCCGGCGTGAGCGCGCCGCCAGCCGGCGAGGAGGCGTCGCCGCCCGCGGCCCAGGACCCCGGCCTCGACGCGCGCCCGTGGGCGCTGATCATCTCCGGCGGCTTCCAGTTCAACCTGATGGAGAGCTCACCGCTCGGTCGCCAGCTCCTCGGCGCCGGCTACGGGGCGGACGCCATCGGGCCGAGCTTCGCCGTCCTGGTCCAGCGCTACGTCCTCGACTGGCTCGTCGTCGGCGGCGGCCTCGACCTGCGCTACGGCGCGACCGACACCGCCGACAACGGCGCCTTCTCCGGATCGCTGGCCCCGACCCAGACCTCCGAGCTGTGGCGGGTCGCCGCCTCGGCCTACGTCCAGCCGACCCTGTGCCTCGAGTACGGCAGCTGCAAGCGCGCCGGGGTCTTCTTCGGCTTCCAGCTCGGCGTCGCGGCGGGCCCGACCTGGTGGGTGCTGCGCGACCAGGCCGATCTGGGCTTCCACGTCCGCCTCGAGGCGGCGCTCCTGTGGGAGGTCGGGGCCGACGACGTCATCCTCGGCTTCCGCTTGGCCCACGCCCTGGTGTGGCAGTCGGGTATGGGGCCGCGCGATCTGGGGACGCCCTTTCTCTGGCTCCCGGCGACCGAGATCCGGCTGGGGTATCGATGGTGACGCGCCTCGCCCTGACGTGGCTGGTCGTCGCGGCGACGCTGACGGCCGCCGGCTGCCCCTGTGACAGCGGGCTGCCGGACCTCTTCTACGACGGCTTGCAGGCCCGCTGCGGCGGCCTGCCGTGCGGGTGGACCGCCACCGCCGGCGACGTCGCCCAGGTGGAGACCTTCCACTCCGGCGAGCGCGGCCTGCGCCTCGCCGTCGGCGGCGCCGCCGAGCGCGATCTCCCCGAGGTGTCGCTGCCCGGGGCGTTCGAGCAGGGCGCCGTGGTCTCGCTGCTGGTCGCCTGCGACGCTCAGACCGCGCTCGTCTTCGAGGTCGACGTCACCCGCGACGTCCCCGACCAGACGAGCGGCGAGCGCACCCCGCTGACCCTGGTCGCGCGGCGCGAGCCCACCCCTGGAGACAGCGCCGGTGGACCGCTCCTGCGCTCTGTGCTGGTGCTCGAGCTGTCGAGCGGCGAGGACGTGCCCCCCTCCACCGCCACCGCGCTCCGGGTCTTCATCGACGGCCCGGGGGTCTGCACCTTCGACGAGCTGCACCTCGCCGGTGCCCGGAGCTTCACATGCCAAGGCTGAACCCCGCCGCTGCGCTCATCGGACGGAGGACGTCCCGCCCGCCCCGGGTCGCGGCCCTGCTCACGGGCCTCCTCGTGGCCGCGTGTGGCGGGGGCGCGACCGAGTCGACGGACACGGTCGCGCCCATCGACGTCCCCGTCGCCGACGGCGACGTCACCGCAGGCCCGGTCCCGTGCGCCGACCGTGACCCGCTGCGGCGCCCGCTGTTTGGGGATCTGCACGTCCACACCGCCCTGTCGCTCGACGCGAACCTCGAGGGCACGCGCCTGAGCCCGCGGGACGCCTACCGCTTCGCCACCGGCGAGGAGGTCGGCCTGCCGCCGTACGACGCCGAGGGCCGCCCGGCGCGCACCCTGCGCCTCACCCGGCCGCTCGACTTCGCCGCGGTGACCGACCACGCCGAGTTCCTCGGGACCGTCTCGACCTGCACCACCCCCGGCGCGCCGGGCTACGACGACGCCCAGTGCGAGCTCATCCGCGATCAGCCCGACGTCGCCTTCATCACCGTCAACGCCCTGCTCGCCTACAACGAGGACGCCGCGGTCTACCCCGAGGTCTGCGGCGACGACGGCGGCGCCTGCCGCGCCGCCGGGGAGGGCGCCTGGCAGGAGCTCAAGCAGGCCGCGGAGATGTTTCAGGATCCCACCGACGCCTGCACCTTCACCACCCTCATCGGCTACGAGTGGAGCGCCAACCCGGTCGCGGCCAACCTCCACCGCAACGTCATCTTCGCCAGCGACACCGTCCCCGCCTGGCCGACCGGCTACTTCGACGAGCCGCACCCCGAGGGGCTGTGGCGGGCGCTGCGCGAGGGCTGCCTCGACGCCGGCACCGGCTGCGACGTCGTCGCCATCCCCCACAACTCGAACCTCTCGACCGGGCGCATGTTCACGGGGCTCGACGGCGCCGGGGCGCCCATCGACGCCGCGCGCGCCGAGGAGCAGGCGCGGCTCGAGCCGCTCGTCGAGATCACCCAGCACAAGGGCGCCTCGGAGTGCTGGCCCGGCAGCCCGGTCGCCGACGAGCAGTGCGGCTTCGAGAGCCTCCCGTACAACTCGCTGGCCGCCGCGAACCTCGACCGCCGCGCTGAGCCCGAGGCGCGCGACTTCGTCCGCGACGCGCTGATCGCCGGCCTCGGCCACGCCGACGCCCTCGGCGTCAACCCGTGGGCCTTCGGCTTCATCGGCTCGACCGACACCCACCTCGGCACCTCGGGCGCCGTCTCCGAGGCGCGCTATCCGGGCCACGCCGGGGCCGGCCGCTCCGCCCGCGACGGCATCCCGCCCGGGCTCAGCGACGCCGTCGCCTTCAACCCCGGCGGCCTCGCCGGGGTCTGGGCCGAGGAGAACAGCCGCGCCGCCATCTTCGCGGCCATGAAGCGCAAGGAGACCTGGGGCACCAGCGGCCCGCGCGTCGTCGTGCGCTTCTTCGGCGGCTGGGGCTACCCCGACGACCTCTGCGCCGCGAGCGATCTCGTCGCCCGGGGCTACGCCGGGGGCGTCCCGATGGGCGGGAGCCTGCCGGCGGCGCCCGCGAACGCGGCGAACCCGACCGGCCCGACCTTCGTCGTGAGCGCCCTGCGCGACCCGGGCGCGCCCGGCGAGCCCGGGACGCCGCTCCAGCGGGTGCAGATCGTCAAGGGGTGGCGCGAGGGCGACACCCCGAAGGTCGCCGTCTTCGACGTCGCCGGGGACGCGGACAACGGCGCCACCGTGGACGTGGCGACGTGTGAGACCGCGGGGCCCGGCGCCGACGCGCTGTGCGGCGTCTGGACGGACCCGGACTTCGACCCGGCGCAGCGCGCCTTCTACTACGCCCGGGTGCTCGAGAACCCGACCTGTCGCTGGTCCACAATGCAGTGCAACAGTCACGGCGTGGACTGCGATGTACCGGCCACGATTGGCGAAGGGCTCGAGGGTTGTTGCGATGCGAGATTTGAGCGCGTGATCCAGGAGCGCGCCTGGAGCTCGCCGATCTGGTTCGCGCCGTGACCGCAGCCCCCACGCCCGCTCGGGCGTTGGTGCACTTCACGATCGTGGCCGCGGCGCTCTTCGTCGGAGACCGGCTGCTGGCGAGCGGCGGCGTGGCCAGCCGCCCGGCGCTGGTGGTCCGGGTGGCCGAGGGCGCGAGCGACGACGCGGTGCGGCGTGCGGTGGACGAGGCGGTGCTGGTCGACGTCGGGACGGCGCTCGGGTGGCCGGCGACGGACCCGTTCATCCGCGCCCGGCTGGTGGAGGGGCTGCGGTTCGCGCGGCCGGAGCTGGCCGCGCGTCCGGAGGCGGAGCTGGTAGGCGAGGCGCTGGCGCTGGGGATGGCCGAGCGCGACCCGGTGATCCGGCGGCGTCTGGCCGAGCGCGCCCTGCGCGAGGTGGATCGGCGCGCGCTGCGCGATCCGACCGAGGCGGAGCAGGCGGCGTGGTTCGCTTCGCACGCGGCGGACTACGAGCGCCCGGCGCGGGTGCGCTTCGCCCAGGTCTTCGTGTCTCGCGAGCGGCGGGGCGCGCGGGCCGACGCCGACGCGGTCGCGCTGCTGTCCCGGCTGCGCGCCGAGTCGCCGGCGCCGGACGAGGCCGCCCGGCTCGGGGACCCGCTGCTCATCGCCCGCGGGGTCGAGTCGGCCAACCTCGTGGACCTCGACAAGACCTACGGCGCGGGCTTCGGCCAGGCCCTGGCGGCGGCGCCGCTCGACACCTGGAGCGGCCCCTATCCGTCGTCCTACGGCCTCCACCTGGTGCGGGTCCTGGCCCACGTCCCGGCCCGCACCCCGACCCTCGCTCAGGTCCGCGCCGCCGTCCGCGGCGCCTGGCGCGCGGCCCACCGCGAGCAGGCCCGCGCCGCCCAGCTCGCGACCCTGCGCGCCGCGCGCGACGTCGTCGTCGAGCGCGTCCCATGATCAAATACGCTCGCTACGGGGCGCCTCGGTGGAACGCCTCACACATCCCACCGCGGACTTCGCAAGCTCAGCCCGCGGCGGGAACCCTCTGTGTGAGGCGTTCCAGGCGCCCCTGCGCTCGCTTCCCCCAACGCGCCTGCGGCGCGCCCCCGCTGGCGCGGGGGAGGTGTG
>PHBI01000057.1 GCA_002841945.1 Deltaproteobacteria bacterium HGW-Deltaproteobacteria-14
CGAGGGCCGCCACCAGCGCCGCGAGCGCCACGCCGGGGCGCCAGCCGCCGGTCGCCGCCGCGACCGCCGTCCCGACCACCACCGGGGCGGCCCCGGCCGGCAGCGTCGCGGGCCTGATGACCGCGAGCCACACGCGCCAGGGGGCCGGCCGAGCGGCGCCGGCGCGAACTACTTCACGGCTCTGTGAATTGGGATACACCGCTTGCTTCCATGTTGACGGGCGTTGAGTTCACGGCGACGTGAACTCATCATGTGAACAACATGGACATGGGTCAAGGTTCGATTCAGCAAATCGTGAACAGTTCGGTGGAGCGGCCGCGGAGCGTTGAATTCCGGGCTCGGGGGCGGCATAGTCGGCGAGTGGAGTCCACGGAGAACAACACGGCGCCGACGGCGCAGGATCACCCGCTGACCGTGCGGGTGCTCCACGTCGCTGACGCCGTCGGCGAGTTCATCGCGTGGTGGGGGTTCAAGGCCATCCACGGACGCATCTGGGCGCTGCTGGCGCTGAGCTCCGGGCCGCGTGCCCAGGCGGAGGTGGCGGATCTGCTCGGGGTCTCCCGCGCCTTGGTCAGCGCGGCGATGCACGAGCTCCACGAGCGCGGGCTGGTGCGCCCGGTCGGGGACTCGAGGCAGGCGCCGTGGGTGGCGGTGATGGACGTGTGGCCGGTGATCGCCGACGTGCTGCGCCAGCGCGAGTGGATCCTCATCGAGCGGGCACGCGTCACCCTCGAGGCGGCCATCGAGGAGGCCGAGCTCCTCGAGGCGGCGGACGAGCACATCGGCTTCGACCTCGACCGGATGCGGGTGCTCCTGAACCTGACCGAGATGGCGCAGCGGTTCCTGCGCATCCTGGTCTCGCTCCGCGTGCCGCGCTCGATCGCGTCGCTCGGCGATTGGCTCGTGAAGGCGACGGGGCTCCTGGGGAGCCTCCGCCGCCTTCGGTAGCCAACGGCAGGGCGGGCCCCGGAGGTCGTAGCTGTCTCGGAGGTCGACCTCCCCAACGGCGGGGCGGGACCCGGAGGTCGTAGCTGGTGCCGCAGGACGACGACGGCGGCTGGAGGGAGCCGCGGAGACCGCAGTGGCCCGCCCGATACGACGCCGGCCCGCCCCCTCCCGTCATACCTGGCGTGGGCTCCCGGTCACCAGCTACCGCTTCTTCTTCTTGACGACCAGGCGCCAGACCACCAGCGCGATCACCGCGGTGACGGCGATGACGCCGACGACGACGGCGGCGATCTCGCCGCCGGAGGGTGGCGGGGCGACGTCCGCGAGGAGCCGCCCCGCCCCAAGGCCGACGTTCAAAGGCGCGGCCCGCCGGCCACGACCTCGGGCGCGGCCTGGTCCTGGTACTTCATGAAGTTCGCCTGGAAGAGGCGCGCGAGCTTCAGCGCCATGGCGTCGTAGGCCTCCTGGTCCTTCCAGGTGCGGCGCGGGTCGAGCACCTCGTCGGGGACGCCGGGGCAGGTCGTCGGCACCTCGAACCCGAAGAGCGGGTCGACGCGCGTCTTGGCCTTGGCGAGCGAGCCGTCGTGGATGGCGTCGACCATCGCCCGGGTCAACCCGAGCTTCATGCGCTTGCCGACGCCGAAGGGGCCGCCGGTCCAGCCGGTGTTGACGAGCCACGTCTGGGCGCCGTGCTGCTTGAGGCGCGCGGCGAGGAGCTCCGCGTACTTCATGGGGTGCCACACCAGGAACGGCCCGCCGAAGCACGCCGAGAACGTCGCCTCGGGGTCGACCACGCCGACCTCGGTGCCCGCGACCTTGGCCGTGTAGCCGTTGATGAAGTGGTACATCGCCTGGTTCGGATCGAGCTTCGAGACCGGCGGCAGCACGCCGAAGGCGTCGGCGGTCAGGAAGATCACGTTGGTCGGGTGGCCACCGACGCACGGGATCTTGGCGTTCTCGATGTACTCGATCGGGTAGGAGCCGCGCGTGTTCTTGGTGATCGTGGTGTCGTGGTAGTCGACGACGCGGGTCTCGGGGTCGTAGATGACGTTCTCGAGCACGGCGCCGAAGCGCAGCGCCTGAAAGATGTCGGGCTCGGCCTCGGCGGACAGGTCGATGGCCTTCGCGTAGCAGCCGCCCTCGATGTTGAACACGCCGTCGGCGGTCCAGCAGTGCTCGTCGTCGCCGAGGAGCCAGCGCTTCGGGTCGGCGGACAGCGTCGTCTTGCCGGTCCCGGAGAGCCCGAACAGGATCGACGTGCTGCCGTCCTCCTTGCTCTCGGTCGCCGAGCAGTGCATCGACAGCACGTCACGCTTGGGCATCAGGTAGTTCATGACCGTGAAGACGCCCTTCTTCATCTCGCCGGCGTACTCGGTGCCGAGGATGACGGCCTCCTTCTCGGCGAAGTTGAGGGCGACGCTGGTCCCCGAGCTGATCCCCTTGAGGTGACGGTTGGCCGGGAACTGGCCGGCGTTGATGATCACGAAGTCCGGCTCGCCGAAGTCCGCGAGCTGCTCCGGGGTCGGCCGGATCAGCATGTTGTGCATGAACAGCGCGTGGTAGGCGCGCGCGCAGATGATGCGCACCTTGAGCTGGTAGCGGGGGTCCCAGCCCGCGTACCCGTCGACGCAGTAGACCTGCTCGTAGGTGTTCAAGTAGTCGATGGCGCGCTGGCGCTTGCCGTCGAAGGTCTCCGGGTCGAGCTTGATGTTGACCGGCCCCCACCAGACGTCGTTTCGCGAGCCGGGCTCGTCGATGATGCGCTTGTCCTGCGGGCTGCGGCCGGTCTTCTCGCCCGACATCGCGACCAGCGCTCCGGTCGACGTGATGGCCGTGCCACGCTCGTTGCGCAGGCCCAGCTCGTAGAGCACCGGCGGGGAGGCGTTGCGGATTACCTTCGCCGCAGTGATTCCGTGGTGCTTGAGGTCGAATCCCGCTTCCATTGTAGTTGTCTCCTCAGGTGCGAACGTGGCCCTCGGCGCGAAGAGGGGGCTCGGCGCGCGCGAACGCTCATCCAGGTTGGGGCTCGGACGACGTTCATGCGTGCAGAGCGCGTGCCAACCGCTGCGACCGCTGACGGCGGCAGTGGCTGCGGCGCGAGTCGGGTGTTGTCACCCGGAGCTGGGTGATACCCCACACGGCGGACAAAAAAAAGAGACCGTCCTACCAGTTCCCCGTGCGGGCTGGGGTGGTGGACGGTCTCGGTCTTGGCTGTGGCCAGGGCGTCAACGCCGTGACCCCGCCAAACGGTGCGCTGGGCTTACGCAGCGCCATGTAGGGGCCTGCCGAGGCGGGGAGGGGTTCCGACCCGCTGGCAGGTTACAGGCTTCTAGCCCAGGCACAGGCGCCGCGCAAGACGCCGCGCGCAGAAAACGTTCAACTGTAACAATGACCGCGTTCAAGCGGCGAGGATGACGATCATGTAGCCGAGCGCCACGACGGCGTTGAACGCGATGCCTGCGAGGCTGAAGCGCCGCATCCGTGGACTCGGGCGGTGCTCCGCCGGGACCTCGGCGCCGAACATCGCGCGATGGTTGAGCAGCGCGAGGGCGGGCGCGGTGAGAAACGAGATGATCGTCGCGACCTGGACCAGCGCGATGAGGGACCCGATGAACTCCGCGATGATGAGCCCCGAGCCGACGCCGATGAACACCATCGCGCCCCAGTAGACGCGCTGCGCGGCGCCGCCCTCGTGACCCGCGGCGGTCGGGTCCTCGGGACCGTGCAGCCGCCCCCAGAGCGCCGCGAGGGCCCGCGGGAAGCCGTCGATCACGGTCAGCGTGGTGGAGAACATCACGCCGAAGGCCGCGATCCCGATGATCGGCCGGCTCCACTCGCCGAGGGTGGCGGCGTATAGGTCGACGACCTGCTGGGCGAAGGCGCGCGCGGTGTCGGCGATGGTGACGCCGCTGTGGTGCATCACGCCCGCTCCGAGGACGACGAAGCACAGGGCGAGCAAGGCGGTGCCGAGATAGCCGATGTCGAAGTCGAGCAGTGACTCTCTGGGCGTCGGGGCGTAGCCCGTCTCGCGTCTGCGAGCGAGGGTCCACAGCGAGTGCCAGACCGAGATGTCGATCGCCGACGGCATCCACCCGATGAGGCCGGCGACGAGGCCGAAGGTTGCGAGGTCCCAGCGCTCCGCGGGGGGGAACCAGGGGCCGCTCCAGTCGACGCGGGAGAGCGCCAACGCGGTCGCGACCGCGGTCGCGACCGTCAGGATCAGGACGACGCCCTTGATGACCTTGTCGAGGATGGGATAGCGGCCGACGGCGAGCAGCACACCGCAGACGCTCATCAGGCCGAGGGACAGCCAGACCGGCGAAGCGTCGAGGTCGAAGACGCTCTTGGCGAGCCCGGTCGTGACGAAGACCACGGCGGCCTGGACGGTGAGCATCGTCCCGAACGTCAGGGCGGCGTAGAGCGCCAGCGCCCAGCGGCCCTGGCGTCGGTAGCCTTCGAGGAGCGAGGTCCCCGTCGCCGCGGCGTACCGCGGTCCGAACTGGAACGCCGGGTACTTGAAGACGTTCGCCAGCACCACGAACGCGACCAGGGCGAGGCCATACCTGGCGCCGGCCCGGGTCGACTGTACGAGGTGCGACACGCCGACGGCCGCTCCGGCGAAGAGCAGGCCCGGCCCGAGGGCCTTGGCGAAGGATCGCTGGGGTGCGGGGTCCACGGTGTGACTCACCTCGAGGCGGGGGGCGAGGCCCAACGCCAGGATAAGCGAGCCGTGGTGGGTGGCAACCCGTGACGGCGGGAGCGTGGCGTCCGGCGGTGGCTCGCCGGGCGCCCGGCGATCAGCCCCGGGGAGCGCTCGAGCGCGGGCGCTTGTCGAACTTGGCGCGGACCTCCCAGATGCGGGCGTCGCTCTTGGGGAGCGAGCTGACCGACGTGCGGCGGTGGGTTCCGGCGCCCAGGATGCCGTTCAGGATCTTCGTGAGACGTGCCATGTCCGTGTGCTCCAACGCGGCGCTGGCCGCGGGCTTGCTCGTTCGGGGGTGTCCTGTAGGGGGGCGCCTTATCGTCCAGGCCCCGCGCCGCTGTCAACCCCGAAGACGGCCGCTTTTTCTTGTCGCGTCGCAAACTCCCTGGCGCCCCCGAGATCCCACACCGGTCAAGGCGGGCGGCTCGGGGAGGTCGGACGGGGGCGCGGCGATGCCGCCTCGGCCCACGGAGAGGACGCGCGGCTGCTGCGCCGACGCCGCGGGCGGGCGAGCGAAGAGGCGCGAGCGGCGCCGGTGGTGCGCCGCAACAACCACGCAAAAAAAAAGGGGCCCGCGAGGGACTCCAGCCAATCCCTCGCGTGCCCAGCGTGAACCCGGTGGTCGGACCGGCTCCACGGCGACCGGGCGGCGTAGCGTGCGCTCGAGGCGCTCGGCCACACCCCCGGTGTCGCTATCGGTCTCCGCTAAGGCGGAGGTCATGGAAGAGCCGAGCTCCGCCTCGTCGAGGGGTCGGGTCGGCTGACTCCTGAAGTTCTGGGAGGGCGCCCCCCAAACGACCAGAGGGTGGGGCGCGAGTCATCACTCGACGACGGCGAAGTAGTCAGCACGAAGCGTGCCAACGGCGACGGGGGCCGGCGGGGGCCCCGACAACTCGGCCAATGGTGCGGGCAGGAGCGGCGTCCGCGGAGTGGGCGACGTGGCCTCAGTCGCCCCGTTCGGCTCCACGTGGTGTGCCATCCGGCCACGCGGCACGTGTATTATCACACACCGCCCACCGCACGCGCCGCCGATCGGCGCAGGCACCCGCCTCACGCCGGCGGCTCGGCGCCCTTGGCGTCCGAGCAAAAAATAAAGGGGCCCGCGAGGGACTCCAGCCAATCCCTCGCGAGCCCAGCGTGAACCCACTGGTCGGAGCGGGTCCACGGCGACCAGGTAGCGGCGGCGTGCGCACGAAGCGCTCGGCCTCCCCCCCTGGCGTCGCTATTGGCCTCCGCGCTGAGCGGAGGAAACGAGAGCGAGCCGAACACCGCAGCGTCGAGACGTCGGGTCGGCTGGCCCCTTGATAGTGTTGGTTGCGAAAAAGGCGCCCATCTCCGGAGCAGTCCGTGGTGGGCGCGGAATCATCACTCGACGACGGCCAGGAAGGTAGCACGAACCATGCCAGACTTCGCGGGAGCGGCGAAGACGCCGCTGAACACGAGGCCGTGAGCGGCTCTCGAGACCCACGCGCGCGCCGCGACGCCCACGTGGAGCCGCGAGACCTCGTGCCCACCCCGCGGCGGGCGCTCGAAGCGGGGCGCTTCACCCACGCCAGATCCGCCGCGACGCCCGTATTCTCCCCACAACCGCATGAAAAACCTCAGAAACCAATGGAGTGTCAGCAGGCACATGCCCAAGGGGCAAATCCCACAACGCGGGCGAAGACCCCGATCCCACCTCGCTCGAGCGGGGGCCGAACGCGCTCAATACAGCGCCACGATGGCCCAAGCGACCCCCACCGCGGCGAGCGTGAGTGCGAGGGCGACCACGAAGACCGACACGCGACCGCCGTCGGTCGGAGCGTCGAAGGTGACGTGCAGCTCGGCCGGCACCGCGTGGACCTCGGAGGTGTCTTCGATCGTACGGGCGCCTGGGCCGAGGACGATGACGGTCTGTGGGCGCTCATCCAACTCTGCCTGGCGGCGCTCGCGCGCCGGGGGCGGATGCGCGGCCCGGGCCTTCTGAACCGGGCGGGCGGTCGGCGCGGGAGGCTCCGGGCGGACGGTCGGCGCGGGAGGCTCCGGGCGGACGGTCGGCGCGGGAGGCTCCGGGCGATCGGCGGCGCCAGAGTCATTCGCCGCGTCCTGGGGCGCTGGAGGGGCCGACGGCCCCGCTTCGGGCGCTGGAGGGGCCAGCGGCCCCGCCTCGCCGGTCATCACCCGGCGCCGGACCCACGAGCGCTCTCGGATGCCGCGCCAGCGCGCTAGCTGCCCGCGCACGTCGCTCCCCGCGACGACGCTCTCGGTCCAGTCGCCACGCTCCTCGGGCGCCGCGTCACGCCGGCGCGCCGACGGCGCCGGGTCGACGATGCGAATGCAGTCGCACGCCTGTCGGCCGCGAAGGGTTCGCCCGCAGCGGTGGCAGCGCCGTGGCGTGTCGTTGGGCTCGGCCAGGTTGCCCACGCGATCTCCCGTGTAGCGGTCGTGCCCTCGGCGCTGCGCCACCGTCGACGCACCGCGTGCACCATCATAGTATGAAGGGATCCATCGGCCGATGCGACCCTAGCGAGAGGGTCTATCGCGCTGCAACACAGCCGGGTTGTAACCGAACCGGGCGGGGGCGGGCCGCCGTGCGGGATCCTCCGGCCGCCGGGACGAGGACGCCTGGGACCGATCCGATCGGCTGCGACCGCGCGTCGGGTTTGACAGCGTGAGGCCCGCCCGCCGAATATCGGCGGGCACGTGGGCCAGGAGCGTCAGGTGTACAGCGATCCCGAGTTCATCCAGCTGAACGCACGCTTCATCGATGCGCTCATTCGGCGTTGGGAGTTCATCCTCGAGCACCAGATCCACCTCCGCCACGGGAACCTCGGTCCCGATGACATGCAGGTGGCGCTCGAGAGCTTCCGCGCCGGGCTGTCACAGGGGGACGGTGAGCTCAACGGGCTGCGCAACGAGGCCGACGGCGAGGGCTGGGTCTTTCCCCTCGACCAGGTCGCGCGGAACTACCAGCTCGACGGGGTCGAAGCGCAGATCCTGCAGCTCGCTCTGATGCCGCACCTCGATCTGACCTTCCGGCGCCGCATCGCGCGGTTCAACAACAACATCCTGCTCGACTTCGTCGACGTGGATCTGGCGCTCACCGTGCTGTTCCCGTCCCGGATCGAGCGCCTCCAGGCGCGCTCCTACTTCGCCTCCGACGCCGCCCTGCTCCAGCACTCGCTGCTCTCGCTCGACCGGCCCAAGGACCCGAAGGGCGACGGCACCCTCGCCCAGGAGCTGCGTCCGCCCGAGCGCCTCGCGGACTTCGTGCTGTGCCGCCGCAGCCTCGACACCACGCTGCGCGGCTTCGCGGAGCTGACCGAGTCGGACACCCCGCTCTCCGCGGTCTCCCTGCCGGACGAGGACCTGGCCGACATCGTCTCGCTCCTCAAGCACTTCCTTCAGCACGGACGCGGCGCCAACGAGTACTCACAGGGGCCCTTCGCCGGCGACAACGGGCTCGCGGTCACGATCATCGGCCCACCGGGCACGGGCAAGACGATGTTGGCGCGCGCCATGGCGCACGAGCTGGGTCGTCCCATCATCGTGGTCGACTCCGGGACGATGGCCGGGGACTCCAAGAGCTTCGGCAAGCTCGTGGGCGACCTCTTCACCGAGGCGCGGGTCCAGGGCGCGGTGTTGCTGTTCGATCGCTGCGAGCCGCTCTTCAACAAGACGAACCCGCGCCTGCCGGCCCTGCTCTCGGCCATCGAGCGCTTCGGCGGGCTGGTCGTCATGACGAGCGCCAACCCCGACGAGTTCGACCCCGGGGTCGAGCGCCACATCGGCTACGAGGTCAAGCTGAGCCCGCCGGACGTCGACCAGCGGACGAAGATCTGGTCCGGGCACCTGCCGAACACCGTGCCAATTCACCCGGACGTCGACCTCGACGACCTCGGCACCCGCTACGAGCTGACCGGCGGCCAGATCTCGCGCGCCTGCGAGCTCGCGGGCCAGCGCGTCGCCTCCGGGGACCACCCGGCGATCGACCAGGAGCTGCTCAAGCACTGCGCGCAGGCCCAGATCCGCGCCAACATGGACGACCTGTCGATCAAGAGCCGCATCTCCCTGACCCTCGACGACCTGGTGCTCCCCGAGCGCGAGATGTCGATGGTCAAGGAGGTCCTCACGGCCTGCCGCAACCGCATCTTCGTGATGAGCAAGTGGGGGTTCGGCAAGCGCCTCGTGACCGGGCGCGGCATCGCGATGCTCTTCAAGGGCGAGCCCGGCACGGGCAAGACGCTGTGCGCCGAGATCATGGCCTCCGAGCTGGGGATGAAGCTCTACCAGGTGTCGATCCCGAAGATCGTCTCGAAGTACGTCGGCGAGACCGAGAAGAACATCGCCAAGATCTTCGCCTCGGCCCGCGCCAACCACTCGATGCTGCTGTTCGACGAGGCCGACAGCCTCTTCGGCAAGCGCGTGGACGTGCAGAACTCCATCGACCGCTTCTCCAACATGGAGACGAACCTCCTGCTGCAGGAGATCGAGCGCTTCGAAGGCGTCTGCATCCTGACGACCAACCTCGACAAGAACATCGACGACGCCTTCAGCCGCCGCATCCTCTTCAAGATCGAGTTCCCGAAGCCGGACGCGAAGAACCGCGAGATCATCTGGCGCAAGCTCGTCCCCAAGGACTGCCCCATCGACCCGGACATCGACTGGGTGGGCCTCGGCGAGTCCTTCGACATCGCCGGCGGCAACATCAAGAACGCGATGGTCCGCGCCGCCTATCGCGCCGCGGCCCGGGGCGACCGGATCATGTGGGACGACATCGAGTTCGCCGCCGAGAAAGAGTGCATCAACGCCGGCAAGCTCTTCCGCTCGTCGCGCAAGGACACCTGGTAGGCGCAGGGGCGCGGAGACGTGGGTCAGGTCGCGAGCGCGATCACCAGCATCACCCCAGCGGCGATCAAGATGAGCGCGAGCGCGACCACCATCGCCGGCGCAGGGCCGGTCCGCCGGGGCGCGTGGCGGCGCGGGCGGGTCGCCCCCATGAGCTCGGCGTCCGGGGCGAGGCGGGGCGCGGGAGACTCGACCGTGGTCGCCTCCGGGGGTGGCCCCGGCCGCGGCGGCGCCGGCACGAGCGAGACCTCGATCGCGGGCGCGTCGACCAGCGCCCGGATGTCCTCGAACTCGCCGGTGGACAGGACCGCCGAGCGCATCCGGGCGACGTCCACCACCTGGGACACGGTCTCGCTGAGGTCGTCGTCGAGCACCCCCTGGCCGGTCTCGAGGTAGAAGCGGATGTCGTCGCGGAGCTCCGAGGCGGTGCGCTGACGCATCGACGGATCGCGGCTCAGCGCCTTGCGAACGATGCTCCACAGCTCGCCGTCGGTGCCGAGGGGGCAGACGAGCTCCTCGTCGCGGAAGGTCTGACGGTAGTTCAGGTAGTGCGCGAGCCCGTCGCGGCCGCTGAAGCCGCGGCTGCCGGCGGCGAACGGGAAGAGCTGCCGCCCGCTGATGAGCTGATAGAAGACCACCCCGAGCGCGTACACGTCCGCGGTGGTGTCGGTCTGGCGCGCGCCGCGCCGCGGGTCGGTGATCTGCTCCGGCGCCATGTACTCGGGGGTGCCGGCGATGAGCCCGGCGTCGATGTCGTCTGCGAAGTCGTGGCCGGCAAGCACGTCGCGCTCCTCGAACAGCCGCAGCAGCCCCTGCGAGTCCTGCACCAGGCCGAAGTCCATGATCTTCACCAGCCGCCCGAGGTGGGTGATCATGATGTTGTCCGGCGTGATGTCGCGGTGGGTCAGGCCGAGCTCGTGGAGCTCGCGGAACCCGTCGCAGATCTGCGCCATCAGCAAGCACGCGGCGCGCTCGGGGATCCGGCGCCCGGAGCGCAGCACGGACTGCAGCGTGAAGCCGTCGACGAGCTCCATCGCGACCCACGGTGCCCCGTCGGGGAGGGCGCCGTGGCCGCGGTAGCCGACGCAGTTGGCGTTCGGCGGCAGCTCGCGCATCACCTTGATCTCGCGTCGAAAACGCCGCGCGCCCTGCTCGTCGTCGCGGAACAGCACCTTCACGGCGGTCGGCTCGCTTCCTCCGGACGCCTCGTACACCCACGCGAACTTACCGGCGCCGATGAAGCGCTGCAGGACGAGCCCGTTGGGGAGCCGTGCGCCGAGGTAGCGTGACGAGGACGTGGACGTGACCATGGCGGCAGACGATAGCAGACGTGAGGCGGACCCGCGACGGCGCGCCGCACGCGCGCTCAGTGCGCGCACGCACCGCTCACCCCTCCGAGTCGCCGTCGTCACCCGAGCGGCGCGACGGCTGCGTCACCGGGAACATCGCGAGCAAGACCTGGTGGACCTCGGCCTCGTCGTCGTCGATCTGCGGCGCGTCCGCGATCTCGAGCAGGCGCGCGCGCAGCTCGGCGATGGCGCGCACGGCCTCATCGTAGCCGCGCTTGGTCAGCTTGACCGTGACGGCGGTCACGTCGCGAGCGTCCTCCGGGACGCCGTCGAGCGCCTCCGCGGCGAGGCCAAGGTGAGCCCGGTGGTAGTTCCGGACGGCGAGGGACTGCACGTCCGGGCCGGCGGACATCCGCCGCTCGGCGAGCTCGACGACGCCCTCCTCGGTCTCGACCATCAGGCCGAGGTCGAACAGCTGGTTGAGCGCGCGCCGCGCCTGCGCGGGCGTGATGCGCGGGCGCAGCCGCTGCGCCACCCACTGCGGGTCGTTGCGAAAGTCCCCGAGCGCCGCCATCTCGCGGATGACCAGCGGGTACCAGTCGCGATAGACGTCGAACTGCTGCGAGCGCAGACGCGCGGTGGGCTCGTCGGTGACCAGCTCGAGGAGCCCGAGGTAGTGGTCGTTGCGCTCGCGGTCGGTGCGCGCCCCATCGAGCAGGACCAGCAACCGAAAGACGCGGCGCTCGCGCCGGTCGAGGCCGAGGCCGCGGGCGAACTTGTCGATCGACGCCGGGGCCAGGTTGCGCTGCCCCTCGGCGACGAGCTTGAGGTAGTTCGGCGACGAGAAGCCAGCGCGGCGCGAGAACGTCCGATAGGAGAACTCGGCGTCCGTCGCTTTCAGGAACGGGATGATCTCCAGCAGGTAGGACCTGTAGTCGCTGTACCGTCGAATGTCAGGGCGCTCGAGCGTATTCTCTAGAGGCTGGTTCATGCCAGGTATTGTAGACGGCGCGAACCACGGTGCAAAGGACGTTCGTCTTCCGGAAACGATTGGAGATGTGCCAACCGTTCGGTCTCCGTATTCGCCGGCCGTCCTCATGGTGCACTGCGGGATGGACCGCGCGGTCAAACGTGCTCGAGCGCTCCGACCCAGCCGCGGTCGACGACGGCGCACGCCCACCGGGGGTCGTCGGTCTCCACCCAGTCCAGGCCGGCGCCGACGAGCCGGGCGAGGATCCGCGCCTGGAGCGTCCCGTCGAGCCCGTGGCTCAGCCCCGACAGCTCGATGGGGAAGAGGGTGAAGGTGCCGGTGAGCGCGCCCGCCGCCGAGAGATCGTGGAGGAGATCGACGCCCAACGCGGTGAACTCGATGGCCGCGGCGGTCGCGCTGCCGAGGAGGCGCCGCGCGGGTCCGCTGGTCTTGAGGCGGTCGATGGAGCGCCCGAACCCCTCGCGCAGCGACCAGCTCGACCGGCCGCGTTCCTCCCAGGCGCGCACCGGCGAGGTGCTGTCCGCCCACTGGTAGGCCGTGCGGACGCGGCCGCGGGTGGCGCGCCGGGCGCGATGGAGGGCGAAGGCGTCCGAGGAGATCAGGATCGCCCGATCGCAGAGCCCCATGCGCTCGACGAGCTCAGCGGTCCGCCCAGGGACGCGGTAGCTCGGCGCGCTCGGTAGCCCGAGGGTCTGGGGCGCCAGGTGAAGCACGACCGTCGCGGCCCTCGGCAGCAAGGCGAGAGCGTCCTCGAGCCGCGCCACGACGCCTCGAGTCCGGTAGCTCAGCGCGCCCGCCGGGTATCGGATCTCCTGGGCGAGCGTGAGCGCGCGCACCTCGCCCAGGTCGCGCTCGGCGAGGGGACGGTCGTCGTCCCCCAGGAGCCGGCGGCGCGTCTCCGGCTCGTCCCGAAAGCACACCAGCGTCCCGTCGCGCGTGGTGCCGACGTCGATCGCGACGCCGTGCGCGCCGGCGTTCAGCGCCGCCTCGAACGCCGCGAGGGTGTTCTCGTGCGCTTCCCGGATGAGGCCGCGACGTGCGATGACTCTCGTCGGCGGCCCCCTCAAGCGGTGAGGAGCTGGCATCGTCGTACGGTAGCGCACGGGCGGCCCGCCGGTCACGAGAGCGGCCGCTCGGTCGCCGCCCCGGTGCAGCGCACCGTGACCGAAGCGCCAACAGGCTCAACCCGCGCGTGAATCGCATCACGCGGCGCAACACAGGACGGAGGCAGGATGGACGCGGCAGCGGTGCCAGCGGCGCGGGTGGCGGTGATCAACGCCGCACCCGCCAACGACAAGGGCGAGCACGTCCTCTACTGGATGATCGCGCAGCGACGCACCCGCTGGTCCTTCGGGCTCCAGCACGCCATCGCCGAGGCGGCGGCGCGAGGCCTGCCGCTCATCGTCCTCGAGGCGCTGCGGGTGGGCTACCCGTGGGCGAGCGCGCGCCTGCATCGCTTCGTGATGGACGGGATGGCCGACAACCAGCGCCGCTTCGCGGACACCCCCGTCGCCTACCTCCCCTGGGTGGAGCAGCGGCCCGGGGAGGGCTCGGGCCTCCTCGAGGCGCTGGCCGAGCGCGCCGCCCTGGTCGTCACCGACGAGTACCCCACCTTCTTCTTGCCGCGGATGGTGCGCGCGGCCGCGGCGCGCCTGGCTGTTCGCGTCGATCTGGTCGACGGCAACGGCGTGCTGCCCCTGCGCGCCGCGCCCGACCCGTTCCCGACGGCCTACGCCTTTCGCCGCTTCCTGCAGCGCTCGCTGCGCCCGCACCTGGCGGCGCTACCGCTGGCTGAGCCGCTGGCGCTGGCTGCCGGGCTCCCGCCCGCCCGCGTCCCCGACGCGGTGCTCGCGCGCTGGCCGGCCACCCCGCTCGCCGCCCTCGACGGCAGCGATCCCTGCTGGCTCGCCGGCTTGCCCATCGACCACGCGGTCCCCCCAGCCCCGCTCCGCGGCGGCCCGGTCGCCGGCGAGGCCGCGCTGGCGACCTTCCTCGACGAGCGCCTCGACGGCTACGGCGCTGGCCGCAACCAGCCCGACGCGGACGCCTCGAGCGGGCTCTCCCCCTACCTCCACTTCGGCCACGTCGGGGCGCACGAGGTCGTGGCCGCCGTCCTCGCCCGCGAGAGCTGGGAGCCGGGGCGCCTGGCCACGACGGCCAGCGGCGGCCGCGCCGGCTGGTGGGGCGTCGGGCCCGGCGCCGAGTCGTTCCTCGACCAGATCATCACCTGGCGCGAGCTCGGCTTCGTCTTCGCCTTCCACCGACCCGACCACATGAGCTACGACGCGCTCCCCGGCTGGGCGATCGACACCCTCGAGGCCCACGCGGGCGACCCGCGCCCGTGGGTCTACACCCACGAGCAGCTCGAAGCCGCCGAGACCCACGACCCGATCTGGAACGCCGCCCAGAACCAGCTCCGCGAGGAGGGACGCATCCACAACTACCTGCGGATGCTCTGGGGCAAGAAGGTGCTCGAGTGGTCCCCCCACCCCCGGGAGGCGGTCTTGACCCTCATCGCGCTCAACGACCGCTGGGCCCTCGACGGGCGCGATCCCAACTCCTACAGCGGGATCTTCTGGTGCCTCGGGCGCTTCGACCGGGCGTGGGGCCCCGAGCGCGCGATCTACGGCAAGATCCGCTACATGAGCTCCGACAACACCGCCCGCAAGCTGCGCCTCGACGGCTACCTGCGGCGCTTTGGCGCGGGGCAGCTGGAGCTCGGGATCCGGCGCAAGTAGCCCGCCCGGTAAGGTGACGGGGCCGCACACCCGTGGTTTCCTTGCACCCCCCAGCGACGCATCAGGAGCGGCGCCGGGGGCCCCCCGAGTCCGAGTCTGCCCGCCGTGGGAGTGCCCCGCCCAGCGTCACCTCATCGCGCCCGGCGCGCCCTGCGACACGTCGCCCGGGTCGCCGCGGTCGGCGCGCTGCCCGGCGCGCTGTTCTACGCCGGGATGTTCGGGCTGTCGGTCGCCTCCCACGCCGACGCCGAGTACCTCGGGGTCACCGACGACGCCATCACGAGCCGCCTCATCGCGCTCTTCCACGACCAGATCGTCGCCCAGCAGCTCGGCCTCCTCGCGGTGTACGCCGCCATCGGCGTCGCCGTCGGGCTCGCCGCCTTCGCCTTCGTCGAGCTCGCCCGCCGCGCCGCCCGCCACCCCTTCAGGGCCTGGCGTCACCTCTACTGGGTCACGCTCGCCGTGTTCCTGACCCACAGCTGGTTTCTCGTCTGGTCCATCGGCCGCCACCCGGCCATGTACGAACCCCAGGCGGCCAACTCGACCTACCTCGGCGTGCTCTTCTGGCTGGCGATCGACGTCGTCCCGCGGAGCGTGATTGCGGCATTGCCATACGCGCTTTCGGGCTTGGTCGTCGGCCTCACCATACACATCGCGGCGCGCTCGCATCGCGAACGCACATCGTCGCTGACGCGGCCCGCCGTCGCGGCCCCCGCCGCCGCCGGCGTCTTCTTCGGCATCATCGCTCGGCTCGCCTTCGGCTCCGCGTCCGCGACCTCCCTCGGCCCCGCGCCGCGCCCGAACGTCCTGCTGATCGCCGTCGACTCCCTGCGCGCGGACATGCTCGGCCACGTCCCGGCGGTCACCCCCCGGCTCGACGCCTTCGCTCAGCAGGCCGTCTCCTTCGACGCCGCGTACAGCGTCATGCCGCGGACCTTCCCGTCGTGGGCCTCGATCCTCACCGGCAAGTACCCGCACCATCACGGCGTCCGCAACATGTTCCCCCGGCCGCGCCCGGGTCCGATCGTGGCCGACGGCCTCCCCGAGCTCCTCGGCCGCGCCGGCTACCGCACCGCCGTCGTCAGCGACTTCGCCGGAGACGTCTTCACCCGCGGCGACTTCGGCTACCAGCACGTCGACGCCCCCGAGTTCACCCTCGCCTCGAACGTCCGCCTCGGCGGCCTCAAGCTCCACGTCCACCTCCTGCCCTACCTCGTCGAGGTGGCCGAGGGCGCGGGCTTGCCGGATCTGCTCGCCTTCGAGCGCCTCGGTGACCCGGCCTGGCTCACCGACCGCGCGCTCGACTGGCTCGACGCCGACGACGGCCGGCCGTTCTTCCTCACCGTCTTCTACTCCTCCGGTCACTTCCCCTTCGCCGCTCCGGCCCCCTACTACGACCGCTTCACCGAGCCCGGCTACCGCGGCCGCTCGCGCTTCCACAAGGCGACCCTCGGGGACCCGCTGCCGGATCCCCACGCCCGCCTCCGCGAAGAGCGCCACATCCGCCAGCTCTACGAGGGCGCGGTCGCCGCCTCCGACGCCGCCATCGGCGAGCTCCTCGCCGCCCTCGACGCCCGCGGGCAGCTCGCCAACACCGTCATCGTCGTCACCGCCGACCACGGCGAGATGCTCTACGAAGACGGGCTCGGCGTCGGCCACGGCGACCACCTCTACGGCAAGGGCACGCTGAACGTGCCGCTGCTCATGCGCTGGCCCGGCCTGGCGCGCCCCGGAGCCCACGTCCGGACCGCCGTCCCCCTCGTCGACCTCGCGCCGACCGTGCTCGCCCGGATCGGGCTCCCGGCGCCCCCCGGGGTGGATGGCGTCGATCAGAGCGCCGTCGCCGACGGCCGCGCCCCCGCCGCGCCGCGCCCCGTCTTCGCCGAGACCGGCCTGACGTTCTTCCCCCCCGAGACCGATCGCGTCGACGACCGCGTCCGCTTCGCCAGCGGCTTCGCGGCCTTTAAATTCGACCCCGAGACCTGGGCCATCTACCTCGACCCGGCGTACGAGTCGGTCGCGATCCTCGCCAAGCAGCGCGTCCTCATCGCGGGCGACCGCAAGCTGGTCTACGCCCCGACCCGCGACGGCGTCCGCTTCGAGCTGTACGACGCCGTCAACGACCCCGGGGACGCCCACGACCTCGCCGCCGTCGAGCCCGCGCGCCTCGCCGCGCTCGAGCGCGAGCTGTACGACTGGCTCCTCCAGGACCCGGCGGTCGTCCGCATCGGCGACTTCGTGGCCCCCCGCGAGCCCCTCGGCGGGGCCCTGAGCGGAGGGGTCGCCCCGTGAGATCCGGCGCGCTCGCCTGCGCCTTGGCGCTCTTCGCCGCGGCTTCCCCGACCCGCGCGGCGCCCCCGGCGCCCCTGCGCGTCACCACCGTCGACCTCATCGACGCCCTCGACGAGGGCGCCATCGCGCCACCCCTCGCCGGCCGGCCGCCCCTCGAGTGCGTCCAGGGCCAGCCCCACCCCCCGTTCCCGAGCTTCTACTCGACCCTCCCCCGGGGGCTGCTCGCCTTCCACCAGCGGGTCACCGTCGCCGGGGGCGGCCCCGGGCGCGTCGAGCTGCGCGACGCCCTGCTCTTTCGGGCGCCGCGCGCGTTCTCGTACGCGATCCTCCCCCCCGAGGCCCCGCGCCTCGAGTTTTCCTACCACCTCTTCACCTGCCAGGGCGCCGGACGCCGCGGGCTGACGGCGCGGATCACGGTCGAGGACGCCGACGGGGTCGTCACCCTCCGCGTCCCGTTGCCCCCGGTCGCAGCCGGGGAGGGGTCGCGCTGGCAGGACGTCGCGATCGACCTGCCGCTCGCCGCCAGACGACCGGCGCGCCTCGAGGTCGCCTTCGAGGCGGCCACCCCCGGGGTCGCCGTCGCCTGGAGCCAGCCGGTGGTGACCGGGCTCCCCGAGCCCGACGAGGCCGTCGGCGACGACGTCAACGTGCTGCTCATCGTGGTCGACGCCCTGCGCGCCGACGTCGTCGGGAGCGCGCGCCGCGCCGACATGCCGTCCATCACCCCCCACCTCGACGCCCTCTTCGCCCGCGCGACGAGCTTCACCCAGGCCTACTCGGTCGCCAACCAGACGCGCCCCTCGACCCTCGGGCTGCTCGTGAGCCAGGCGCCGTCGGTCGGCGGCTTCCACTCGCGCTCGTGGACCCTGAGCGATCAGCGCAAGGGCACCTTCTACAAGAGCGACCCGCCGCTGCTGACGCGGCTGCTCGCGCGGGCCGGCTGGACCGTCGCCCACATCGGGCAGAACCACTTCTTGTGGGAGGGGCAGGCGATCGGCTTCGACCACGGCTTCGACCGCGCCGTCGACTTCCGCGCGGTGCCCGAGAACACCCCGGAGACCACCGCGGAGGCGGTCCGCTTCATCGGCGCCAACGCCGACCGCCGCTGGTTCGCGCTGCTCAACTACACCGCCCCCCACACCCCCTACGATCCCCCGGAGCCCTTCGGCAGCGACGTCGAGGCGCTCCTCGGCGACAAGCCCAAGGACGGCGTGTCGCGCAAGTACCTCGGCGAGGTCGCCTTCGTCGACGACGCGGTGCAGCGCGTGTTCGCAGCCCTCGACGCCTACGGCCTGACCGACCGCACCCTGGTGATCCTGACCGCCGACCACGCCGAGACCATGCACTCGGCCCACGCCTGCTTCTCGCCGAAGCTCGAGATGCACTGCGAGTACAACCACGGCGTCAGCCTGTACGCCGAGGAGCTGCACGTGCCGCTCGCCTTCGCGCTGCCCGGGCGCGCCCTGGCCGGACAGGTGGTGCCGACGGCCGTCTCCCACGTCGACCTGGCGCCGACCGTCCTCGAGCTCGTCGGCCTCCCCCCGGCGCTGCGCCACACCGGGTTCAGCCTGGGCCCCGTGCTGGCCGGCGCGCCGGCTCCCGCGCGCGCCGTCTACTCCGAGGGGCGCTACGCCGCCGCGGTGCAGGTCGGTGACCTCCGGCTCATCGTCCACAGCCGCGAGGACGACATCCGCCCGCGCGCTCGCGTCGGGCGCTTCACGGAGGGAGCGGCGCCGCTCTACGAGCTCTTCGATCTGGCGGTCGACCCGGACGAGACCGACAACCTCGCGCTCACCGCCGACTCGCGCCTCGACGGGATGCTCACCGATCTCGACGCCGTGCGCGAGAGCCTCGCCGCCCTGGCCTCCGCCGACGCGGTCCATCAGCCCGCGTCCCCCGAGGCCCAGACCGAGGACCTCGGCCCCGAGGCGACCAACGTGCTGCGCCTGGAGGGCGATGCCGCAACGCACAAGATGGTAGCGCGAATTCGCGTTGGCAAAGACGCCTTGGCCAAGTGCGACGCAGCAGACGGGGTCGCGGCCTGCGCCGCGGACGACCCGCGGACGCTGCTCGCGACGTTCTCGGCGCGCTCGGGAGAGCCCGCGGAGGTGCGCTTCACGACGGCGCCGTGGGCGGCCTCGATCGAGCTCGAGCTGACCCTCGACGGCGCGCCCCTGCCGGTGGACCACCTCCGGCTCGGGCCGTACGGCGTGCGCCTGCTGACCCCCGGAGAGACCCTCGATCGCCCCGAGCACCTGCGCCTCGCGGCCGGCGAGCGCGGCCCTCAGACCGTCGCGGACACGGTCGGCGCCTACCTGTGGCGCGACCTGCCGCACGTCACCCGACGCGTCGCCGCGCCCGAGGCGGGCCAGGACGGCGACGACCCCGACGCGCACATGAGTGATGAGGTCCGGAGCGTGCTGCGCGGCCTCGGCTACACGAAGTAGCGCGCCGGTGGGCGACGAGAGCGCGGGCGAGAGTGGTCCGCCCTACTCCGCCTTCGCGGAGTCGTCGGCCGACCGACTCCGGAGCTCGAAGCTGTCCAGCGGCGCGCCGTCGACGCCCCGCACGGTGAAGCTCAGCCGCCCGGGGCTCGCGTCCATGACCGCGTAGTGGTGGACCCGGGCGACCGAGGCCGCCTCCCAGCGCCCGCTGATCGCCGTGTCGAGCTCGCCGCCGCCGCCGCCGATGACCAGATAGGTGGTGGAGCCACGCTGCAGGCGCATGTAGCCGTGCGCGTGCCCGGCCACGACCAGGTCCACGCCGTGCGCCTCGAGCTGCGGCACCCACTGGGCGCGGATCCAGCCCTGCCCGTCGTAGACCGCGCGGTCCCAGAAGTTCGTGAACGGCGGCTTGTGCATCACGACCACCCGGAAGTCCGCGGCTCGAGCGGCCTCGCTGGCCAGCTCGGCCTTCAACCAGGCCGCCTGCGCGGGCGCCGCCGCGGGGTGCGCCTCGGTGTCGAGGAACACGTAGCGGACGCGCCCGTGGGTGAAGGCGTACCACGCCTCGTTGCCGGGCAGCGCGCTGTAGGCGTAGGCGAGATCGTGCTCGCCGTCGTGGTTGCCGCGGGCGAAGACGATCGGGGTCGACTGCCCGAAGCCGCCCACCGACAGCGGGCCGAACCACTGCTGCTGCCACTCGCGCAGGAGCTGCCCGTGCTGCACCAGGTCCCCGGCGAAGATCGCCAGGCTCGGGCGCGCCGCCGCGAGCTGGGCCACGATGTGGCGAAAGACGGGGTAGCCGTCCTGGTTGTCCGACAGCCACGACACCCGGTAGCTCGCGTCCGCCGCCGGCGCCGCCGCGAAGCGGAACGGGCCCGCCACGGCGTCGTCCGAGCGCACCTCGTACTCGTAGGAGCCCCCCGCCACGAGCGGGCCGAGGACCGCCCGTTGGACCGCGTGGCCGTCCGTGATGCGCTGCGTCTCAACGGCCCCGGCGTCACGCCATTCACCCCCTACTTCGCGCCAGCGGACAACGTGGTGCGCTGCAGCAAGATCGGCCTCCCACAGCACCGTCACGGCGCCCGTCGCCGGGCCGTAGAGCAGCGGCGCCTTGGTGATGGTGACCGGCGCCCGGGGCCAGCGATCCCGCAGCACGACGCTGACGTCGTCGGCGCTGGCGTCGTTGTGAGCGCCGCGGCGCAGGCGGCCCTCGACCTCGACCCGGATGGCTCGCGTGCCCGCGGGGATCAGGGCCGGGGCGTGGAGCTGGCGCCACGCGGGGCCCGCGGCCATGAGCGAGCGCGTCGCGCCGAGGGTCTGGCCGTCGGCGCCGAGGAAGGCCACCCGCAGCCACGCCTGGTCGTCGAAGCGGCCGACGCGCTCGCGGGCGCGCAGGCGGACCGAGGCGTCGAGGGCGAGGCCGAGGTCGACCCGGTGAGGGTCGAACCCGCGGGCCGCGAGCGGGATCTCCTGCACCAGGCGGAAGTCCCCGGGGCCGCCGCGGAGGACCCTCGAGCCCCCGCCACCGCTGTCGCCGCGGGCGAGGGCTGGTGCGCCGGCCTGGACGGTCCAGCCGTCGAGCCCCGCCTCGAAGCGCCCGTTGTGGACGAGGTCGGACGCGTCGGGCGGGCGGGCGGGGTCGCCGCCGGTGCCGGTGAAGCGCCCTGAGGTCGCCGTGACGCTCCCGGGGCCGAGCCACTCGAGGCGGACCGCGAGGTCGTCGCCGGCGGGGAGGTCGTTGTCGACGTGCCAGGCGAAGCGACCGCGGGCGACCGGGACGGTGGCGAGCTCGCGCAGCGCGCGCTCGCCGTGCAGCAGCACGACGCGGACCTGGCCGTGGGGCGCGCCGTCGGTCTCCCAGCGGATCTCGGTGACGCTGGCGGCGTCGACCTGGGCGCCGGCCGCGGGGGCGGTGACGCGCACGAGCGGGGGCGACGGTGCGGGCGGGCCGGCGGCGGTCGGCCCGCCGAGGGCGGCGACGGCGGCGGCGGAGAGGGGGCCGTCGCGCAGCTCGACCGCGTTGACCTGGACGGTGCCGAGCTCGAGGTCGTCGTCGGCGAACAGCAGGGCCTCGGGCTCGAGCGCGTAGCGGCCGTCGAGCGCGACCGGGTGGGCGGCGACCGCCTCGCCGTCGAGGTAGCTCGTGGCCGTCCCGCGGGCTGGGTCGACGACGAGGGCGAGGCGATACCAGCGGTCCCAGCGGACCGCGCCGCCGAAGGACCCGAGCCCGCCTACGCCGCGGGTGAGGTCGATCCCCCACTCGGCCTGGTTCACGTTGCGGCCGTGGGTCTGCAGGATCCCGACGAAGCCGCGGCGCGAGCGCCGCAGGACGCGCAGGTCGACGATGAGGGTGTAGGCGTTGACGAGGCGCCCACCGCCGTTGGGGAGCAGCGCGTGGCGAACGGCGAGCGCGGTGCCCGGGCGCACGGTGGCGACCTCCGCGCCGGCGTCGTCGACGGCCGCGCGCTCGAAGCGCAGCTTGGGTGCGCCGCCGCGAAAGAGGCTCACCGCGCGCAGGGCCGGGGCGCCGCTGGCCGAGGTGAGGTCACCGTCGAGGTCCCAGCGGGCGACGACCGCCCGGTCGGGCGGGGGCGCGGTCGTGGTGATGAGGGTGAAAGCGAGGAGAATCGCGAGCATCGAAGGCCAAGGTACGAGCGCACTCGGGGCGCGTCCAACAATCGTGACGTCCGCCAGCGGGGTGGGTCACCCGCAGCCGCGAAGGACGGTTCGGTCGATCGGGGCTGAAGCACGAGCGCGGGCCGGAAACGATTCGCGAGAAAGTTCCTGGTGCGACCTCGTGGGTCGGGTATGTATGGGCCGAGGGGCGGTCACGCGCCCCCGAAGACGGAAGCCAGCGGGGGATACGATGCGGACGACGTTGATCGTGGCGATGGCGGCGTGGGTGACCGCGTGTGCCGGGGGGACGCAGCAGGTCAGGCCGACGACCGAGGAGCCGCAGCCGACGGGCGGAGACGCCGCCTACTGGCAGCTCGAGCCCGGGGTCGGTGTGGTTGTCGCCGAGGAGCGGGGCGGCGGCGTGCCGATGCGGGTCCTCGAGACGGGAGAGACCGTGTCGCTCGCCGACGGCGAGCCGGTCGTGATGAAGCAGCTCTTCGCCGGCGAGGGGCTCGGCCGGGCCGAGGCTCAGATCGTCGCCCGGGACCAGACCGGCATCGTCCCGAACCCGCGGGTGGTGGTCGAGCACCGCCTGACGCGCGTCCCGGGTGCGCCCTACGTGGTGCTCAGCGCCGTCAGCGAGTGCAGCCCGGGGTGCGTCTCGGACCTGTGGCTCCTCGGTCGTGACGGCTGGCGGGTCCAGATCGCGAGCGACGCGACGAGCGCCCCGAGCCACATCACAGTCTCGCCGAGCGGGTCGCAGGTAGCCATCGGCGGGCACGGGCTGTGGGTCGTCGACGTGCCCGACGGGCGCGTGCGCAGCTGGCAGGCGTTCACCGCGCCCGCCTATGATCGATACGGCGTCCTCTACGTCCGCGGGAGCGGCGCTGACGACTCGGTCTACGAGATGGGGGAGTTCGGCAACGGCGTGCTCATCCACACCGAGCCGGGGTCACCGCCAAAGGCGACGCGGGACGCGGTGCGCCCCGACCCGGCGCCGATCACCTTCGCCGAGGACGGCAAGACCATCATCGCGACCTTCGTCCGGGGCGGCCGCCCGGTCGAGCGGCGCATCGCGCGGTAGCGCGGGGCGCGAGGGGCGACGGGGTCCGCTTGCGGGGGCGGTGGGGGGTGATAGGCTCGCCGCCATGGCGCACCCCCTCGAAGACGTGATCCGCGGCGCGGATCGTTTCGTGCTCATCGGCGACTCGTCGCAGGGGCGCTTCCCGGCGACCTCGTTCGCGAGCTACGTGTCGGTCGGCAAGCCCTTCTACACGCTGGACCTGGGCGGACTGACCGAGTCGCGCGGCAAGGCGAAGGGGCACCGGGTCTTCACCTCGGTCTCCGAGCTGCCCGAGGACCGGGGCGACCTGGCGATCCTGTGGGTGACGCCGCACGTGGCGAGCCGCGCGGTCGAGCTGGCCCACGAGGCCGGCTGCACCCGGGTGTGGTTCAGCTTCAAGACCGGCCACCGCGACGCCGTCGCGCGGGCGCGCGAGCTCGGGATGGAGGTCGTGGAGATCGGGCGCTGCCCGGTCTACTACATGGGCGAGAAGATCGGCGCGTGCGCCGCGCACACCGCGCTCGTCAAGCTCACCGGCAGCTACAAGCGGCCCCCACAGACCGACGCCGACGCCAAACACCGCGAGCTCTTCTAGAGACACCGCGGACCTCCTGGGCTGCGCCTTCGCTGGCCGCACCTGCGGTGCAGCGCATCAAGTCGCTACCTCCAGAAACACAAAGACCGCGAGGACAAATGCCCTCGCGGCCTTGGTCATGAATGCTGCGATGCAGCGGGGCGGCTACTCGCCGCCGTTGAACTTCGCCATCGCGGCGGCGACCTTCTCGTTCGTGAGGAGGGCCGGGTTGTTCTTGACGATCTCGGAGAGCTTGGTCGCGATCGAGGTGATCCGCGCCATGTTCTTCTGGGCGAACTCCATCGCCGCGGTCGGGTCGTTCTGGAGGCGCTTCTGCACGTCGACGAGCTTGGTGAGCTTGTCCTTGTTCGCGTCGAAGTAGGCGCTGAGCTCGTCACCGGCCTTGTCCGGGGTCGCGGCGTTGGTCGAGAGGATCTCGATCATCTTCTCCTGCGCGAGCAGGGCGTCCTCGAGCAGCGCCTTGTCGGCGTCGCTGAGCTTGGCGGCGGGGACGGCGTCGTCGCCCTCGTCGGTGACGGCGCCACCGTCGTCGGCGCCCTCGTCATCGCCGCCGTCCGGGCTGGGCGACAGCTTGGCCATCGCCGCCGCGACCTCGGGGGTGCTCATCAGCTCGGGGGCCTCCTTCATGAGGTCCATCGTGAGCTGCTGCATCTCCTGCAGCTCGGCGGTGTACTTCTGGAACATCTCCATGGCGGCGGACGGGTCCTCCTTGAGCTGCTTGCTCATGGCCTCGAGGTCCGTCTTGAGGGCGTCGATCGCGACGGTGTTCTCCTTGTGGAACGCGTCGATCGCCGCCGCGGCCGCCTTCGGGTCGGACTTGTTGGCCTTGAGCAGCTCGAGGGCCTTCTTCTGCAGCGCGAGGGCGCGCTTCATCGGGTCGCCGGTGGCGTCGAGCTTCCCGGTGGCCACCTCGTCGACCTTCGGGGCCTCGTCGGTCTTCACCTCGTCGGTCTTCACCTCGTCGGCCTTGGGGGTCTCGTCGGTCTTGGCCGGATCGGCGGGCGTCGCGGGATCGGTCGCCGCGCTCGGATCGGCCGGGGTGTCCGCCTTCTTCGAGCAGGCGCCGGCGCTCAGGGAACACGCCGCCACCAGGGCGACGAGAAAGCGGAGCTTCATGGGGAGTCCTCGGTTTGGTGCTGAGCTCCAACGCCCAGCGCCGGGGGATTCTACACGTTTTCACTCGGGGGGAAACCTCCGTATGCGCTCCCCGTTGCGGTCCCGGACCTGCCCGCCATGCGGGCATGCTGGCCTCCCTCGACCTCCGCGTCGCGGGACTGATTGGACCGCGCGGTCGGACGAGTATTGCGCACCATGCACCCATTGAGCGACAGTCGGCGGGTGGAAACCGGTCCCTACCGGACGAGCGTCGGTGAGCCGCTCCCCCTCGGCGCGACCCTCGTCGATGGGGGCGTGAACTTCTCGGTGTTCTCCCAGAACGCGACGCTCATCGAGCTGCTGCTCTTCGATCGTTACGACGACCCGCGCCCGCGGCAGGCCATCGCGCTGCACCCGCGCCTGCACCGGACCTTCAACTACTGGCACGTCTACGTCGACGGCGTCGGCCCGGGCCAGATCTACGCCTATCGCGCGCACGGCCCGTGGGATCCCGCCAACGGTCACCGCTTCAACCCGCGCAAGGTCCTGCTCGACCCTTACGCGCGGGCCATCGTCTACGGCGACAACTGGTCACGCGTCGCAGCCTGCGAGCCGGTCGAGAACGCGCGCTCGGCGATGAAGGCGCTCGTCGTGGACTCCCACGACTTCGACTGGCAGGGGGTCACGGCCCCACGCTACGGCGCCCGCGAGCGGGTCATCTACGAGGCGCACGTGCGCGGGCTCACCCGCCACCCCTCGGCCGGGGTGACCCACCCCGGGACCTTCTCGGGCATCACCGAGAAGATCCCGTACCTGCTGGAGCTCGGCATCACGACCGTGCAGCTCATGCCGGTCTTCCAGTTCGACGAGCGCGAGGTCGACAACGTCAACCCGGTTGACGGTAAGCGCCTGACGAACTACTGGGGCTACAGCCCCATCGGCTTCTTCTCGCCTCACCGCGGCTACTACACCGAGGACTGGCGCGAGATGCGCCACCTGACGGGCTTCCGCGAGATGGTCCGCGAGCTCCACCGGGCCGGGCTCGAGGTGTTCCTCGACGTCGTCTTCAACCACACCGCCGAGGGGGACGAGCGCGGCCCGAGCCTCTCCTACCGAGGGCTCGACAACGCCGTCTACTACCTGCTCAACCAGGACGAGCGCGCCCGCTACGCGGACTTCTCGGGCTGCGGAAACACCCTCAACGCCAACCACCCGATGGTGCGCCGCCTGATCCTCGACAGCCTGCGCTATTGGGTCGAGGTGATGCACGTCGACGGCTTCCGCTTCGACCTCGCGAGCGCGCTGTCGCGCGACGAGCGCGGTCGGCCGATGAAGGAGCCGCCGCTCCTGTGGGAGATCGAGCAGGATCCCCTGCTGCTCCACACCCGCCTCGTCGCGGAGGCCTGGGACGCCGCCGGGCTGTACCAGGTCGGGAGCTTCCCCGGCGAGCGCTGGGCCGAGTGGAACGGCCTCTTCCGCGACGACATCCGCCACTTCGTGCGCGGCGACCTCGGCTACGCGGGCGCCGCGGCGGCGCGCCTGCTCGGCAGCGCCGACCTCTACGAGGCCCACGGTCGCGAGCCTCACCAGAGCATCAACTACGTGACCGCGCACGACGGCTTCACCCTCGCCGACCTCGTCTCGTACGACCGCAAGCACAACTACGAGAACGGCGAGGAGAACACCGACGGCCACAACGACAACATCTCGTCGAACCACGGCGCCGAGGGGCCGACCGACGACCCGGACGTCGCCCGGCTGCGCATGCGCCAGATGAAGAACCTCCTGGCGCTGCTGTTTCTCGCCCACGGGACGCCGATGCTGCTGATGGGCGACGAGGCGGCTCGCACCCAGCGCGGCAACAACAACGCCTACTGCCAGGACAACCCCATCTCGTGGTTCGACTGGGGCGCGGCGGCCGAGCAGGCCGAGCTGAGCCGCTTCACCCGCGAGATGATCCGCCTCCGACGCGCCCACCCGAGCCTCTGGCCCCAGAAATACGCCATCGGCGCGGGCACCCGCGGCGCCTCCCGGTGGGGTCGGGTCACCGTGGCCTGGCACGGGGTCCACGTGGGCGAGCCCGACTGGAGCGACGGCGCGCGCACGCTCTCCTATGGCCTCGACGGCCCCGGCGACGACCCGCTCCACATCCTGGTCAGCGCCCATGACGAGCCGCTCCGCTTCGAGCTCCCGACGCCGCCGCCCGGGCGCCGCTGGCACCGCGTGCTCGACACCGCCCTGCCCGCCCCCGGCGAGATCCTGACGGCGGCCGCCCCCGAGCCCGTCGAGCAGAGCAGCTACCTGGTCGCGGATCGCGCCGTGGTCGTGCTCGTCGCGACGTGAGCCCGGCTGCGGGATGCGTTGACACCCGTGCCCTCGTCGGCTACGCGGGTGGGAGCGCACGGCGCGCTGGTGGGCCGCGCGAGCGCCCCGCGGGGAGGTGACATGGGCAAGTACGTCGGCCAGAGCATGCCCCGCAAGGAGGGCACGGACAAGGTCACGGGCCGCTCGCTGTACGTCGATGACATCGTGCTCGACGGCATGATCCACGGGACCACCGTGCGCAGCGCCGTCCCCCACGGGCGCATCACCGGGATCCGCTTCGACCCGGCCATACCCTGGGACGAGTTCGTCATCGTCACCGCCGCCGACGTCCCGGGGGAGAACGTCGTGACGATGCTGATCGCCGATCAGCCCTTCCTCGCCCACGACGTCATCCGCCACCCGGACGAGCCGGTGGTGCTGCTCGCGCACCCCGACAAGCACCTCCTCGCCGCCGCGCGTGAGCATGTACACATCGACGTGGATCCGCTCCCTACAGTCTTTGATATCGAGTCTTCGCTGCAGTGCAACACGCTGCTCTTCGGCGCCGACAACGTCTTCAAGCGCTTCGACATGACCAAGGGCGACGTGGACGCGGCCTTCGCCCGCGACGACGTCGTGATCGTCGAGGGCAGCTACGAGACCGGCGCGCAGGAGCAGATGTACATCGAGCCGATGGGGATGATCGCCGTCGCGGCGCCCGGCCAGGGGGTGACCGTGTGGGGCTCGCTCCAGTGCCCGTACTACGTGCACAAGGCGCTCAAGCCGCTCTTCGGGTTGCCGGCAGAGCAGGTCCGGGTCGTGCAGACGGTCACCGGGGGCGGCTTCGGCGGTAAGGAGGAGTACCCCTCGATCCTCGCTGGGCACGCCGCGCTGCTGTCGTGGAAGGCCGGCGGCGTGCCGGTCAAGATCATCTACGACCGGGCCGAGGACCTGGCCTGCACCACCAAGCGGCACCCGTCGCGGACGCGGCACCGGACGGCGGTGACCCGCGACGGCGAGCTCGTGGCGATGGACATCGACTTCGTGCTCGACGGGGGGGCCTACGCGACCCTGTCCGCCGTGGTGCTGTCGCGCGGGACGATCCACGCCTGCGGGCCCTACCGCTGCCCGAACGCCCGGGTCGTGGGGCGCGCCGTGGCGACGAACCTCCCGCCCCACGGCGCGTTCCGGGGCTTCGGCGCCCCGCAGTCGATCTTCGCCCTCGAGCGGCACCTCGACCACGTCGCCCGCGCGGTCGGCCTGCCGCCGGAGGAGCTGCGGCGCAGAAACCTCCTGAACCGCGGCGACACGACCGCCACCAGCCAGACGATCGAGGAGGCCATCGACCTCGGCGCGATGCTCGACGACGCCCTCAACATCGCCGGCTGGGCCGAGAAGAAGGCGGCCTTCGCGGTGCACAACGCCGACCCCGCCAACACGACCAAGAAGGGCATGGGGCTGGCGACGTTCTTCCACGGGTCCGGCTTCACCGGCTCGGGCGAGGTCTACCTGGCGTCGGTGGTCGGCGTCGAGGCCGGCCCTGGCGGCCACGTCACGGTGCTCGCCGCGAGCACCGAGATCGGCCAGGGGACCAACACCATCTTCTCGCAGATCGCGGCCGACGCGCTGCGGATCCCCTACGAGCTGGTCGAGGTGGCCCAGCCCGACACCGCGCGGGTCCCCGACAGCGGCCCCACGGTGGCCTCGCGCACCTGCATGGTGGTCGGCCGCCTCGTCCAGGACGCCTCGGAGGCGCTGGTGAGCACGCTCCGCGACGCGACCTTCCTGAAGGCCGGCGACTACACCGCCGAGCAGTTCGCCGGGGCGGTGGACGCGTACCTCGAGCGCTTCGGGACGCTCCGGATCTACAGCAAGTACAAGCAGCCTCCTGGCGTGGTGTGGGACGACAAGACGTATCGGGGCGCGGCCTACGCGGCCTTCGGCTGGGCGGCCTACGTCGCCGAGGTCGAGGTCGACACGCTCACCTACAGCGCGAAGGTCACCGACTTCGTCGCGGTGCAGGACATCGGCACGCTGATCAACCCGCAGCTCGCCGCCGGCCAGGTCGAGGGCGGGGTCGCGCAGGCCATCGGCTGGGCTATCTACGAGGGGGTCGACTGGCGTGAGGGCCACATGGCCAACAACCAGATGACCAACTACATCATCCCGACGGCCGCCGACGTGCCGCCGATCCGGGTCTATTTCCACTCGGTGCCGTTCAGCTACGGGCCGTCGGGGGCCAAGGGCGTCGGCGAGCTGCCGATGGACGGCCCCGCGCCGGCCATCCTGAACGCCATCGAGGACGCCATCGGCGTGAGCATCCGGCGGGCGCCGGCGCTGCCCGAGGACATCATGGAGGCGGTGCTCGCCGCGGCGGGACCGACCACGAGCGAGGTCAATCATGGCTGAGGTCGCCTTCGGCAAGGTCGCCATCACCTTCACGGTGAACGGGGTCGAGCGCACGGTCGAGACGTACCCGATGGCGCGGCTGCTCGACGTCCTGCGCGAGGAGCTGCGGCTGACGGGGACCAAGGAGGGCTGTGGCGAGGGAGAGTGCGGCGCGTGCTCGGCCTTCGTGGACGGCAAGCTCGTCAACACCTGCCTCGTGCCGGTCATCCAGGCCCGCGGGGCGACCATCGAGACGATCGAAGGGCTGGCGACCGGGGACGAGCTCCACGCGGTGCAGCAGGCGTTCATCGACGCCGGCGGCGCGCAGTGCGGCATCTGCACGCCGGGGATGGTGTTGGCGACGGTGGCGCTGCTACGCGAGCACCCCGATCCCAACGAGGCGCAGATCCGCGAGGGGCTCGCCGGCAACCTCTGTCGCTGCACCGGCTACATCAAGATCTTCGACTCGGTGGCGACGGCCGCCCGCGCCATCCGGGCGCGTGAGGACGCCAGCGGCCACGGCGGAGGTGCGGCATGAGGGCGAACGTCCCGCAGTACGACGTCGTCGCTCCACCGACCCTCGCCGAGGCGCTCGCGCTGATGGCGCGCGAGCCCGGGGTGTGGACCCCGCTCGCCGGAGGCACCGACCTGATGGTGCTCTTCGAGGCGGGCAAGCTCCCGCCCGGGCGGTACCTGTCCATCTGGGGCCTGCCCGAGCTCGCTGGGATCCAGGTCACCGCGGACGCCGTGACCCTGGGCGCGCTCACCACCTACGGCGAGATCCGCGCCAACGCCACCGTTCAGGCCGACCTGCCGATGCTGGTCCGGGCCGCCCGCGAGACCGGCGCCATCGCCATCCAGAACCGCGGCACCATCGGCGGCAACATCGCCAACGCCTCGCCCGCTGCGGACTCGCCGCCCGCGCTGGTCGCCTATGACGCCGCGCTGACGCTGATCAGCGCCGCCGGGACGCGCACCACGGCCTTTCGCGGCTTCCACACCGGCTACAAGCGGATGGACCTGCGGCCGGGCGAGCTCGTGCAGTCGGTCCGGGTGCTGCGCCGGCCGGCCGCAGACGGCTGGGTCCACTTCTACAAGAAGGTCGGGACGCGCGCCTTCCAGGCCATCTCGAAGGTGGGCTTCGCCGGCTGCGCGCAGGTCGTCGACGGGGTCGCCCGGGAGGTCCGGATCGGGCTCGCCTCGGTCGCCCCGACGGTCCTCGTCGCCGCGCACACCGAGGCCGCGCTCGAGGGCGCGAGGGTCGCAGACCCGGGCCTCGAGGCGCGCGCCGCGCAGGCGATGGTGCGCGACGTCACCGCCATCGACGACATCCGCTCGACCGCCCGCTATCGCTCGCAGGTGGCCGCGAACCTCGCTGCGGCCTTCGTCCGCGCGCTGCGTGAGCGTGGCTGAGATCCACCGCGTGGCGTACGCCCCCGGGGCGGCGCTCTACGTCGAGGAGCTCGGCCGCGAGCACGGCGACACCGTCCTGTTCGGCCACAGCCTGCTGTGCGACGGGCGGATGTTCGCCGACCAGGTGACCGATCTGGCTCAGGACCACCACGTCCTCAACGTGGACTTCCGAGGCCACGGCCGCAGCGACGCCCCGCCGCACCCCTACGGCATGGTCGACCAGGCCGAGGACTACCTCCGGGTCCTCGACACCCTCGGGATCGAGCGGGCGACCTTCGTCGGGATCAGCATGGGCGGCATGGCCGCCCTCCGGGTGGCGATCGCTCACCCCGACCGAGTCCGGGCGCTCGTCCTCATCGACACCAGCGCGGGTGGCGAGGAGGCGCTCAAGCGCGCCCGCTACACCGCGCTCGCGACCACCGCGCGGCTCTTCGGGCCGCGCCCGTGGCTCACCCGCCAGGCCTCCGCCGTGATGTTTGGCCAGACGTTCCACCGCGAGCACCCCGAGATCGTGGCCCAGTGGGAGGACGCGATGGGCCAGATGGACCGCCGGGCCATCGCGCTGGCGGTGAAGATGGTGGTGGGCCGCGAGGACCTGACCAGGCGCCTACACGCGATCCAGGCGCCAACCCTGGTCATCGTGGGCGACGAGGACGTCGCGACGCCGCCGGTCTACGCGAAGACCCTGTCGGTCGCGATCCCGGGAGCGCGCCTCGAGACCATCCCGATGACCGGCCACCTGTCGACCATCGAGCGCCCCCGGGTCCTCGCCAAGCTGATCCGGCACTTCGTCGAGCAGCAGGCCTGACCCCGGTCACGCCCTCCCGCCGTCCGCTCCGCTCCCGCTCGCCCTCACGCGTTTGCGCTGCATCACAAAGACGAAGGGCGCCCCGTGGGACGCCCTTCTCATCCATGTTGCGATGCGAGATCCTAGAAGAACGGCACCGGGTAGTTCGAGGTGATCTGGGGGGAGTTGCCGCCGACCTTGGTCACGGCCCCGGCCGGCCAGGTGATGGTGGCCACGTCCCACATATCGTAGTTCAGGAGCTGGACGTTGGCCCACTGCATCCGGAGCTGCCCGTAGATGTAGACGCGGATGGTCGCGAAGCTGATCCCGTAGCCCCAGTCGTCCCAGTAGTGGACGCCGACGCGGTAGGTCTTGCCGTTCTCCGGGAACGCCAGGTTCAGGTTCTCCGGACCCGCGCCGTCGGTGTCGTCACGGTCGAGGCTCGGGTCGTCGGTCGCGCCGGCCCCGCCCCAGTTCGGCGCGATGTTGGACCAGTAGCAGTCGTAGCGGCTGTCGAACCAACCGGCCGGGTTCCAGGCGCTCACGGCGCTCGGGTGCAGGAAGTGGAGGTCCACGTCGGAGCCGACCGACTCGCCGAAGGCGGTGAAGCCGGTGTCGGTCTCGTCCACGTCGCCCGGGGTGGTCCAGAGCAGCTCGACGTGGATCGCCTCGGGCGAGGTCACGTAGACCGTCTTGGTGGCCTCCTCGCAGGACGCGGTGCCGAGCGCGTCGTAGACCTTGAGCCGGAAGATGTACTCGCCGACGACGTTGGCCTCGAAGGTGGGGTTCTGCACGAAGGGGCTCGGCAGGAACACCGAGGCGGAGCCCGAGGGCTGCACGACCGACCACTCCCAGCCGGTGATGGCGCCGTTGGTCGCGGTGCTGCCCGTCGAGTTGAGGTGCAGCGTGGTCTGGGGGATGACCTCCTCGCCCTCGGCGATCGTGATGTTGGCGGTCGGGCAGCTGCCGTCGGTCCCGAAGCCGGACAGCTCGACGTCGTAGTTGGTGATGTAGGCGTTGGAGACGATTCGCAGCAGCCCCTCGTCCCCCTCGGGCGAGCCGCCCACGCCGATCGGCGAGACCGCGGCGGGGAGGTAGGTGACCGGCAGGTAGAGGGTCTGGCCCGGCTCGAGCTCCACCGGGAGCGTACCGAGCGCGATCGCGGTGATGCCGAAGGCGCCGAAGCCGTCGTCGGTCAGGGAGACGTCGGAGATGGTGAGGGCGCGGTCGCCGCAGGACTGGATCTGGACGTTGATGGTCGCCTGCTGGCCGACGAGCTTGCCGCCGAAGTCCACGCGGGTCGGGCTGACCTGGATGCAGGGGCCGGCGACGTTCGCGTACATCTCGATGGTGGTCCCGCCCGGGGCGCTCGGGTCGTTCGTGAGCAACACCACGGCGCCCTCGGCGGGCTCCGGGCCGCTGGCGGCGTAGGTGATGTCGAGGTGGTTCGAGGCGCCGGCGGCGATGGTCAGCGGGGTGTCGAAGGTGATCCCGGTCGAGGCCGTGGCGGCGCTGACGGGGAAGGCCTGGCCGCCCATGTCGAGGCTGTAGCCGGGGCTGCCGCTGAGGTAGAAGCCGGTGATGACGAGCTCGGCCGCGCCGGTGTTGAGGAGGGCCACGGACTTGGTGGAGGAGGCGTTCTCACCGACCGTCTCGAAGTCGACGACCTTCGGCTGCACGAGCAGGCGGGGGGTCGCGACCTCGGGGGAGATGTTGAAGACGAAGGTCTCGTAACCATCGATGGTCTTGTTCGTGGTGATCGTGACCCGCGCGTTCGCCCCGACGGCGGCGCCGGTGGGCGTGAACGTGACAGTGAACTCGTGGTCGAAGTCGTCCGGGTAGACGCGAATCGGCTCGGCGGCGCTGGGCGTCGGGAGGGAGGAGAGATAGAACGCGCCTTCGGGCACGCTGGTCAGGGTGATGTCCCTGATCTCGAGCGGGCCGGTCCCGGTGTTGGATACGGTGAAGCGGGTCGGGAGGTTCGCGGTGACGTTGACGGTCCCGTTCTGCGAGATCGGGTTCGTACCGTCGCTGACCTCTACGCGCGGTGCCTGGCCCGACTGGATGGACCCATCGCCGCCGCAGCCCGCCATGACCACCAACACTAGGCCAACCGCTACCTCGATGACACGCCGCATGTACCCTCCTCCGGCCAATCGCGTGGTGGGATAGTCCCGAAAACACGAGGCGAAGTGAAGAGGAAGGTCTGATCGGCCAGTTTTTTTCTAAAGTTCTCGCACGAACAGCCGCGGCTAGAGCGCGCCACGGCTGCCTCATGTTGCGATGCCACACGGTGTCACACCCTGTAACTCCGTTGGGTTGCCCGCCGCATCCGCGGTGATCACGGCGGGCGCGCGCCCGGGTTCCCCTGCCATTGGATCCGCGGCCCGAACGGGTATCCTCGGGCGGTCGGAGTAGCCGACGAGGACAGAGGTCAGCCAGCAATGCTCGAAGAGCTCGACGGACAGCACCTGCAGCTCCGGTACATGACCCGGTTCCACTGCATCGGACCAGACTGCGAAGACCACTGCTGCTACGGCTGGCGGGTGGACATCGATCCGGACGCGTATCGCAAGATGATGATCGCGGCGCAGTTCTCGGCCAAGGAGATCGCCCCGAAGCTGCACGACTCGATCAAGGTGATCCCGGGCAGCAAGCGCAAGCGGACGCCGACCCGCTACCAGATCCGCCACGACGCCGACGACGCCTGCCCGCTGCTCGACGAGCGCCACCTGTGCGAGCTGCACAAGCACTTCGGCCACGCCATGCTGTCGGACGTGTGCGCGATCTACCCCCGCAAGCTCAAGCGCGTGGGCGATCACCTCGAGCTCACCGCGACCCCGTCCTGCCCCGAGCTGACGCGGGAGCTCATCCTCCACCCGGACGCCGCAGACGTGATCCCGCTCGATCTCGACACCGTCGAGCGGCACAAGATCCAGGCCGGCATGGACACCCGGGACGTGCGCCCGTTCTACCGGGCCACCGTCGAGGTCCGCGACCTCGTCGTCGAGCTGATGGGCGACCACAGCATGACCCTCGAGGAGCGGCTCTTCCTCATGCTCTGGTTCGCCAAGCGGACCAACGAAGTGCTGCGAAAGCAGACCGCCCAGGGCGACCTCGCGCCGGTGCAGCGCGAGATGGCGCTGCTGCGGGACCCCAAGGTGAAGGGCGAGATATTGCGCCGCTTCTCGACCATCGAGGCCCCGGCCTCGGTCGCCCTGCTGGTCGTGCGCTCGATGGTGCGCCCGCACAAATCCCGCCACGCGCGCACCAACTGGAACCGCCTGACGACCTCGATCATCGACAGCTACGTGCGCCTGCGCGAGATCCTCCCGACGAGCGAGGACGAGGCCGCCCACGATCAGGCCGCGGAGGACAGCTCCGAGGCGGTGATGATGACCATCGGCGAGGTCTGGACCGAGTACCGGCGCCGCCGGGACCGCCTCCGCGAGCGCGTCGGCGACCGCATGGACCAGTTCCTCAACAACTACACCATCCACAACTGGGTCCACCGCCTGCCGACCGAGTCCAAGGACGTGCTCACCTACACCCTGCGCTACCTCGCGCTGCAGGCGGTCCAGAAGTTCACCGTCTACAGCGCGCCGCGCCTGCAGCGGGTCCTCGATGAGATCGAGGGCCTGCCGCGCGAGGAGGGTGACGCGCTCCTGACGAGAGCCCTCGACGAGGTCACCGTCGACGCCTTCTATCAGCTGTCGCGACACATCGAGCACGGCGTGCTGATCACCTGGCTCGTCAAGATGCTCAAGCAGGCGGGCCTCTTCAGCATGGCGGGCGGCGTCTATTTGATCAGGTTCTGACCTGAAACGGCAGGGCGCGGACCGGAGTCCGTAGCTCTCTCCGACGGCAGGTCGGGACCCGGAGGCCGCAGCTGG
>PHBI01000268.1 GCA_002841945.1 Deltaproteobacteria bacterium HGW-Deltaproteobacteria-14
AGGTCCGCGCCCGCTCGACGTAGCGCTGGGCGTCCGCCCACAGGCCGCGCTGCAGCATGGTGCGCGCCATCGCCACCGCGGCGAGCGCCAGCCCGCCGGACTCGTCCGCGTCCCCGGCGCGGCGGAGGCAGCGCCGCAACAGCGCCGCGCCCTCGTCCACCTCGCCGAGCGCCGTCAGCGCCTCGCCGAGGCCGACCTCGGCCCGGAAGACCTCGCGCCCGAGCCCCGCCGCGGCCGCGAGCCGCAGCGCCGCCCGGAACGTGTCCCCGGCGCGCGACGCCATGTCCCCCTCGAGCTCCAGGCGCCCGAGGTCGATGAGGCAGCGCAGGGCCTCGGCGTGCCGTCCGAGATCCCGGAACGCGTCCCGCGCCTGGCGCAGGTTCACCCGCGCGGTCTCACGGTCCCCCTCGCTGATCGCGATCTCGGCCCGGATCTCCTGGGTCAGCGCTTCGAGCGCCCGCGCCGCGCGGGCGTCCGTCCGCTTGAGGCGCTCCGTCGCCACCCGCGCCTCGTTGAGCCACGTCATCGCGCGGGCCGGATCGCTGCGTCGCACAGCGGCTCGTGCCTTGAGCGCAAGCACTTCAGCGAATGAGCGTGGTGCAACTGCGGGATCGATCGCGGCCCCCACGTGGTCGAGCACCTGGGCCGCGCGCTCCTGCTCGCCGAGGTCCAACAGCGCCCCCGCGAAACCGAGCAGCTCCGTGGGCCTCTGCTGCCCGACGCCGGCCCGCAGGGAGGCGTCCCAGGAGGCCACCGCGCCGCGGATGTCCCCCGCCCTGGCGCGCATGTGCGCGGCGCGGAGCTGCTTTTTGCCTCGCTCCTCCGGGGGCACCAGCGCGACCGCCGTCTCGTACTCGAGCGCCGCCTGGCGCCACAGCCCGAGGCGCTCGCAGCGCTCGGCGCGCGTCGCGTGATCGTCGGCCCGCGCCGCCGTCCACTGCGCCGCCAGCGCCCGCGGCACCGGCCCGAGGCGGCCCAACCGGTCCACGAGCCACGTCGAGAGGGCGTCGGTCAGCCCCGCCTCGAGGTAGAGGCGCGCCCCGTGGGTGGCGAAGTCGTCGGCCATCGGGTCGCCCAGCGCCGCGCCCACCCACGCCTTGTCCGCGACCGCGGCGACGCTGCTGCGCAGGTACTCCGGCAGGAGCGCCGGGACCACGTCCCCGGTCGGCAGGCCCCGGCCCTCCTCGACGGCGTGCGCCAGCAGGTGCAGCGCCAGCGGGTTGCCGTGGGCCGCCGCCATCAGCGCGTGGCGCTGACGCGGGCCCACCCCGAGGGCGTCGAGCGCGGCGTTGGACGCCCGCAGGCTCAGCGGCCGCAGGTCGATCCGGTGCGCGCCGGCCAGAAACATCCCGGGCTTGAGCCACCGCGACGTCCCGACCACGCACCACGGGCGCCCCTGCGCCAGCTCCAGCGCGACCTCGAGCAGCTCCTGGCTGGCGCGATCGATGAGGTGTGCGTCGTCGATGACGATCGCCAGCGGTCCGTCGCCGGCGTAGTTCGCCAGGGAGTCGACCACCAGCCGCGCCAGGGTCCGGATGGTGGGGGCGCCGTCCGCCGGCTTGTCGGCCAGCAACAGCTCGAGCAGCTCGCGCTGCCGCTGGTCGACCTCGAGCCCGTCGAGGTCCTCGAGGCGCCCGGTCAGCGGCCAGATCCCGTGCGCGGCCGCCACCAGCGTGGCCGCGGTGTGACCCGGCCACATCGCGGCCCCGGGCGCGACGCGCACGAAGAGGTGGGTGCGCCCCGTCACGAAGCTCTTCACGAGCGCGCTGCGGCCGAGCCCGCGCCCGCCGGTCACGACCGCCGCCACCGGCCCGGCGCGGCGCGCCTCGTCGGCGAGCTGTCCCAGACGCCGCAGCGGCAGGCTCCGCCCCCAGAGCAGCGTCGGGAACGTCGCTCCCGCCTCGCCCTGGCGCAGGGCGACGCAGGCGATGGGCTTGCCGTCGGGCAGGAAGACCTCGCTCTGCGGTCGGATGTCGAGCGCGTCCACCGAGCCCATGTCGATCTCGCGCGGGACGGTCACCACCCCGTGACCGCTCGACGCCGCGAGGCGCCGGCTGAGGTCCAGCGCGTCCGCCACCGAGCGCTCCGGCGTGACCGACGCGGCGCCGATGCGCAGCGCGAGGTTGCCGCGCAGGGCCTCCCCCTGGAGCTCGACGAGGCGCGCGATGAGCTGCGCCGAGCCCGACGGATCCTCCGGGTCGCCCCCCTCGCCGTGGATCCGCACGACGATCTTCTGCGCCTCCACCGACAGGCTCCAACCGTCGCCCTCCCGGGCCTCGGTCCAGCGGGTCACCGCGCGCGAGCGCAGCACGCTCGGGTGGTCGCCGATGATCTGGGCGATGGCGGTGATCTTACGGCGCTTCGACTCCGGGCGCGCGGCGCTGGGCAGCGGCGGCGGAGACGAGGACGACGACCGCCGGGGCTCCTCCTCGGCCTTCGGCAGCTCCACGAAGTGCAGGTCCGCCAGCGCGCTCAACGCCGCCGCGGCTTGCTCCTTGGCGCGGTCGATCACCACCCCGAGGGACGGGGCGTTGCCCCGCGGATCGAGCGACGAGTCGAGGGTCGGCTGGACCATCAGGACCGCCGCGTCGCCGCGGGTGGTCTTCTGGCTGAGCCCGCGGGCCCGCTGCGGGTCGAGGAGCCCGGTGAAGTCGATCTGCCCCCGCGCCTCGGGGCACGCGAGGAGCAGCGCGCGGACCTCCTGGGCGTCCTGCGGGCGCGCGTCGGCGCTCTTCTCGAGCAGCCCCGCCACGACCGCGTCGAGCGCCGTCCCGGCCGAGACCACCGAGGACACCCGCGGCGCCGGCTCGTTGAGCTGCTTCATGCACAGGGCGACGGAGCTCTCGTCGTCGAACGGGCGCCGCTTGGTCAGCATCTCGAACAGGATGATGCCCAGCGCGTACAGGTCCGAGCGCGGATCGGGCTCCTTGCCGAGGATCTGCTCGGGGCTCATGTACGACGGCGTGCCCGCGATCTCGACCGTGGACTGGTTGATCGTCAGCGACGACTCGGGATCCCGCATCGCCCGCGCGATCCCGAAGTCGAGGACCTTCGCCCACAGCCCGTCCTCGACCGTCGTCAGGAGCACGTTGTCGGGCTTGAGGTCGCGGTGGACCAGGCGGCGGTGGTGGGCCTCGCCGAGGGCGTCACAGATCTGCGCGGCGATCGCGATCGCCAGCGCCGGATCGAGCGGGGCGCGGTAGTGGATGAGATCCCCGAGCGTCCACCCCTCGAGCAGCTCCATCACCATGTACAGGTGCCCCTCGAGGGAGCGCCCGAAGTCGTAGACCGTCACGATGTTCGGGTGAACGAGCTTGCTGGCGGCCTGCGCCTCGCGGAAGAAGCGCTTCACCGCGCGCGGCTGGTGGGCGTAGTGCGCGTGCAGCACCTTGACGGCGACCTCGCGCTCCATGCCGCGCTGTCGCGCCCGGTACACCGTCCCCATCCCGCCGGTCCCCACGACGCCCTCGACGTCGTAGCGATCGTCGAGGAGGTTACCCGACAGCAGCGGCGCGTCGGGGATCTCCAGGAGCCCCGAGCCGCACGCCTTGCACACGAACTCGCCGGCGTCGTAGCTGCGGTTGCAGGCCGGGCAGATCATCCGCAGCCCCGGGTCCTCGGCTGCGGTGGTGCTCGCGTCGACATCCGCCATCTCTTCCTCCCCGCGCCGACCTACGTAGCGCATGTTCAGGGTAGGCGTGGCCCGACCGACTGTCGAAAAACCTGCACGGATCGTGTAAGCCGTCCAGTCATGAACCGCATCCACGCAACCCTCGTCGTCGGCGCCGCGCTGCTCGCCAGCGCCGCGCCGGCGTGCGAACGCAGCCCGCGCGACCTCACCGCCGACGAGCTCGCGTCGATCAAGGCCGAGGTGAAGGCGGAGCTGAAGGCGGAGCTCGAGCTCGACCGACGCCCCCCGGGCCGCCCGGGCCAGGCGCCGCCGGTCACGCTGTCGCCGGCCGAGCGCGCCGCGATCGCCGAGGCGCGCGCCAAGGGGCGTGGCGAGGCCCCCGCCCAGACGCCGCCGGTGGTGGCGCCCCGCGTCGCGCATCAGCGGCAGCACCTCGGCGGCGACGGCGCCCTCGGCGGGCCACA